>JAYUOT010000242.1:0-5767 GCA_043760705.1 Betaproteobacteria bacterium
CGACCAGGCAGCGGCCTTCAATGGGACGAGAAGGCGCTCGCACGTTACAAAATTTAAGTCGGCGCTATCGCTTCGTTTTGTGGCCTTCGGTGCATCCGCACCAAGGGCAAACACTGGCGCGTATCTTGATAAACAGTCACGCAGTCCTGGCATTGAAAACATTCGCGGTAATCGACTTGGCCGCTGGGTTTGATCGTCTGATACTCGCAGCGATAGCGACAGGTTTGACAAGGTGTGCCGCATTCGGCTCGGCGTGGAATCCAGTTCAGGAGTCGTACGCTGCCTAGAAGGCCCAAGGCGGCCCCGAGGGGGCAAATGTAGCGACAATAGCCGCGAAAAATAAACACACTAGATAGGGCGCAGGCTGCGGCCCAGAATACAAAAGGCCAGGTGCGCTCGAACCCCATGTTGATCGCGGTTTTGAAGGGCTCAACCTCAACCGCCTGATCGGTGAAAGGGCTCAGCGTGGCGGCACAAGTCAGCACGCCCAGCAACACCAGGTACTTCAATAATTTCAGGCGACGATCAAGCGCTTGGGACAGTCGCCAACCCTTGATGCCGAGCGCGCGCGCCACAACACTTAATAGCTCTTGCAAAGCCCCGGAGGGGCACAACCAGCCGCAAAAGGTGCCGCGCCCCCAAGCCACCAAGCTGAGAAAAACAAAGCCCCAAAGACATACGGTCAAGGGGTCGTACAACAAGAAGTGCAGATTCTCACCACGTCGCAGTGCTTCGATGGTCGAGCTCAGGTTGACGATGCTGAGCTGGGCTTGCGCAAACCAGCCAATGAATCCCAAGGTAAACAGCAAAAAAGTGATGCGAAAGTAACGCAGCCTGTGAGCCTTGGCCGATAGCCAAAGGGGTCGAGCCAGCGCAAAACTCAGGGTGAACAGCGCGAGCGCGAGTACGCCTAGCTCGATGCTCCGCTGCTGCCACGCCTGCCACCACGGACCATCCATCATCCCTTGGGGCGTTGCGACTCCGCCAAGTCCATCGGCCAGTCCATCGCCCAGTGTTCCGCGCGATGGGGAGTTTCGCTGCGGATAGCTCAGCGTCCAGTCGGCGCGCACACGTTGCAGGGCGTCGCTACCGTAGCGGCGATGGGTCGAAAGTGACAGTTCCAGGGCGGCATTGGGGTCGAGTGCTTTCGAGTTGCTTTGAGTCACAGCGACTTCTTGCGCATCGATAGTTCTGAACAGTCGCGCTTTGGGTTGCGGTGTTGCTTCAGTCAAGGAGGTGGGCAGACGGAGTTGATGATCGAAATCGATTTCGCGTAGCTCAAAGGCCCGTCCGGCCTGACCAAGCAGGATTTGTAGACGCGCCGCCGCGACGCTACTTGGTTGTACGCGAAGACGTTCGCTATCACCGATGGTGAGGCGACCCCGTTCCACAGCGAGCCACACTTGTTGGCCGCTGGCAAGAATCGAACGTACATAGGCCCAGCCCTTTTCGTCGAGCAGATTACGGCCCACTTGAGCTTGGCTGAGTGGCGCCAACCAAATCGAGACTGCGGGTTCTTGTGGCGTTTGCTTGGCATAAGGATCAAGACCCGCGGCCGGCGTACCCACAAAACGCGCCTCGATCTGGGCGTTGCTGAGCTGTAAGGACTGCATCCACTGCGCACTGATTAACTCGTCCCAAGTCATTTTTTGATAGCGCTCATCGATGGCATCAGGGGTCGCGGGGCTTTGGGTTTGGGTCTGGTTGTCTAAGCGTTGGCGAGCCACTTGAATGGCGGCTTGAATAATGCTTCGGTCAATCGCCCGTGCAGATACGGTGCCGGTGGAGATTCCACTCAGACTTGCGCTGGAGGTATTGCGCTGTGCCTGGTCTTTGGCGCCGATGATTTGAATATTGTGGCGAAACGTCAAGCCTTCGTAATGGCGCGCAAACTCGGCGAGTAATTTAGTCCCTCGCGGATCAGTAAATATTGGTTCATGGTGCGATAGAAGATGCACGCCAAGAAACGTGCCATCGCTCGCCAAGGTCACTAGAAGATTAATGGGCTTGCCCGAATAGCCGCGCGCGGCTTCGAAATGGATTGTCTCAAAGGCATATCCGCGCAAGACGAGGCGCGCATCGACGCGCTCAAATACCGGCCGAATCGGCAACAACGCATCGAGTTCACCGGCGAGTAGGCCGGTCGGCAGTAGTTTCTGGAGCGTCTCTCGATTGAGCGAAGTGTTCTGCGCGTTCGCTGGCGTCGGGACCAATAGCCCCACTAAAGGGATCAGTGCCAGCGCAAGGCTCAGAGACTGGGCCAAGGTCAAAACTAGAGGCGGTACAAGAAAAATCGTCCTAAGCTTGACTCGCACTGTCGCCAAGAACTTAGCCAAAAATGCAATTAAAAATGCAGCCAAAATTATGGTGTCGCGCCTCTGTAAGCGGTGTTCTTCAGAGCGCGGCACCGTCCCTCCCGTGAGCGTAGGGATCGACTTAACGTTCTACTTTGTAAACCATCACAACACCGCCTTGTGGCACGGGCGTTTTGTTCTTGAGCAAGGCGTTCATGCCGTCTTGCATGCGCTGGGCATCGACACCCCAGCCAGATTGCACAGCAATGTACTGCTCTCCGCCCATTTCAAAAGACATGGGCACGGCTGCGACACCCGCAGGGGTTGGGGTTTGCCAGAGCACTTTGCCCGACTTTGCATCAAATGCTCGGAACATGCGATCGTTGGTGCCACCCGCAAACAGCAAGCCGCCGCCGGTCGTGAACAAGGGCGCCCAGATGGGACGATCAAACTTGTAGCTCCAAGCTTTTTTGCCGGTCTTCAAGTCCCAGGCCTGAATCTCGCCAATGGTCTTGGGTCGATTGCCATCGCGAAAGCGCAGACTTCCCAGTACGCCTTCAATGGGGTAGCCAATGTACAGATCGCCTTTCTTGTACTTGGTCTCTTCTGCAGCCGGTAACTCGGAGCACAGGTTATCGTTGGCGGGAATATAGAACAAGCCAGTCTTCGGGTTGTAGGCCTCAGGAGGCCAATCCTTGCCACCCCAAAGTGAAGGACAGAATGACACTGCTTTACCCATGCCGGGCTTCTTGGTATTGTCGTAACTCGGGCGTCCAGTTTTCGGATCAATCGCGGTAAAAACATCGTTGTGAACATAGGCTTTGGCATCAATAAAATTGATTTTGTCATTGGTGCGCTCAAGGATCCACAGGTAGCCGTTGCGTCCTGCGTGCACAGCGGCCTTGACCTTCTTGCCCTTAATTTCGGTGTCGATCAAGACTGGCGCGGAGACCTCATCCCAATCCCAAGCATCGTTGTGATGATACTGGTGGTGACCTTTAATCTTGCCGGTATCGACGTCCATGGCCACGACTGATGTGGTGTACAGGTTGTCACCTTTGCGACCTTCGGTCGGCCAGGGTGCCGGGTTACCCGTGCCCCAGAACGAGAGATTGGTGTCGGGATCATAGGTGCCAGTGATCCAGATTGAGCCTCCGCCGTTCTTATGAGTGTCACCCGGCCAAGTGTCGCCGCCAGGCTCGCCCGGGGCTGCTGTAGTGTAGGTTCTCCAGGCTTCTTTGCCGGTATCCGAGTCATAAGCCGCCACAAAACCGCGCACCCCGGTCTCGCCGCCAGAGGAGCCGACCATCACCTTGCCTTTAGCAACCAGAGGTGCCAGGGTAATGTATTGCAGAGCCTTGTAGTCGCCCACTTGGGTGGTCCAATGCACCTTACCGGTTTTGGCATCGAGTGCGATCAACTGTGCGCCTGGAGTGGTGACGAACATATAACCGTTATTAACGAACGGTGGTGCTTGGTGGCCTTCCACCTGTCCGGTTGAAAACGACCAGGCCAGTTTCAACTTGCTGACGTTCCCAGTATTGATTTTCGCTAAAGGGCTGTATCCCCAACCCTGATAATTGCCGCGATAGTGCAGCCAATTACCGGGTTCGGGGTTCTTCAAACGCGCGTCCGTGACCGGTGTGTATTCGGCGGGCTGTGCGGTGGATACGATGGGCGCTGCTATCAAAGCAGCGCAGAAAAGACTAAGTCGAAGATGTTTCATGGTTATCTCCCTGAGATAGACGAATCATTGTTAGCTCAACACAAGTGTGTGGTGGGATGCCTGAGTCCCTCGGTTTGTTCAGGCGCTACCTCCCGGTTTGCCGATGAACGGGCCGGTGATGACGAGCTGGCCTCCTTCTTCGGCCAGCGGCAAGGCCGGCAGTGCGCGCGGCGCGGGACCTCCGTTGACCTTGGCTTGTTCAAGCAACAGGAACTGGGATGAATGACAGAAGCACACCAAGGCCTTGTCCTTGGCGACCCAGGTCTTGACGTCGCAAGCTTGATGGGTGCAGATGGCCGAGTAGGCGATCACGCCTTTGACGGCGCGCTTTTTTGTCTCACCATCGAGATCCGACTCGGCGAAGCGCATCAGCACGATTTTGTTCAAACGAGAATCGTCTTTGATGGTTTTGGTGGCTGGTGAGAAAGGAAACGCCAAGACGGGCTTTCCGGCCAGAGGAATGTCCTGAACACGCAAGGGCGAGGGTGTGCCTTTTGCATCTTCGAGAACCAAGCGATCCCCAGCGGCGGGACGTGCGAATGCGAGATCGGGACTCAGTGCGGTGATGCCGCCGACCGCTACACCGGCAGACAGTTGTAGCAATTTGCGGCGCTTGGCATGAACGCGCCTCCCGATTGGCGAATGGTTTGTTCTCGCTCGGGCTTGAGAAAGGCGACAAAGTCGCTCTACTTGCGTACAACTGCGTGGAATGGATGGAGATTTATGTCGCCCTCGCGCATGTCGGTCTGGTGGCCGTACCCATTAACTTTCGGTTAACCTCGCCCGAGATTGCCTAAATTGCAGAACAAAGCGAAGCCCACGCCTTTATCGTACAAGATGAGCTGACTGATCGCGTCGAACCCATCCGTGAGTCGCTCGCCATTCCTGCTGGCAACTACGTGCGTCTAGGCGAGACGGGTGAAACGGGATGGGTCGGCTACGAACACCTGATTGCTGAGGGAAGTGCGACCGAGCCGAGCGCAAGAGTGCTACCTTCCGATACCTTTGCCTTGATGTACACCTCAGCTACGACCGGTCGGCCTAAGGGCGTCATCCGTAGTCATGAAGGAAGCACCCTCATCGCGCTCGCCATAGCACTCGAGATGCGCTTTACCCGCGACGATGTTAGTTTGATGTTCATGCCAATGTGCCACGCGAATTCGCCATACTTCAGCCACACTTTTGGGCATCTCGGTGCCGCCTGCGTGGTCGATGATCGCAGGAGCTTCGATCCGGAGGCGCTGTTGGCTATTTTGCCAATGAAAAGGTGATATTTACTTCCCTGGTACCTACCCACTACATTATGATACTTGCCTTGCCCGATACTACCAAAGCCCAGGCTCCTAGCCGATTGCCACAAACAGCTTCGTTGGCGGTGAATGCAGCCCGCATTTTCGCTTGGAATGGACTTTGCGGTTAGCTGATTTGGCTTTGAGACGCTCTTCAACCCCTGCTAAGCCCTACTTTTCTGTCTTTTGTTTGACGCCAGCGCGGCCCTCCCCCTGACCCGCGAACAACCCCGGCTAACTCCAAAACGATCTTGTATCCCATCGATTCGGTTTCTGTATTTCGAGACCGAACCCATCGGCTTAGACGAAAGCAGTAGGCCCACTTGAGCGCCACCGCCCCGAGCAGACCGAACTGTATTGCTTAGTGCAGGAACATGCGGCGAGCTTCTTCGCGCAAGTAGAAGTTGCTTCGGGTGTTGGCCTGCCTGAGATTGTTCGCGACGAGTTCGAAGCCTTCC
>JAYUOT010000243.1:0-2875 GCA_043760705.1 Betaproteobacteria bacterium
CCTTCCGTGTTCAACCACTGACTAACGGACAACACCTGAGTCTTGGGGTCGGCTGATTTGCCGACCTGAGCCGCCAACATGTCTTGGCTGCTGGCGCCCGCGTTTTGCCCCAGCACTTTCGTCTTGCTCGGTGGCGTGATGATCACCAACAACTACTATTAAGCAGGCCGTATCACTGCCATGAGTTACGCGTTGGTGGACAAGGGTTCAGGCCTGAGGCCTCGCGCTTTGCCCCTTCGAATCGAAGTTGCACCCAGGCTTCGCGATGCCTTCTATAGCCGCTAAAGAAGCTCGATGCAGAAGAAACAAAGCGGAGTCCAAAAAGGTTGACTTCAAGTCCATTTCGGGCAACGAATCGGTAGGCCATGATTCAGGCAAAAAAACTGTCGTGCAGCTTGGTAAACATGAAGCCGATTACAACGATGACGACGTCGTTCACGCTCGCAAGGTAGTCGGCTATATTCACCGCCAACTGGCGCAGCGCCCAGCGGGTGATATTACCAAGACCCCCTGGTGTTATTCGCTGATGAATTGGGGCCACGATCCGCGGGCAGGTCGGTGACAAAGTCAAAACTTGATTCTTCTGGGCGTTTTTATGGCATGAGGGGACGGCTTCCCCGGTCGTACACGTCGCAGTCAAATTGTTTTCAAAAATGAATTTGGCCCGGATCCTTTTCGCTACTCCTTTCGCCTCTGAAAGTAAACGTAGTCCGTCCCTTATTGCTGCGGCCAGTTAAGGCACTGTGTGCTGTTGCACAGACCGACAACACCTCGGTAGCGCAATATGGCATGAAACCAAGCGTTTCCCAAGTGGAACAGTTATGCGCAAACTTATTGTCTGCAACATGATGTCTCTGGACGGCTATTTTGAAGGGCCAGGGAAGGATGTGATGGCCCTATTCAGTGATCGGCGCGAGGCATATCCGGAGGACGAAAGTTTTGATGCCTACAACGCCGAACGTCTGCATACAGCTGATACGCGCTACGAAAGTTCATCATGGCGATTAAGAAAGTAGCGATATCAAGGAAGGTTTCGAAAAAGATGGGTGTCAAGGAGGGAATGCGGGCATTCTTTTTGAACGCTCCGGAATCCGCACTGAACGCCATCAAACTGCCGGGCCTCGACGTTGGCGCTGGACTTCAAGGGGAGTTCGACTACCTGCATTTCTTCACTCAAACGCAGGTGGAAATGGACGATTCATTTCCGAAACTCAAGCGACATCTCAAGCCGACAGGCATGCTCTGGCTGTCGTGGCCAAAGGGCAAAAAGCTTGGTACCGACCTTGCCCTGCCTGCCGTCATTCGCATCGGCTACAGCCATGGGTTGGTGGAAAGCACCTGTCTGAGTGTGGACGCCACTTGGTCGGGCCTCAAGTTCACCCATCCCAAAAAGGAAAGGGTCTACCACAACAGTCACGGACAGTTAAAACGCTAGTGCTGTGCGTTGCAGCATTTACTACCAAGGAGAAGTCGATGAGCAGAGTGCAAACATTGCGAGTGCACAGGGCGAGAACCCCAGCATTGCCACAAGCCTTAAACAACGCGTGGTTGAAAGCACAAGGACTGGTCAGTATCAGAGACCTGTGGATCAAGGCACAAGGTTACTCGGCAAAGAAAGGAGCTTAACTTCGTCAGCGAGCCGACTCGTCGATGCGCCCACTGCGGACCCGCACGGTGGGTGGTGTGGGGGCTGGAGGTTAAAGACCTCCGGCTACCCGATTAAGTTTCAACACCACCGATCTTGACATAAAGCTTCACGCGCACCATAATGGTTTCATTACGGTGAGGTTAAAAATGCCAGTTTCCATTACGCTTAAAAACATTCCCGACGATATTTACTTGCGCTTGAAAAGCACTGCGGAAGCAAATAGACGGAGCCTGAACAGTGAGGCAATTGTATGCCTCGAAGCAATTCTGCGAAAGCCTAAGGTTTCACCTGCTGAGCGCCTTGCGCGGATTCAAATGCTCACGAGCAAACTTGACCCTAAGAAGTTCGTTGCAAAGGACATTGATAAAGCGAAACGCGAAGGCCGACCATGATAGTGGTTGATTCAAATGTGATCGCTTATTGGTACATTCCGTCGCCTAAATTTACCCAGGCTGCGCGCGAACTAATGGAGCTAGACGCACATTGGAACGCGCCCCTACTTTGGCGAAGCGAATTTCGAAATATTTTGCTCAAGTACATTCGCAATGGAACAATGACTTTAACTCAGGCCACGAAGCTTCAGCTTGACGCCGAAGACCTGATGAAGGAATGTGAATTTCACGTGGACTCCGACCAAGTGATCGAGCTAGCCAAGGATAGTGGATGTACTGCCTATGACTGTGAATTTATCGCAGTCGCCAAAACTCTTGGCGTAAAACTAGTGACTACCGATAAGGAATTGCTCAAGGCTTTCCCAGAAGTCGCGATGTCACTTATTTGAAATTTAACGGCCGACTTGAAAGGCCGGCACAGGTGCCACGCCAAGCACAAAAAGAGCAGACTCTTCCTTGCCCTTTTGGTGCGCTGTGATGCTCTTACAACCCGTCCTCTCCAAAGTATAGTTGGACGAAGCCGCTACGCGGAGTAACTTTCTAGCGTTCTGCCGCTCCGATTGCTGACACGAATTAACCTGCACGCTCACCCCATCAATTTCGTTGGGGTGATTTTGCACTATTCGTGAAGGCACCACAACATGACGACCACTGACACTCGCGCTGTTTTTGATCAGCGATACGTTTCTCATCTCAAACACCTCAAGCTCAAGGGCCTGCAACCCAAGACCATCGATGCCTATAGTCGAGCCATTCGCCGCATGGGCGAGTATTTCAAGTACGACCTAGGCGATCTATCGTCTGAACAACTCACCAACTATTTCAGCAACCTGCT
>JAYUOT010000244.1:0-5750 GCA_043760705.1 Betaproteobacteria bacterium
CGATGCGGCTGGTCAACCCAGAGATCGAACAAGCAAGGCACTTTTCAGCAGAAACTGATCAGGCCACGCCGAAATACTGAGTCGATAAAGCAAACGCTCCAGCGCATAGCGCGTCAACATCAGATTGAAATCAATATTTTCGACACGCGCTCGATTCAGCAAGCGTGATCGGATGGATGCAGCAAGGTTCTACTTCTCGCTCATGCCGCCCCCAGCGACTCGATATAAGGGCGCATTACGTTCGCGACCCGGCAAATCTGCGCATAGCGCCACAGTTCATTCATCGTCGTCCGCTTGCCATGCCACGCGTCCCGTAGCGCTTCAAGCGCCACATCCTGTCCGATCTTGTTGCGGAATTTGAAGCAGTCGGCAACTGTCTTTGCGACGCTGAACACTCGCACCGACATCCCTGCAACGGTCACTAGTTCAATTCCTTGTGACATGGCATCGCCCGACATATGCACGATATGCAGTGGTGGGTAATCCATTTTTGGCGGATGGGCCTTGTGCGGAATCGCCAGCCAAATCTCTGAAGATTGCTGGGTAGTCAGTTCGTGAAAGCGTAGCGCCGAGATCAGGCATACCACGCCTTGCGTACTCTTGGCCGCAACTTCTGCCAGCGTGTCATGTTCCGATGGTGTACGGTCAGGCAATGAATACAGACCCCGACTTAGCTTTTGGAGTTGCCCACCCTGGACGAGCCTAGCCGTAGTCGAAGCGCCAAGCTTTTGAGCCGGACGCGGATACGAAAAGGTACATGCCTTCAGCATCGGCAACTTTTTGTGGCTTACCCGTGCCTTTGATGGACTGGATTTTTAAGTCTGTGAGGGCGATAACTGTATTTTTCTTGAGTGTCTGAAAATACCGTCTATTTTACCGTTGATTCAACGGTATTTCTAAAGCCGTCAAGCGCCGTCGTGAGTCAGGCGAATTCTTATAACTTGTTGATTCATAACGATTGTGAGCCGCCTTGAGTCGTCGAAAGCATACGCTCAACGTAGCGCGCGATGAGATCCACCTCAAGATTGACCGCCTGACCGGAGCGAAGATGGCGCAAAGTGGTGACCTGCACGGTATGCGGTATCAAGTTCAATTGAAACCGAACCGCATCGACTTGATCCGTCACTTGATTCACAGTGAGGCTGACACCATTAATGGTGACCGAACCTTTATAGGCAAAGTACTTCGCTAAAGAACGAGGCGCCTCAATTTCCAGCAGCCAGCTCTCCCCCACCGCCTCAAAGCGCACGACCCGACCCAAGCCATCCACATGACCGCTCACCAAATGCCCGCCCAACTTGGTCGCCAAGGTGAGCGACTTTTCGAGATTCACTTCGCCAAGCGCATTCAACCCTGCGGTCTTATTCAGGCTTTCGCGAGAAACATCGACGGCAAACAGATTGCCCTGAATCTCAACCGCCGTCATACAGGCGCCTTGAACGCAAATGCTGTCGCCAATGACGACATCTTGCAAACCCAGGCCACCGGCATCGATATAGAGCCGAACACCTGCCGCGACATCGCCCAAGGGCTGGATCGACTGGATTTTTCCGAGAGCGGTAACAATGCCTGTAAACATAGCTAAAGGATATCACTGGCGTAAAGGGGGCGAGACCAGGTGAGGAGAGCAAAGAGGTGAACGAAGAGAGAAGCCCCGTTAGAAGCACGAATTATGCATCGCTGCAACCATAGGCATCGCTGCAACCATAAGCATCGCTGCACCATAAGAAAAAGCCCGCACAAAGGCGGGCTTTTTCATCTCGTTTCCCTGAGTGCTTCGCGCTCGGGAAGATCTACACCTTACGACGCAGAGCCAAACCCACCAAACCTATTGCGAACAAGGCGGCGCTCGCCGGTACAGGGACTCTCGCGCAGGATTTCGGGCCCAAGGAAAGGTAATCCGCCAAGCCCGACACCGGGGCCGCGTTTGTGCCCTTGATACCGTAGGTCACTTCGGCAGCACCGTCGCAATCAATTCGAAGCTCTAGATTGTCAATGGACAGGTCCCATGACCGGGTGCCGGCTGCTTTGAATAGAAGAGCAAGGTTGCCGCCCGCAAAACCGGCGCTACCCACGACTCCGTTCGGATTCCCGGCGTTGGGCAAAGAAAGGTAATTGCTCGTAGCCCCGCCACTGACAGAAATGGTGTTCGGACCGCCCACTCCAGAAACCGTGGTGGGATCATTGCCAATATTGCTAAAAGCCACCAAGTAGGAAACACTTGCCGAGGTGTAGCCAGTGGGCAGCGGCACGACGCCGTAGCCTAAGGTGATCTCGCCTGTGACATTCGTGGCCAAATCGATCGCAAACTTGCCGCCGCTAGGGCCGGCAGTGATCGCTGGCGAGCGCGCATCGGGGTTAGCCAATACATTGACGGTGGCCACGCCGGGACTCGCCAAAGCTGCACCATTAAAATTGTCAATGACGACGGTAATCACGCCGGCGTGAGCCAAGCTTAACGAACCAACACTTGAAGCAGCAAGAACAGCCGTGGCCAATAGGGCCTTAGAAACCGAGTGAAGCACATTCCCTCCCAGGACATTACGATTGATGTCGAACTCTGCCGCAACTCAAAGGAACTTGCTGCACGAGACCTTGGCGCATGAACCCAGGGCAAAACTCTCAATATTTAGTGTTTCTAAGAAGCTTCAGCGCTACCCCTAGTGTACCTAAAAGCTGGAAAGGGATTTATTGAATGAAGGGTTTTTGCAAAATTACACGGAAATCTTCACCAATCTGTATCATTTCCAGCACAGAAAACGAGGCGCCTTCATCAATCGAAGCGATCGGCCCAATCGCAGCCAGCCCTTGCCCGGAGCCGAGCAACTTGGGTGCGAAATAAATAAGCAGTTCGTCCACCAAGCCAGCCTTGATTAAAGAGCCGTTGAGCTTGTATCCCGCCTCGACATGAAGCTCATTGACACCGCGTTCGGCCAAATACTGCAAGGCCGCGAGAAGATCTGTTTTACCTTGTGCGTTACTGGCTACGAAGGCCACTGGAAGGTTCGCCGCTCGATCCAATTGTTGGCTACTTGGCTTTGCGTCTATAGCACAAGCGAGCACCAGGCTCTCACCCAAGCCCACGCCGCGCTGCAGAATCTGGGCGGCGGGGTTTATTTCGAGGCGAGAATCGATGATCACCCGCAGGGGTTGGCGGCCGGTCTCCCAGCCACGCACATTCATGGTGGGGTTATCCTCTTTAATGGTACCGATTCCGGTGAGGATGGCACAGGCCCGAGCGCGCCAATAGTGCCCGTCGTGGCGGGCGGCCTCGCCGGTGATCCATTGGCTCTTTCCATTCGCCAGTGCCGTAATGCCATCCAGGGAGGCTGCAATCTTCATACGCACCCAGGGACGGCCTCGCGTCATACGCGAAACAAAGCCAACGTTCAGGGCCAGAGCCTGTTCATGCAGGAGCCCACAACGAACATCAATGCCCGCCGCTCGCAATCGTGCAAAGCCCTGCCCACTAACCTCGGGGTTGGGATCCTCCATCGCGGCGATGACTCTCGTCACCCGGGCCTCCACCAGTGCGGTTGCACAGGGCGGTGTGCGCCCAAAATGGGAGCAGGGCTCCAGGGTCACGTAGGCGCTTGCGCCGCGAGCGCGCTCGCCCGCCTGCGCCAAGGCCAAGGCTTCCGCGTGCGGCTCACCCGCTTTCCGGTGCCAACCTTCGCCAACCACCTCACCGTCTTTGACGAGGACACAACCGACGCGCGGATTGGGAGTGGTGCTGAACAGGCCCTTACTGGCGAGCTCCAGGGCTCGACTCATATGAAGATAATCTTGCTCAGAGAACATCGTTAGCGAATCGGTTTTGCTTTGGCCGAACGAGTTCGGACCACCGCTTGCGGCGAGGGCTTCATGGCGGCGCGCGGCGAGACCTCATTGATCACGTCGGCAAATTCGTCGACATCCTCAAAACTACGATAGACCGAGGCAAAGCGCACGTAGGCAATCTTGTCGAGCTTCTTAAGCTCACGCATGACCAGCTCGCCCACTTTTTCCGAGCCTATTTCCTTCAGACCCAGGCTTAAAAGCTTTTCTTCAATTCGGTGAATGGCCGAATCGACAGCCTCAGCCGATACCGGCCGCTTGCGTAGAGAAAGAGAAAGCGATGCTCTTAACTTACGGCGATCAAACTCCACTCGCGAGCCGTTTTTCTTGACCACCGCGGGCAAAGCAAGCTCAACTCTCTCGTAGGTCGTGAAGCGTTTGTCACACTGAAAACAACGACGGCGGCGGCGAATCGAGTCGCCCTCGTCCGACTCCCGGGTTTCGATCACCTGGGTGTCGGCATGATCACAAAAAGGGCAACGCAAGGGAGCTCGCTTTCTTGGTTAGTGAATAAGAACGAACAATGTAATCCAAACCAAACCCTGCGAATGGATACGCAGCGTTCGAACTTGATTAACGATACACCGGGAAGCGCGCGGTGAGGGCCGACACCTTGGTGCGCACCGCGCTGATATTGTCCGCGCTGTGAGGGTTATCCAGCACGTCGGCAATCAGATGCCCGACCGCCACCGTCTCAGCCTCCTTGAAACCGCGAGTGGTGAAGGCCGGAGAACCTAAACGGATTCCACTCGTGACCATCGGTTTTTCGGGATCATTTGGAATGGAGTTTTTATTGCAGGTCATTTGCGCTGTACCTAGGATGCGTTCGGCGTCTTTCCCGGTAATGTTTTTCGCGCGCAGGTCCACAAGCATGACATGGCTTTCAGTGCGCCCTGAAATAATTCTGAGGCCCCGTTGAATCAAGGTTTCGGCCAGGAGCTTGGCATTGGTGACGACCTGTTGTTGATACTGCTTGAACTCTGGTCGCAAGGCCTCGCCAAAAGCGACCGCCTTGGCCGCAATCACGTGCATCAGCGGACCGCCTTGTAAACCAGGAAAGACAGCCGAGTTAATGGCTTTTTCGTGCTCGGCCTTCATCAAAATAATGCCACCACGGGGACCACGCAAACTCTTGTGAGTGGTCGATGTCACTACGTCGGCAAAGGGCACAGGGTTGGGATAGACCCCTGCGGCGATCAGACCGGCATAGTGAGCCATGTCCACCATGAAAATGGCACCCACGTCCTTCGCCACCTGAGCGAAACGCGCAAAGTCGATGCTCAGACTATAGGCCGAGGCACCCGCGATGATCAGCTTGGGCTTGGACTCATGAGCCTTGCGCTCCATGGCTTCATAGTCAATCGCCTCTTGCGCGTCGAGACCATAAGACACCACGTTAAACCATTTGCCGGACATGTTCAAAGGCATGCCGTGGGTCAGGTGCCCACCTTCCGCCAGGCTCATGCCTAAAATAGTGTCTCCAGGCTTCAAAAAGGCGAGAAATACCGCTTGATTGGCCTGCGAGCCAGAGTTCGGCTGAACATTGACGGTTTCAGCACCGAAAAGTTTCTTGAGTCGATCCATGGCGAGTTGCTCGGCCATGTCGACATATTCACAACCCCCGTAGTAGCGTCGTCCAGGATAGCCTTCCGCATACTTGTTGGTGAGTTGCGTACCCTGAGCCTCCATCACTGCCGGGCTGGCATAGTTCTCCGAGGCGATCAGCTCGATATGAGCTTCCTGACGCTGGTTTTCCAGTTGAACAATGGTCCAAAGCTCCGGATCAGATTTCGCAAGCGTTTCGCTTTTGTCAAACAATTGGTGTCGGTCCAGCATTACAGTTCGGTCTAGCATGAGGGCTCTTAGGTCAGTGATTGGCTGAAATGAGAAAGCCCGGCCTGAAAGGTAGAGCT
>JAYUOT010000245.1:0-5748 GCA_043760705.1 Betaproteobacteria bacterium
AGCATCCAAGTGCATCACCCCGCGCGACTTGCATATGCATCGCGCATCGCGCACGGTTACCTGTAGAAATTTAGCGGGCGCAACTGGCGATATGCATAGGGTTGTGCTGCCAGACGGTCGCAGGCGTCGCCTGACGATTAGAGAGGGTGCAAGATTGCAAAGTTTCCCAGACTGGTTTGAGTTTCAAGGCAAGGAAACGAGCTGCTATAACCAAGTAGGAAACGCAGTTCCGCCCCTCCTAGCCTTTGAGCTTGCTAAAGCGATCCGAACTTATTTGGATTCCCCTAAGCGTCTTGCCATACAGGATATTTCGACTAGAAAAAATCCAATGCAGCTTCAATTGTTGGAAGTAGAAAGTGCATGACCGAGGCTATCGAAAAGTTGGTCGAGAATGCCCTAATAATTTTCTCTGAATTAGGCGTGCCGACTGAGGGCTTAACCGCGCGACGCAAAGAGAAAATGGCCAAAGCCTTTCTGGCCGTCGCGGGCATGACACCTAAGTCGAAGTGGAGCCAAGCAAAAGATAACGACGACCAGCATCAGTTACTTTCGCGACAGGTAATCTCATTTATGAATGAGCATTGGGGTGAGAATATCTCCTCTGGCTCTTATGACGATATTCGTCGCAAAGATCTGATACTTCCGGTAGAAGCGCTTATCGTTTTGAACAGCGCCAAAAATCCCGATGCAAATACCAACGATGGCACTCGTGGCTTTGCCATCAATCCCCTGGCCTCTAAAGCGATCCGAAAGTTTGGCACGCCTGGTTGGAGAGCGGCCGTTGTCGAGTTTCACAAAGGTCGGCCAACGCTTGCGGAGCGAAAGACGTCAGACCGGCAATGAATATTCAGACCCGCCGTCTTGCTTTGCGCCCATTTCAGGTGAATGACAACGCCGCTCTTTTCGAAATCCAAAGCAATGCTGGAGCCATGCGTTTCACCAACACTGCGCCATCGATCAAAGCTTGTAGAGAACGCCGATTGAAGCAGGTCACTCACTAGACAATTTGTATTCGATAGTATGCAATACTTTATTTTCACAAATCGTCAAACACCTGAGTTTGAAACATGGCTAAAGGGCTTGCGTGACAAAGTTAGCCGCATTCGGCTTGCACGCCGTCTTGAAAAAGCCCAGCGAGGAAACTTGGGAGACGTCAAGCCCGTTGGCGATGGCGTTTTTGAAATGAGGGAGTTTTTTGGTCCAGGTTGGCGCATGTAGTACACAGAGCGCGACGGTGCGATTATCTTCATGCTAGGTGGCGGCGACAAAAGTACTCAGCAATCTGATACCGCTGACGCAATCGTGTTAGCAAAAAACCTACAGGACGATACAGCATGACCAAGAAAGCAAAGAGCCAAGATCTCCAAGTATTCGACATGGCGGATTACCTCGATGATGATGAAGCAATCGCTGATGATGAAGCAATCGCTGAATATCTGACCCAAGTAATGAGCGATGGTGACGACAGCGAACTAGCTGCCGCTCTTGGCCCTATTGCTAAGGCGCGAGGTATGACCCAGATCGCAAAAGATGCTGGCATTGGGAGAGAGAGTTTGTATAAAGCGCTACGCTCAGACGCACACCCACGCTTTGACACCATTAATCGGGTTTGTAAAGCGCTCGGTGTTAGGCTTATTGCGCAACGAATTTAGCGATCACTTCTTAGTGAGCAAAGGATCATTGAGATTGCCATCAAAGACCTGCGCCCAAAATTAAGGGCGCATCGCGCAGATTACGATTCCTGTGCACTTATCGGCACTGCACCTGTGAGAAACATCCTCGAAGTCTCGCTTCACGGATTCATGTGGATGCCTAAGCCGCGAATGACTCGTGTCCGATGAGAAGACCGCGTACCGTGCGGCTACGGATTTTGCCAAACCTGCATGCCAGTTACTCGAAGCGCCGTGATGCATAACCTGAAAGGCAAGAAGCGAATCTGTTCGTTCGGTTTCTAAGTAGACGGCAAGACGGTGCCATTTCTC
The DNA here is from genome assembly GCA_043760705.1 of Betaproteobacteria bacterium. Lineage (GTDB taxonomy): Bacteria > Pseudomonadota > Gammaproteobacteria > Burkholderiales > Burkholderiaceae_E > JAPOKJ01. The sequence goes on from JAYUOT010000245.1 coordinate 1,983, forward strand.
TCGGGTGTCAAGATAGCCGTCTCCCGTATAAATAATGCTCGCCTTATTGCTAAAAAGGCAGTAAGGCAATTTCTGTTGCAGCTTTGCTCCGTAGGACCGCGCATGCGTCAAGAAGCCACTGCTTTTAATAGGGCCAGAAAACATATACAGAGATATTTCATTGCGACTTTTAGAGGTTTTGTAGGTCGCGTGATATTGGCGCTTCAGCGCTTTCAACGCATCCCGCCGCAAGACATCCATAGGTGCGGTCAGTAGCGTCTGTCTCCTGGCCTCCGCAGCGGCAATAAAGTTACGATCCACAGGTCGAGCTAGGCGAGACTCGTTATAGGGTACAAACTCAAAGACGTCGGCGAGCATCAGTCTTCCGCCCGATCCTAGCTGGTAGAGTGTGGGCCCTCCGGGCCCAAGGGTTGGCTCGTTCGTCTCACGCGAAATCTCGGTCCATCCCGGCGATAACGTTAGATCGCCGGGTTCTGCCCGTTGTTGGTCGGTTTGATCTCGCCCAGCCGACGGGGTATCCGGCGTTGGATCTTGGCTGCCCGGAAGTTCCGGCGCGGGGCCGTCTCCAAGGGAGGATAGAACCATCACACGGGTAATCTCCGCGCCCTCGACGCCTAGGAGCGTAGCTACGGGATCGATGTAAAACGACATTAACGTCTTGTCGACATAGCGACCCTTAGCAAAGGCAAAAGCGAGCCGTTGCCACAATGGAACCAAGGGGATCAAGAGCGTCTTTACCTTAAACTTTTTTGAAAGCGCTTTGGACCATGATCCACCAAACCCATTGCGAGCAAGCCCGACCGCTTTTTGCTTTGCTGGAGCACTTGCTGACGATCAGCGATAAAAATCGCACAACTCGCGCCTTTCAGGTCTAGTCCATAGACGTCAAAATGGGTCCGAGGCAACTCATCGCTATCCTCCGAGCCAACAACGCTATGCAGATCAAAAAATACTTTCTGCAGGCCGTACTTTCTTTTCCAGTCGATCTCGCCCTTGAAGCGAAGCGGGCCGTCCAGTGTCCAACCTCGGCGCAAAGCTAGGTCGCGCCACTCGCGGGCCTCTTTGCTTGCGCTACTTCCTATACTTCGTTAAGCGCTTTCAAACAAACGCGTCATCACAAACTCACGATGCCCTAAAGCTTCCGCCGCCGTGAAGCGACCGTTAATGGTACGCATCATCACCTCAAGCAACTGATCGCCGGTTTGATCCATGGTGCGCTCGCGCTGCAGCAGACCGGAGCAATCCTCATCGATATGTTCACTCATCGTTCGTACTGTGCGAGGATTGGCACAAATCTTGATGACTGGAACGATCGCGTTGCCAATCACATTACCCTGTCCCGTGGGGAAGAAATGCACGACGAAACCGGAGGCGGCGCAAAGCGTCACCATCTCGGCAGCAGCGGACGATGAATCCATAAACCACAAGCCCGGATGAGTGGGCATCTCGGCCTTATCAATCACACCATCAACGGTACACTTTTTACCGATCTTTTGGATATTGCCCATCGATTTTTCTTCAATAGTGGTGAGGCCACCGGCAATATAGACGTTCGCGCAGAATCCACGTCTCAGCGCTGTTGCGGCGGGCTCCCAGCTTCCTAGGGCCAAGCCTCGAATCGTGCGCCCGAATCGCACGCATCCATCAGTTCATCAAAATCTTCGACAACGTCCCAAGACGACTCGGCGGGATCAGTATAGGCGCCTGAGCCATCGGGGTAGGTTTCGAATTGGAGTGTCATGGGCGAAATTTTGATGAATTTCGGGGCCGGGTTCGCGCCTCGCAATATCTCATGCTCACTAAACAGATCATTTTGGGGTAGTTTTAAGGTAGTTCGATCAAATAAGTTTTAGGACCTAGGTATAGGTTACAGCCCTTGGTTCTGACACTTATCTTTTTTTGGATTCGCCGAAAACCAAAGGACTCCAAGCCCATACCTCCGGCATGTTAATTTACCTCTCAAAATTTTTCTAAATCAGCTAACAGCCTTTTTTGAAAAGCAATGTGAACTTTAGTTAGGGGAATCTCTCGCAATGTCTTGCATCGCAAAATTCGTTCAAAAGGCGACTTCATTTTCCCTTTAAACGACAAAGGCAAGTCGGCAACCTTGCCGAGCAACCCAAATTCGTTAATTTTGGTCAGAATGTGTAAATGCAATTCAAACGTCGAATCTTGTTGTGTGTCACCGGTCTCTCCCCACAAGTGGTTACCGAGACTTGTTTTGCATTAACTCAAAATCATGCGAACCCGTGGGTTCCTACAGAGATCCATGTGATCACGACCCGGGTAGGTGCGGAGAACGCGCGTTTGAACCTTCTTTCAGAAAGTAAGGGTTGGTTTCATCGGCTTCGCATGGATTTTAATTTACCCGAGATCAAGTTTGATCCAAGCACCATTCATGTCATATGCGACGAGAACGGTAGACCACTCGACGATATTAGGTCGCCAAGCGACAATCAAGCAGCGGCCGACTTTATTTGCGACATCGTTCGCGAACTTACCTCAGATGACGAAGTTCAGGTTCATGTGTCGATTGCGGGCGGCCGTAAATCCATGGGGTATTACGTGGGCTACGCAATTTCTTTGTTTGGTCGTCCGCAAGATGAGCTCTCTCACGTTTTGGTATCGCAGGCTTTCGAAAACAGCCCATACTTCTACTATCCCACACCTTACGAGTATCCTGTAGACACGAGACAGGGGGACAAGATTCTCACGTTGGACGCTAAGTCGGCAGATGTTGCTTTGGCGCGCATTCCGTTTGTACGCCTTCGCCTCGGCCAGCCCCTCGATGTTCTAAACGGTGGCGCAAAATTCACAGAAGTTGTTACCGCGGTCCAGCGCTCGCTTCAGCCCGCGAGCCTCATCATTGACCTTCAGAATCGCCAGGTCAAAGCGGGATGTAAAGTCATTGGCCTGCCGCCCGCTCAGTTAGCGTTCCTCTCCTGGTTCGCCCGACGCGCCAAAGTGGGAGCGCCGAGTTTACTATTGAGAAAACAAGAAAGCAGTGAATACGCGCAGGCTTTCCTGAAGGAGTATCGCGCGATTGTAGGCAAGATGGGGAGCGAAGAAACGACCTCAAAGCGTCTTGAACATGGCATGGACGGCGACACATTTAGTGAATTTAAGTCCAAGCTTCATAAAAAGCTTAAGGCCGCCTTGGGACCCATTGAATCCTCCAAGTATGAAGTCATCGGTCTCGGTTCTCGCGGTGCCAAAAGCTTTTCGCTCGCGCTCGACGCGCAAGCCATTGCGTATTCGAAGATCAAATAGTTTTCTGAATTTACCAAGACTTTAAGAGACCAGGCTTGCCAACCAAAATAGAGACAATGAAAACAATCGCATTGAACTTAAAGTTTGTCACCCCCGCGTTTCTCGGAAACGCCGAACAATCCGCTCAATGGCGAACACCTCCGATTAAGGCGTTGCTTAGGCAATGGTGGAGGGTGGCCTATGCGACATCAGTCGGGTTCAATGTTGACCTTGACGCTATGCGAAGAGCGGAGGCGGCGCTATTTGGCTCTGTGGGCACGGACGATCAACTTACTCCATCGGGTCAGCGCAAAGCCAACAAAAGTGCAGTTCGGATTCGTCTATCGACATGGAAAAATGGCACCTTGGAGACTTGGTCCGCTGCGGGCAAGGTGACTCATCCAGAGGTTGATAACGGAAAGCAGGTCGGTAGTGATTTGTATCTAGGGTTCGGTCCCTTAGTTAACCACAAAGGGAGTGTTGCATTGAAGCAAGGACCCGCGATAAAAAGTGAGGA
>JAYUOT010000246.1:0-5740 GCA_043760705.1 Betaproteobacteria bacterium
TGGCTGCGCTCATGTCCTCCCGTGGCAGCTTGTCAGCCGCCCCTCCTTCCTTTACTTCGCTACGCCACCTACCCCGAACTCCTCGGCTGAGACGGTGCCTGATTGAGGGCGCTTAAACGCTCGCGAATGCTGCCTGATTTAGTACAGAAATCGCGAAAAGCGGCTGACTAGGTTTGCCCGACTAAATATTCTTGAGCGAGCTTATTGAACAGGGCTCGTCCGTTCTCTGAAAGGTAGGGTGCAACCAAGGACAGGACTTGAAAGGCACCGCGGGCCATGGCTTGGCTTTGGTAGACCTGCTCGTTGAAGCGACGCGCGTTGCGGATGTATTCGAACGAAAGCCAGTAGGTTGTGACCACCACCATATTGGTCGACAGCGCCTCAATCTCTTTTGGGTTGGCTTGCATCTCGCCGGATTTGGCGAGGGCTGAACAAAGCGCGTGGGCCGCCTTGGTTTTACGCTCCACAATGGTTCTAAAGTGAACTTCCAGCTTACGGTTTTTGGAGAGTAAATCGTTCAAGTCCCGGTAGATGAAGCGATGCTTCCAGATGGCTTCAAAGAGCAAATGCAAGAACAGCCAAGCATCTTCGAAATTGATTTCTCTTTTGAGGGGGGCGTCGAGAAGGTCGTCTATGTCGCGTTCGAACTGCTCGAAGAGACCATCAACAATGTCTTCTTTATTTCGAAAATGATAATAGAGATTCCCGGGACTAATGTTCATCTCGTCGGCAATCGCACTGGTCGTGACATTGGGCTCGCCAAGATCATTAAACAGCCGTAGTGAGAGCTCAAGTATGCGCTCGCGTGTCCGGCGTGGTGGCTTGCGTTGCATGCCTGCTCCGTGAAACTTCTGGTGAGCGAGAGTCTACAACACCCCAAGCCTTTAAAGTGCAAAAGTCTTTCAAAAATGCGTGACCGCGATGAGCGCAGAACCACCAGGGAAGCTTCGCATTCCAGGTGCAAGCTTTAGGTCATCAGTTTGCGCAACTTCAAGTGTCGTTGCAGATCGTCAAGGGCAAGGATGAGATCTTTTTGTGCGCGCCCAAGTTTGCCTCTCGAGATCCAAGTCTGATCTCGACTGCGATCCGAACGTACCAAGCTCATGCCCTCTTGTTGGAGAATTTCGCGATTCAGTCGTAATCCCACTCTGTCAAAGCTTGGAGCAAGGTCTTCGTACCTATTGAGAAGATCGGCTCTAGTGCTGCGGTAGGCATGCTCACCTAAACGTCTGCGCCCGGACAGGCTAAAAATATCAGTGAAGAAAGTGTCGGCGTCGAAGCGACTGGGTTCTAACAGGACAATCTTGGCGTCAGGATGCGTGATCTTGTATTTCTCCAGGCCGACCGATGCATGCAAAGTCTTCGTGAGTGCACCGTCCACGTAATATTTGCCATCAATCAGGACGGGCTTGAACAGGCCCGGAACAGCGCTTGATGCCGACAGTGCTTTGGCTATGCCGACCTTGTCGTGTCCAAATGAGCCAAACTCGACCGCTTCGCCGAGCTCAACGTCGGTGGCAACGATACGCAGCGCGGTCTTGAGCTTTCGAAAGTCGTTGCTTCGACCGGTTTTCTCGAAAAGCTGGCTGAGTTTTTCCTCAAGACTGCTTGAATCAAGTAGTCCAATCGGTAGGCTTCTCAGTCCTTTCTCTAGTGCTCGCCAAATGGCCGTTCGTGCGCCACTCTTCAGGCTCCTAAATCCCCCTTGCGCTCCGACCGCGCACGGTGATGCCATTGGCCAAGCAGGCAGCAATAAAGCCACCGGCACTGACCCCCACGTAGCTATCGAGCTTGCAAAGGTCTAGACCGTCGACCGCTTCGGAAAGCGCCGCCAAGGCGCCCAGTTCATAAGTGGCGCCGAGAAAACCACCGCCCGCGAGGGCGAGCCCAATTTTCGGGCGGGCAGGTTCTTTCGAAGAGGAAGGGTCTAAACGTTTGCGAGGCACGCGAATCAAAAGGGTCAGAGCGTTAGAAACTTTTCGTGAAGGAGTGCTTCGCTTTTACTTGGCGGTCGCTTTTCGAGCCTTACGAGCGGCTGGTGCCGTGACTTTTTTGGCAGCTCTGACAATCGTTGCTGCTCGGGTTGGTGCCGTTCTTGCACGGGTCGCAGGCTTGGCTCCCAAAGATTTGACGCTGCTATTGAGATCGTCAACGCGGGCGATGAGCCCTTGAATGTCTTTGTTGGTGGGTACTCCGAGACGACTAAGGGCGCGCTCAACACGGCCTTCGAATACATTCTCTAGCTTGTCCCAAGAATCGTTCGCCTGTTTGGTAAGCTCACCGGCCATCTTGCTGGCCTTACCCGTGACTTCGCCTAATTTCTCTTCCGCCATTGAGCGGGTTTTGCGTTGGATGCTTAAACCTTCGGTGACCAAGGTTTCGAAGACTTTGCCGCCTTCGGCTTGAGCCTTGGCAAACGCGCCTAGTCCTGCCAACCAAATTTGCTGAGCCGATTCCTTGATGGCACTCGCGAGCATGTTGTTGTCAGCCTGCTTCTCGGCCTGCTTTTCGAATTTACCTGCCGCAGCTTTGACTTTCTTGACCATGGCTTTGCTCCTTAAAAAACATGATTGTTTAGATTGCACTCTATAAGTGATAACGAAATGTAGGTCGGAGGCTTAGAGCTTGCACACTAAAGGGGAGCACCCCGACGGGGTTTAGGCTAGTGGGTCGAATCTAAAGTTGAGAATTTACCTGTTTTAGCCGTCAACTTGCAACATTCTCAGCTTGATGGAATGATCTATAACCCACCCCTATCCGCATATTTAAATTAACGTAAAGATTGTCCACAAGGAGGAGCTATGTCGTATTTTGTGACCGGTGCCACTGGATTTATTGGCAAACGACTCGTGAAGAAGCTGTTAGAGCGAAAAGGCACGAGCGTTCATTTTTTAGTTCGAGACGATTCCAAAGAGAAGCTGGCTCCTTTCTTTGCCTACTGGGGTGTTGGCGCTGATCGTGCCATTGCGGTCAAAGGTGATATCGGCGAGTCGGGTTTAGGCATTAAGGTCGTGGATCGGAAAAAACTAGAGGGTAAGTTTAAGCATTTCTATCATTTGGCGGCCATCTATGATCTGAAAGCCGATGCTGAGACGCAAATGCGTATCAACGTCGACGGCACTCGGCATGTGGTGCAATTTGCCAATCAAATCAAGGCGGGTTGCTTTCATCATGTCTCCTCAATTGCTGCCGCGGGCATGTACGAGGGCATGTGGCGTGAGGACATGTTCGATGAGGCGGAGGGCTTGGATCACCCCTACTTTTCAACGAAGCATGAGAGCGAGAAAATTGTTCGAAATGAATGTAAAGTGCCGATCCGGGTGTATCGCCCCGGTTTGGTGGTGGGCGATTCCAAAACCGGTGAGATGGACAAGGTTGATGGACCTTACTACTTCTTCAAACTGATTCAAACCCTGCGCAAGATGTTGCCGGCCTGGGTGCCGACCATCGGTATTGAAGGCGGCCGCATCAATATTGTCCCGGTCGACTTTGTGGTTGACGCGTTGGACCACTTGAGCCACGCCAAAGGCCAGGATGGCAAATGTTTCCATCTCGTGGATCCCGAGCCGATGCGCATTGGCGATGTGCTTCAGACTTTTGCCAAGGCGGCTCATGCACCGACCATGTCGATTCGGGTCAATGCCGCTTTGTTCGGCTTTGTGCCCAAAAGCGTCAGAAAAGGCTTGATGTCCTTGACTCCGGTACGTCGCGTTCGTGACGCCGTGATGAAGGATTTGGGGCTTCCCGATGACATGATGCAGTTCATCAATTACCCGACGCGATTTGATTGTCGCGAAACGCTGAGTCAGCTTAAGGGCACGGGGATTGCCTGTCCACGCTTGGGCGACTATGCCTGGACTCTTTGGGATTACTGGGAGCGTCACCTTGATCCTGATTTGTTTATTGATCGCACCCTGAAGGGCGCGGTCGGCGGCAAGGTGGTTTTGATTACTGGAGGCTCCTCCGGGATCGGCTTGGCCAGCGCTCACAAAATGGTAGGAGCCGGTGCAACCACGATCATTTGTGGCCGTGATCAGGACAAGCTCGATGAAGCGGCCAAAGAGGTGGCTGATGCGACGGGGGGCAAGCTGATTACCTTTGCGGTTGATCTGGCCAATATGGAGGATTGCGACCGCATGTGTCAATGGATCGTCGAGAACTATGGGGGAGTGGATTTTCTGATTAATAACGCAGGTCGCTCGATCCGGCGTGGGATCGAATCCAGCTTTGAGCGGTTCCACGATTTGGAACGTACGATTCAACTGAATTATCTGGGCGCGGTTCGCACCACGATGGGCTTGTTGCCGGCGATGATGAAAAAGCGCAAGGGCCATATTGTCAATATTTCCTCGATCGGTGTGTTGACGAACGCACCGCGCTTCTCGGCCTATGTGGCTTCAAAAGCTGCGCTTGATGCCTGGACGCGTTGCGCGTCGAGTGAGTTTGCGGATATGGGCATTACGTTCACAACCATCAATATGCCGCTCGTGCGCACACCCATGATTGCGCCGACCAAACTCTATAACAATGTACCGACCCTGGCGCCGGAAGAGGCTGCGGATTTAATTTCGGAAGCGGTGGTGTACAAACCTGTTCGCATCGCAACACGCCTGGGGATTACCGGGCAGGTGATGCATGCTTTGTTACCGAAGATCATGCAGATCGTCATGAACACCTCCTTCCGCATGTTTCCCGACTCTACCGCTGCAAAAGGCGATAAGCCTGAGAAAGCGCCGCAGATGAGCGCTGATCAAATGGCGATGCAGCAACTCATGAAGGGTATTCATTTCTAGTGTGGCATTCAACTCCAAGTCAGAGGGGCCCGGCACGCGATGTACCGAGCTTTTCTGGCATGCCATCGGCTTGGCGATTTGTTACCGTCTTAGGGGATGGGTTTGATGCGACTCAGGATCTCGCGCACTCTGGCTCGCACTGCTGCGCTGTAGATCATTTGCACATGACCGATTCCGTTGAACTCATGCACGGGCGCTTGACCCAGTGTTTGAATCGCTTGCGGGAAAACGATATTGTCCTGGTGGCTCAACATGACTTCAAACATTTGATCTTGTTGCACCGTTTCTAAGCTACGCAAATGATTGAGCCATAGATTCGGGTGAAGCTCGGAATTTAGACGCATCTGCTGGGTGTTTTTACCGTGGCCGAGTTGGCCGACCCAAGTGCCTTGATGGGGGGTGCCGATGGTGATTACCTTGGCGACGGCGGCGCACCCGTAGTCGCGCAGATAAGCGCGAATCGCCAAACCACCCATGCTGTGACCGATCAGTACAATCTTGCCTTGCCGACTCCTTGCGCGAAGCTCCTGGATCGCCGCATAAATGAGTGCAGGGTACTCGTCGATGGAACCGAATACAGGTTCTAGATTGACTGAACCAATGATATGCCCCTCGGTCGCGAAAGTTTCGGCAAAGCCGCTCCACAAAGCGCGATTACAGAAGTACCCGTGGACCAAAAGTAAAGCGGGTTGGTCTTGATTTTTACCGCTGGCGAGTTTTTTGTCCCCGAAGAAGGGTTGACGCCAAAAGAAAACATGCAGGCAAACGCAAACCTCGCCCCACCAAGGCTTAATCATACTTACGACGCTGAGTCGATGGGGGGTTGGGGAGGGAGAGCCATAAGTCCACGCCAGCAGAAATTGAATCGCCATGTAACCGGCCACCCAAACAAGTGCGAGTAAAAAACCTACAGCAAGGCCCACGAACAGGGAATAACCTTGAGAGAA
>JAYUOT010000247.1:0-5739 GCA_043760705.1 Betaproteobacteria bacterium
AGGCCGACATCATGAAGGCTCGATTTCAGGGGCCAAGCCAGAGGAAACATTAGCAGGCAGGAAATGACCGCACCCAAGAAGACAGCCGAGATAAAGTCAACATCAGCGCCGGATTTTTCCACCAGGTTGAAGTTCACCGCTGCCGCGACCGGAATTCCAAGGGCCACCATAAAGCCGACCCAATGCTGACCCGAAAGCATTTGAGCGTCCAGAACGAACATCACGGCCACCCCGAGGGCCGCGACGGCGACGACCCACCATAGGCGAACGCTCAAGCGCCGTCTCAGCCAGAGCCAGGACAGGAGCGCCGTAAAAATGGGGCCAAAACTCTGCGCCACCAAAACATTCGCCACCGTGGTGAGCGACAAGCCGATCATGAAACAACAAAACATCACGGCCCAGCAAACCCCCGCGATCCAAACGGCAGCACCCGAGCGCAAGGCCGTGAGCAGGCTTTGTCCTTTATGAACGAAGGGCCAAAGGCACACAATCGTAAGCGCCGCAAAAAAACTTCGAATGAAGGTGATTTCAAAACCAGCGGCCGACTCCAGGCGACGAGTCACCATCCCCGCAATACTCCACATCGCCGTGGCGAAAAGCATCATGATCAGGGCGCGACGATGGCCATTGGGTGCGCTTTGTAAGGTTTGGGTGACCGGGAGTTCTAAGGGTTTCATGGTAAGTAATTTACAGTACGGGCTTGACCCTACCTGCTTCATCCTTTCGGTCATCCTGTCTGTCACCCTATCTGCTCGTTCCGTAGCGGCTTTTTTCTTAGGCTTTTTGATGCGTTTTTCGCCCAGATCTAACTCCTTGCCTTTCGCCGAGGTTTCACCGCGACCTGGTGTATTCCGTGCGCAAAAGGTTTTCGGCATTATTTTCGCGGGCTTCGCGCTGGTGTTAGCGCCATTCTCTTGGGCGCAAACTTCAACGGCGCCGTCCGCCACACCCGCCGCTACACCCGCCGCTACTTCGGCAAGCGCCGCAGTCCCGCTGCGCCTGCCCCAGGGCATGCAGCTCGTCACCAGCTCCGAAGGCATCACCGAGTACCGTCTCGCGAATGGCTTGCAACTTCTCGTCTTCCCTGAAAATTCAAAAGCCGTGACCGTGGTGAACATGACGGTCAGAGTAGGCTCGCGCCATGAAATCACCGGGCAAACAGGTGTCGCGCACCTGTTGGAACACCTTCTGTTTAAAGGCACTCCTCGTCACGCCAGCCCTTGGGCAGAGTTCACGCGCCGAGGTCTGCGGGCCAATGGCACGACCAATACCGACCGCACCAACTATTTCGCCAGCTTTGGTCCGAACGAGGACACCATGCGCTGGTATGTGGATTGGCTGGCGGATGCGCTGGTGAACTCGAATATTGCCAAAGCCGATCTCGATTCTGAGATGACCGTGGTGCGTAACGAGATGGAGCGCGGCGAGAACGACCCGAGTCGCATGATGGGCCAGCGTATGAATGCTGCCGCCTATGGCTATCATCCCTACGGGCGCGCCGTGATTGGCGCACGCTCAGACGTAGAATCGGTGCCCATAGCGAGCATCCAAACCTTCTACCGCAACTACTATCGTCCCGATAACACCACACTGATTATCTCGGGCTCCTTTGACCTGCAAAAAACCTTGAACCTGGTCAGCGAAACCTTCGGCAAGCTGAAGGCGCCCAGCGCCGCCATTCCCCAGCCCTACACCACCGAGCCGCTCCAGGAAGGTGAACGTGAAGTGGTGCTGCGCCGGGCTACCGGCTCGCCCTTTGTGTCGGTCATGTACCGCGTGCCACGCGCAGCACACCCTGACGCCGTGGCTTTATCGCTTGCCTCGTCCGCGATCGCCAACGGACCGAGCGCCAGGCTTTATAAACGTCTGGTAGAAACCAATATCGCTACCGAGGTCGGTGGCTACACCGCCTGGAGCTTTGACCCTGGGAGCGCCATGTTTGGCGCCGACGGCCTCAAGAACGAAGATCTCGTCAAGCTTCGTGATCAGGTTTTGGAGTTGATCGAAGGCGTCGACAAAGAGCCGATTAGCGCGGCCGATTTCGAACGGGCCAAAAGCCAATACCTGGAAAGCTGGAAGGACTCGTTTAACAACCCCGACAGCATCGGCCTGAGGCTGACGGAATTTGTGGCGATGGGCGATTGGAGGCTTATCTTTATTCAGCGCGACCGGGCCGAAAAGCTCAAGCTCGAAGATCTAAACCGGGTGGCGAAAGCCTATTTCGTGCGCGACAATCGCACCGTGGGCTTGTATTACCCTGGCGAGCCCACCAAGCGTGCCGCTGGCACCGGTGAGTACGAACTCAAATCGGCGGTGTCCGAGTACCAACCCAAAGCCTCGCTCGCCGCCGCTGAGGAATTCGTTTATACCTTGAGCAACATTGAGGCCAGAGCGATTCGCGGCAGCTTGCCGAATGGCTTGCGCTATGCACTGGTTCCCAAAGCCACTCGTGGCAACACGGTCTTACTTTCGGCTAATTTTCGTAGCGGCAACCTGGACAATTTGAAGGGGCAAAGTACGGCCGCAAGTTTTGCCGGGGCCTTGCTTGATTCCGGGACGACCCAAATCAGTAAGGAGCAACTGCGCGACAAGTTGCTGGCGCTTAAATCACAAGCGGGATTTGGGGGTTCAAGTAGCGGGGCCTCACTGAGCCTGAAGAGCGAGAAAGGCACGGTGCTGGAGGCCCTGGCCTTGGCCGCTGAAGTATTGCGCAAACCCACCTTTGATTCCAAAGAAATTGAGCGTCTACGTCAGGCCCGGCTGCAGCAGATTGACACCGAGAAAAAAGACCCCGATGAAAAGCTCTCGAATGCCCTGGCTCGAAACGAAGCCGCCTACCCTCTCGAGCATCCTTATTACACGCCTACCTTTGAGGAAGCAGCCGCTCAAGTCAAGAACGTGACTCGTGAGCAAATTGTGGCCTTCCATCGCGATTATTTTGGAGCGAGCTATGGCGAAGTGGTCGTGGTCGGAGATTTTGAACCACAGGCAATGATCCAAGCCCTTGAGAAGAACTTTGGAGACTGGAAATCGGGCAAGCCTTATCAGCGTATCGCTACCACGCCTAAACCCAATACGGCCAAGGTGTTTCAGTTTGAAGGGCCCGATCAAGCCAATGCCAATTTCTTTGCATCGCTCACCGTACCGATCAATGTTCGACACCCCGACTACCCGGCCCTTACCGTGGCGAGCAGCATGCTCGGCCAGGGAGGAAGCTCGCGTTTGTGGAAACGGGTTCGCGAGAAGGATGGCTTGAGTTACGGCGTGGGAGCCTATGTCGCCTGGGCGAATTTCGACAACAACAGCACTTGGACTACCAGCGCCAGCTTCGCCTCACCAGTGCGGGACAAGGTGGTGGCCGCGTGGCGCGAGGAAGTCGCCCTGGCCCTCAAGGACGGTTTCACCGACCAAGAGTTGCTCGATGCCAAGCAGTCGATTTTGCGCTCCCGCCAACTGAGCCGTGCGCAGGACAGCGGCGTCATGAGCCTTTTGGGTTTGCTGATGTTTACAGGCCTCGGCACCCAGGATATTGCCAAGATCGACGAAGCCTTCGCGGCCGTGACACTGGAGCAAGCCAATCTGGCTCTGAGGAAATACATTGACCCCCGCCTGGCTGTCCTCGGCTTTTCGGGGAATTTTGGTGGCAAGGCCGCCCAATAAGGGCCCGTCGATTCACCCGCTCCCATCGCCGCCATCAATGACAGCGCCTTTGACCCAAGAGCCACAAAGCACATGAACCCATCCTTCGCCACGCTTCAATCGACTCCTACTTCGACTCCTACTTCGCCCTACTTCTCATCCGAGCATGAGCAAATCCGCGACACCCTGCGGCGCTTTATCGCCGACAAGGTGCAACCCGTGGCGGACGCCTGGGAAGAACAAGGCATGGTGCCGCGCCAGGTATTGCGCGAGATGGGCGCGCTCGGCCTGTTCGGGATGGGTTACGACCCAGCCTATGGCGGCTCGGGGCTGGATACCTTGGCCAATGTTGTCTTGGCGGAGGAACTAGGTCGCAGCACCTATGGCGGTTTTGAAGTGACCGTGCTGGTGCATACCGATATGGCTTCGCCGCACCTGCATCACGCGGGCAACCACGAGCAAAAGCAGCGCTGGATGCCCGATATCATTTCGGGTAAAAAGATATGCGCGGTGGCCATGACCGAGGCCGATGCGGGCTCAGATCTGGCCTCGATGCGCAGCTACGCCCGGCGCACCGCGGGTGGCTACATTTTGAACGGTAGCAAAATGTTCATCACCAATGGGGTGCATGGCGACTTGTATTTTGTCGCAGCCAAGACTGGCGAGCCGGGCCGCAATCATCAAATCAGTATGTTTGCCATTGAGAAAGGCGCACCTGGTTTCTCAGTCGCCCGCCCGCTTAAAAAAACAGGCTGGCTGAGCAGCGATACCGCCGAACTCAGCTTTGAAGACTGTTTTATCGCCGAAGATCAATTGATCGGCGAAGAGCATCGCGGCTTCTATGCCCTGGTGAAGAATCTACAAAACGAGCGTCTGGTACTGGGTGCCATGATGATCGGCGCGGCCAGCAAAGCCATCGAACTCACCTTGGAGTGGGTGAAACAGCGCAAAGCTTTTGGCGCCAGTCTTTGGGACAAGCAAAGTATCCGACACCGCATCGCGATGCGAATGGCGCAGGTAGAAGCTGCGCGTGCGCTGGTCTATCAGACCGCTTGGCGCGATACCAAGGGTGAGCAAGTCAACAAAGAAGTCTCCATGATCAAGGCGCTATGTGGCGAGCTGGTGAATGATGTGACTTACGACTGTGTGCAGTTTCACGGCGGCATGGGTTTTATCCGCGAGACCGCCGTGGAGCGCATGTCTCGCGATGCTCGCGTGCAGTCCATCGGCGGTGGGGCGACCGAAGTGATGCTGGAAGAGATTGCCAAGCGCATTTAGTGATTTGTCTTCGTCGGGGCCGGTTTACCGGAACAACCCTTTGTCGTTCGACTATGGAAAAAAATTCCCGCGCGCATTAGACTGCATTTTTCTCTAATTCATCCTGTCCACGATATGAATAAGCTACGAAGCACGGTACTGGCCTTTACCCTTCTCATGCCTCTGGGTGCTGCCCATGCCGCGCAACCGATTGAAGAGTTTGGTCGATGCCTCGCTGACAGCACCACAGGCAGAGATCGCAAAGATCTCGCAAAATGGGTGTTTGTCGCGATGGCCGCTCACCCGGAGATTGCACCGCTCGCGGCGACGACCCCGGCCATCACTGAGATCTCTCAAAAGACCATGGGTGTCCTGGTGACCCGTTTAATCGCCGAAAACTGTCCCGCCGAAATGCGAGCCGCAGTGAAGGCGCATGGCAGCAATGGCATCAAGACTGCTTTTGAAATTCTCGGGAGAATGGCCATGCAAGAGCTCACCAACAGTTTAGAGGTCAACTCGGCGCTCACCGGGTTTGAACGCTTTTTGGACAAGGCGAAGGTGGAACGGGTGATGAAACCCGATTGAGCTCATCGGCCACCGCGTTCATCGTCCTCGGTAAAATAGAACAGTTATGGCCTCAGCTTTCGCCCACATCGCCATCCCTGTCGCACTTTACGTCGCATGCAAGAACAAGCTTGTAAGCCCCAGGCTGTTGCTTCTGGCTTCGTTCGTTTCAATCGTCCCGGATGTTGATGTGATCGCCTTCCAATTCGGTGTCGCCTACGAATCACCGTGGGGGCATCGGGGGTTTACGCACTCTTTGATGTTCGCAGCGACTTTGGC
>JAYUOT010000248.1:0-2861 GCA_043760705.1 Betaproteobacteria bacterium
ACGCCAAGCGAGAGGTGGCCCAGGTGGTTAGCGTGGTGAATACCTGGCAAGCTCATTTCAAAGCCTGTGGCGTCAGTGGCGCCGATATCGAAAATCTTGCTCAACGCATTGATGGTGAATTGCTGCGGCAAAGGCAAGAGATGATTGTCACTAACTAGTCGTCGTGCTTGTGGCGTTTGTGTTTGCCGTGACTATAGCCTTGATCATCAGAGTTTTTCACAAAATACACCGCTTGCCCACAGGCGTTGTATTGATGGCAATGCTTGCCCCATTTTTTGGCATGGCCTGGCGGTACATGCATGTAAACCGGTGTCACGGGTACAGCTTGCCGGGGTGGGGCGACGATGACAACCGGCTGCGGGTACAAGACTAGTGGCGGAGGGCGTGTGCCAATATCTATTCGGCCATAAACGCCTGGTTTAATTTCCCCGCCAACGCTGACCGCCACATCGGTCGCTGATGCACTCGCACTCACCAAGCCCACAAGGCCAATCGCGACGCTACCTAACCATGGCTTAGCCCAGCGAGACACTCCGATTGAAATATTCATGCCAATTACTCCTATACTCAAAGCGCAATGTGAACCTTTCGGGCAAGCTTACGAAGCCGCGCGGTTATTAGCGGTTAATTGCCCCCGATGAGCGGTCGAACAAGTCCGAGGGAAAGTCTCTTTTAGATAGGTGAGTGTTCTTGGAGAAACAAACGATGAGTGTTCAAACCGTGTTACTGACGGGCTTTGCACCCTTTGACAAGGAGCCTATCAATAGCTCCTGGGAGGTT
This sequence comes from Betaproteobacteria bacterium, assembly GCA_043760705.1. GTDB lineage: Bacteria > Pseudomonadota > Gammaproteobacteria > Burkholderiales > Burkholderiaceae_E > JAPOKJ01. Next base: position 781 of record JAYUOT010000248.1, read on the forward strand.
GCGCGTGCGTTGAATTTAAGCGCATTGCGCGTTCCGCAAGGGAGCGCCGTGGGTCCAGCGCGCGCGTACCAAGCCAAGATTATCGCCAGGCAGTTGCCCTGCGAGTTTGATCGCTCGCTGGAGGTGTTGGCCAGCTTGATCAAGCGCCTCAAGCCCGACCTCATTGTGGGCCTAGGACAAGCGAACTCTCGCCATGATTTTTCTGTAGAACGGGTGGCGATCAATATTAATGATGCACGCATCAGGGACAACGCTCGTGCCAAACCGATTGACAGCTCGGTAATTCGAGGCGCACCTGTGGCCTATTTCTCAGGCTTGCCCATTAAGGCGATTGTGCAGGCGGTTCGCCGTGCAGGCATCCCGTCGTCAGTCTCTCAAAGCGCGGGTACCTTTGTTTGTAACCATACTTTTTATGGGCTCATGCACCTGTTGGCGACAGAGTATCCCGACAAGCGTGGCGGATTTATACATTTGCCTTTGCTCCCTGAACAGGCGGCCCGTATTCCTGGCTCGCCCAGCCTAGGCCTTGACACGATGGTGAGCGCCACCCGCATCGCCATCGCCACAGCCTTAAGTGTGCGGCGTGATCGTCGCTTAGGCGGCGGCTCGGTGGACTGATGTTTAACGGCCTAGTGGTGCGGGCGGGTTGGCGCTATCTTCACAGCGAATAAAGCGGAACATTGCGCCTACCCGATATTCTTTACCTTTGTCACCTAAATACCGATCCTGAGCACGGTAGGCTTGTCCTTCGGTCTCCTTGGTGGCTTTGCAGCTCCCAAACACCGCGTCACCTACTTGAGCATATTGCAGCACGCGCACCAGCTCATGAACGATGAAACTTTGGTCCTTCCCTAGCTTCATATTGAGGTTGTCGCGGTAAAGGATGCGGCGCTTGGTGGGCTTGTACAGCGCGATGAGGGTCTGGCAACTACTTGGCTTTTCCGGACAAATTTGGGCGGTGATTTGCTCCCCGCTCATGGCAATAATGTCGGGAAGTTTCGCGACTTCGATTGGAGGCAAGCCGGTGTAGTGAATAGCGGCGGCAAGCAGTTGTGCGAGGAGAGTCGAGTCCAGCTTGGCAGGCTAACCGAAATTTGCGAAGCGCGCTAGATTCGACCTTTCTCGGCGCTCGGGATTAGAAGTGAACCACTCATCGAGGGTGACCTCGGCAATCGGTGATACTGCGCGCCTTCAAAACATAACTCATAAGGTAAAACGGTATGCGTCCGCTGCGCTCAATCTCCTGGTTACCCAATGTGGTGTTTGGTTTCCTACTCTCTGGGTTTATGTCCCTGGTCATTTCGGGCGTGTCAAGCTTAAGAAATTTTGGGCTGGAGCGTGTGATTAGCCAACCTTCTCAGTTTTTGCAAGGCTGGATGAACGCCTATTTCTCATCTTGGCTGGTGGCTTTCCCTGTGGTGCTGTTTGTTGCTCCCTTGGTGAGGCGAATTGTCTCAGCCTGGTTTGCCGAGCCTAAACGCGGATAAGGCTCGACTGAAAATCGCTCACCGCTTTCATGACACCTAGGGTTCCAGCAATCATTCTTTGGGTCATGCCACTGGTCAGCTCCCATTGCGGTATCTGTTGTTAGTTTGACGCCGTCGCCATCACTGGTGGCTTGGCCATGGACGATTCTTTCTTAGGTACGGGAGATCATGATCGCTCGATAAGTTTAACGTTGCGATGTGCCTTCGCGCGCCAAGACTGAAAGCATTGCTTCAATTTTGCTTGCGTTAGCAAGTAAGGCCGAGTCCTGAAAACGACCACCGAGGAGCTGTAATCCTAAGGGTAGGGGCTGCTCTTGGCCTTGCGACTTGCGGGGTATTGGAAGGGTGATGGCCGGTACACCCAGCGCAGTCCACACGCGATTGAAGCTTGAGGAGCCGGTCGTATCAGGGAGCGGCGCAACATCCGGTGCCGAAGCACTCAGAAGGCCGTCCATGCTGGCGAAGCTGCGGTCGGCCCAGGTACGGCCTTGCTCGAAGCAAAGTAGCGCGCGGTGGTATTGCGAGGCCGTGATATTGGACTGCTCCAGTAGATAGGCGCGCAGCAAGGGGCTGAGCAGCTCGGGCTTGTGGTCG
>JAYUOT010000249.1:0-2854 GCA_043760705.1 Betaproteobacteria bacterium
GTTGCAGAACTGGGTCGATGGCGGGTTCTCCGTGGCGGCGGGCGAGGTCGTTCTCTTAGAGAATTGTCGCGGGAACGTGGGTGAGAAGAAAAACAGCGACGAGCTCGCGAAAAAAATGGCGGCGCTTTGTGATATTTACGTCAATGACGCCTTTGGTACTTCCCATCGCGCGGAGGCGACGACTCACGGCATCGCCAAGTATGCGAAGATCGCCTGTGCCGGCCCTTTGTTGGCGGCCGAGCTCGACGCACTAGGCAAGGCCTTGTTGTCCCCGAAGCGGCCTCTGGTTGCGATTGTGGCCGGCTCGAAGGTTTCCACCAAGCTTACTATTTTGCAGTCCCTCGGGCAGAAAGTGGATCGGCTGATCGTGGGCGGGGGCATCGCCAATACTTTTATGGCGGCTCAGGGTATGACTATTGGAAAGTCTTTGGCCGAGCTTGATTTAATCCCCGAAGCGCGCCGTATCATGAACATGATGACGGCAAGAGGCGCTGCGGTGCCCATTCCTACCGATGTAGTGGTCGCCAAGGAATTCTCTGCAAAGGCTGTGGCCACCTTGAAGGCCGCGAACGACGTGCAGGCGGATGAATTGATTCTTGATATTGGCCCGCAAAGTGCGGAGCAGCTTGCCAACATAGTGAAATTTGCCGGCACGATTGTTTGGAATGGCCCGGTGGGGGTGTTCGAGTTTGAGCAGTTCGAAGGCGGGACCAAGACCTTAGCTCATGCGATTGCGGAGTCGGATGCTTTCTCGATTGCGGGCGGAGGTGATACCTTAGCGGCTATTGCAAAGTATGGCATTACCGATAAGGTGAGCTATATCTCGACCGGTGGCGGCGCATTCCTGGAGTTTTTAGAGGGTAAGGAACTTCCTGCAGTGAAAGCGCTGCAAGATGCGGCCGAAAAGTCTGCCGCCGTTCCCAAACCCTGACCCACCCCCAATCACAGACCGCAAAGCAAGGCAAGACCATGTCGAAATCGATATCTCCTGGTGGCCCTCGTAAAGGAGCTAAGCCGAGTGCGTCTCAAGCCATTACTGACGTGCTGCTCAGCTTCGAAGGTATTGATGAGGTCGAAGTGGAAGATGCCGAGCCCGATCCTGATGACGGCACGATCATTCCCGCGGCGGTTTCTTTTGGTTTGAGCCCGGACGCGCTCGGGGTTCACATTCTCGAGTTTATTGCCTGGGCGGTGGGCGATATGGAAAGTGCCGGTGCCAGCGTGCATTTGCACTTGGACTCTCAGCCACCTTGGCTTAACGAGCCGGGTCGTACCCTGGCCGTCTCAATCTATGTCAACCCACGCTCAGACGACTGTAGTGTGGCGGTCGGACTCCGAGAAATCGCCGAGGAAATCGACGAGATGGCGGCATTTTTGAAAGAGACCTACGAAGAATATTGGCCAGCCTGCCGACCTCGTCTAGAAACCTGAGACCTAAACGTAGCGATAAAAGACGGCGCCATCAATGAAGTTTTTTTCATCTAAAATGTGCCGTATCTTGTTAGAGGCGACCAACCTTTGCGCCAACAATTGAGCCTCGCTTCGACTTAAGGCGTAAGTCTTGCTGATCCAATCGGTGGCTTCCTGGCCTGAAAAAACGCTCGGAAACTTCAACAGCCAGCGGTAGTGATCTTTTTGTTCGACGCCCCCAGGCTGGCGCATGCGCTGAGTGAGGTCGCTCAGGCTGATTTGATTCAGGGCTGCGAGACTGGCGCTACCCTCGAAGCGAGCCTCCACAGCCTCACCTTGCGGCACCCGGTAAAACAGGAAGTCATCTTCAAAGTCGTGCTCTTGAGTCACATGTTCAATCCACCCCTTGGCGATGAAGAGTTCGCCGGCTCTTTGAGCTTGGGCGCGGCTGATCGGGTAAGTGGCCGTGAGCCAGTCGACGGCGTCCCGGCCGGTGAAGCATTGCGAGTAGGTCTTGAGTCGGTGCGTGCGGTCGCGTATCTCGACGCCATGATGACCGAGCAGGGCGTCGCGCAGAAGCGCGGGGTCAAAAGTCTGCGGGTTCATTCAGCCGTCTCCAGGGTTCGGACTTGAACTTGCCTGGCGCCTTCTCGTCGATCTTTTGAGCCAAGGCGCCCTTCAGTTCGGGAGGGTTTGCTGGCTATTCTAAGGTCGCGATTCTCCAACCATTTGATGAAGTCTGCGATCAGCATCGGCTTCGCGATCAAGTAGCCCTGTGCAGCTTCGACTTTGCGGTTGGCCAGGTAATCCCACTGGGCTTGGGTCTCTATGCCCTCGGCAATGACTGGGACAGCCAACTCCTTGGCCAACATGATAATCGTGTCGAGTACCGGTCGTCGCTCGGTGCTTTCGTCAATGGTTCTTACGAATTCTCGATCAATTTTGATGCGATCAATTTGTAAGCCCTGCAACATCGACAGGCTACTTTGCCCTGTCCCGAAGTCATCGATGGCTATTCTGAAACCTAAGTCTCTGAGTTGGCCCAGAATTTCGCCATCGTGCTCGCCGATCGCCTCTCGTTCTGTGAGTTCTAGGACGACCGTTTTTGGCGGCAAGCCTGCACCATCAAAGATCCCAAGAATTTTCTGGGGGAACATTGGGTCACGCAACTGGGCCGCGGTGATGTTAAACGAAAAATACATTGCTGAGTCTTGAAGTTCGGCTAGCTGATCGCGCGCCTTACGCATAAGCATTTCCGACATTGGAATAATCATGCCGTTCTCTTCCGCCAAGCTAATGAATTCCGAAGGAGGGATTAGGCCGCGCACCGGGTGCTTCCAGCGCATCAGCACTTCACCGCCAAGGCACTCGCCACTGGACATGCACACGATGGGTTGAATTACTGGTTCGATTTGTCGCTTACGAATCGCAATTTTCATCTTGC
>JAYUOT010000250.1:0-5709 GCA_043760705.1 Betaproteobacteria bacterium
GCCGAGTCGTTTAGCCTGTGGCGAGGCCTGCGACCCGACGCAAACGCAGTGTTCAGCGAGCTGCGTGCCCTCCTGAGTGCCTCTGCGCAAGCGGTTTCAGTCCGTTAAGCGTTGCGGGCGCACACGGCATGAAACCCTTGGACCGTGAGATGCGTTCGACATGAAGCGGTTACGCCCCTTCCTCAAAGGTTTTGGAGTCGTACTCGGGGTGGTCCTGTTGGTACTGCTCACCCTCCAGCTTTGGTTCTTTGGTCATGTGCTTTGGTACAAGAACCATCAACCTGAATCCACATCTTTTATGCGGTCTCAATATGAGGTGCTCAAGGGCAGGGACCCTGATGTACGTCTACGCTATCAATGGATTCCCTATCCAAACATTTCCAAACACCTAAAGAACGCCGTGCTGGCCGCAGAGGATGCCAATTTCACCGATCATGATGGCGTGGATTGGGACTCCATTGAAGCCGCTTATGAGAAGAATCTTAAAAAAGGGAAAATCATGCGGGGAGGCTCTACCATCACGATGCAACTCGCCAAGAATCTTTTTCTCTCCGGTGAGCGCAGCTACCTTCGCAAAGCCCAAGAACTGATCATCACCTATATGATTGAAGCGGTCATGGATAAAGAGCGCATCCTGGAAATTTATCTCAACGTTGCAGAGTGGGGCGTGGGCGTGTTTGGTTGCGAAGAGGGAGCACGGCATTATTTCAGTATCTCGGCGGCTCAACTCAGCACGGCGCAGGCCGCCCGAATGGCAGCTATGTTGCCGCGACCCAGGTTTTACGATGTCAATCGCACCAGCCGATATCTTGCTCGGCGGGCCGCAATGATTACGCGGGGCATGGGGGCGGTTGAGGCACCATGAAAAGCTTGTCAGCCAAACCTCATGCAATCTTGCCACTTGGCGATTCGGCGGTGTACATCGAGTTCTCCGAGGTGCTCGATCTTGCGGTGAACGAGGCGGCACAAGCGCTGGCCGCCAAAATAAGAGTCAAGGCCTTGCCCTGGATGGTGGATATCGTCCCCACACTAGGCGGTGTTGCCCTGCATTTTGACGTCGAGCATGCCGATCTGCCCGACTCTCCATTGGAAGCTGCACAGGCTCTGGTGAGTGAATGTCTGGGCTCTCCCGACGACCTGGCTCCAGAGGCGGGTCGCCAGATCGAAATCCCGGTGTGTTACGAGGCCGAATTTGGTCTGGACTTGGTCGATATCGCGGCACAGGTTGGCCTGACCGTTGAAGAGGTGGTTCGACGACATTCAGCAGCCGAATATCGGGTGTTGATGATGGGCTTCGTGCCCGGCGGACCCTATATGGGCGGCTTGGACCCTGCGATCAATTTACCGCGTCGTATCTCGCCTCGCATCAAAGTCATCCAGGGCTCGGTGGCGCTGGCCAATTTGCAGGTGGTGATCTATCCTTTCACGACGCCAGGGGGCTGGCATATTGTCGGTCGCACGCCGTCGCGATTGTTTGACGCTGAACGTCATCCCGCTTGCCTTCTGTCGCCGCGAGATCGAGTGCGTTTTGTGCAGATCAGTGCGGCTGAGTTTCGTCGGCTCGAGGCGGAAGAGGCCGAGCGATGAGCAAGAGCACTGCTAACCGCGCGCCGACGGGCATAGAAGTGGTGCGGCCTGGCATGTTGAGCACCCTGCAAGACCTAGGTCGTTGGGGGCAGCAACAGTTGGGGATTGTCCCCGGCGGAGCGATGGACACGGTCGCGCATCGCTTGGCCAACGCCCTGGTCGGTAACGACTTGCACGAGGCCACCCTTGAAGTCACCGTACTTGGGCCGGAACTGATTTTCCACGACGAGACCTTGATCGCTCTTAGTGGTGCGCGCTTTGATGCCTTGCTTGATGGCGAGCCGCTCGGGTTGAATCGTCCGGTGTTGTTGCCCGCTGGTGCGCGTCTGAAAATGCGCCAGGCCTTAATCGGTGCGCGAGGCTATCTTGCCGTGGCGGGTGGTTTTCCGATAGCGCCTGTGTTGGGCAGTCGGAGTACTTATTTGCCGGCGGGGTTTGGCGGTTGGAACGGGCGAGCACTCGTTGCGGGCGATCGCCTGGATTTGCATCCGGACGTGAGTGCGATTTCTCTTTCGCGCTTCGAGAAACTGGACGTCCGGGGTGCTGAGCGCAGCGTCCGTTGGTCCGCACCTTCGATGACCTTACCTTTTCGACAGGCGATCACCGTCCACGCGCTTCCTGGCATGCATTTCGGCTGGTTTACGGAACAGGCGCAAGGCGATATATTCGAGGCGAGTTGGCGAGTGTTGGCAGAATCTAACCGGATCGGGTTTCGTCTCACCGGGCCGGAACTCAAGCGCGAGAAGACGGGCGATATTATCTCTGGTCCGACCTGCCTAGGCACGGTGCAAGTGCCTGCCGGTGGCTTACCCATTGTACTGATGGCGGACCATCAAACGACTGGGGGATATGCCAAGATTTTGGAGGTGGTCAGCGCGGATAACGCCAGCCTGGCTCAAATGGCGCCTGGGGGTAGCATACGTTTCGAGCGTAGCAGTCTGGAGGAGGCCCTACAGCGCCGCCGTCGTGCCAAGGCCGAGTTAATCTCTAAAATTAGCGCGATTCAAGCTAAATATGGTCACAACTCATCATTCAATAAGGACGCACCATGACAACAATCGACTTGAACTGCGACATGGGGGAGAGCTACGGTGCCTGGAAGATGGGCGCGGATGCCCAGATCATGCCCTTTATCTCGTCGGCGAATATCGCCTGTGGCTTTCATGCGGGCGACCCCGCCACCATTCGTAAGACGGTCAAGCTTGCGCACGAACATGGCGTTGCCATCGGTGCCCATCCGAGCCTGCCCGATTTGATGGGCTTTGGACGGCGGGTGATGCAGATCAAGCCACAAGAAATGTACGATCTTGTTTTGTATCAAGCGGGGGCCGTCAAAGCGTTTGCTGAGGCCATGGGCGGCAAGCTGCATCATGTCAAATGTCATGGGGCGCTTTACAACATGTCCACCGATGATGTCGGCTTGTCCAAAGCCATGGCTCAAGCGGTCAAGGACTTAGGCGGCGATGTGATTTTGTACGGTCTAGCCAATAGCCCCATGCTGGAGACGGCCCGCAAGATGGGCTTGAGAGTCGCGGGCGAGGCTTTCGCTGACCGGGGTTATAGCGATGCCGGTCGGCTTGCATCGCGTGACGACCCGAAAGGCATGATTGTGGATGAGGCTCAGTGCGTCGCCCAGGCCTTGCAAATTATCGAGGCGGGGGCGGTCACCAGTACGAGCGGCAAGCAAGTGGCGGTGGCGGCGCAAACGCTATGCCTGCATGGTGATCAGCCCGATGCGGTCGCGTTTGCGAAGGCCTTGCGTGCAGTGTTTGCTGGCCGGGGCATTGCCGTCGCGGCGCTTTGATTCACGCGCGGCGCAGAGGGCTCAAAGTCGAATGGCCTTGCGATGGCCTTCAAGCCAGAATATCTTAACCGGCGTCTCAAAGCACGCCAAGAGGCTCGCTTGCACCTCCTCGTCGCTGGCCGTGGATAGGTTCAATGTCCGGCTCACCTGGCCATGTTTCATGAGCAATAGGTGATCGGCCTGCAAAGCAAAATTCAGGTCATGGGTGCTGTAAACACAAGCATTCGTATTGGAAGCCCGATCGCGATGGGCTCGCATGGCCTGCTCAAGACTCCGCTGATGTTGTAGATCAAGATGGTTGCTAGGCTCATCCAACAGCAAGATTGGACTTTCAACCGCAAAAACTCTCGCCAGTTGCGCGCGCTGCAACTCACCGCCGGAGATGTTTTGAAGGTCTTCATGACGCAAGCTCAAAAGATCAAAGGCCTGCAGATAGTGCTCAAGTGCGGCCGTCGAATTGTTCGGTGCTTGTAGGGTCCAGCCGAAGGTCGCGAGGCTGGCCAGTTCGATCAAACCTTGCACCGTGAGTAAACTAGTCTGAAAACTTTCGCCTGCTTGCGAAGCCTGAACATCTTGAGCCAACCAGGCGATGGTTTTGGCGCGTTGCGCCTTCGGCATTTTTATAAGGGGCTCACCTTGAATGAGGAGGTCACCCTGAACGCGAAGCGCAGCCGGCAGCAGGCCGCCGAGTGCTCGTAAAAGTGTTGATTTGCCCGAGCCGTTGGCCCCTAGAATGGCAGTCAGGCCGGGCTCAATATTGAGATCAATCGGCCCCAGTAAATGGCGATGTGCGGAGTCGCAACCTAGTCCTTGCAACGCAAGTAAAGTGGGGCGATGAGTCATCGCACACCACTTCGACCGGTGCTGAGCAAGCTCAGCAAGTAAACGCCGCCCAGTAATGCGGTGATCACCCCCACGGGCATTTCGCTTGGCCAGAACAAGATTCGAGCCAAGAAGTCGCTGAGCATGAGCAACAGGCCTCCCACAATGGCGCTGAGGGTTAGTAACAGCTTCAAGTCGTTGACTAAACTTTTGCGAAAAACGCCTCGCACCATATGGGCCGCGCCCAAGCCAACAAAGGCCAGCATGCCGCAGTAGCTCACGCTGGCGGCACTCAGCAGGGCGATCACGGCCACGAGCGTCCAACGTATTCCCAGGACGGGCAGGCCCAAGCTGCGCGCGGTGCTGTCACCCAGAGCCATGGCTTGCATCGGTTTCGACAAGCGAGTGCTTACTAAAAGACTCAGTGCGAGCGCAGGGAGCATCATTTGGCTGGCTTGCCAGTCCAGTAAATGGGTCTGGCCGAGCATAAACAGTTGACTCACGCGCAGGTGCTCAGGGTGTTGTACCAGCAAGAGAGCCACCAGAGCGCTCAAAACAATTGAAATCACGAAGCCAGCGAGCAGCAAAGCATCACGCTCGTGCGCCAAGGCCACCGCCAAGGCGACCGCCATCAGGGCGCCTGCAAAAGCAAACTCGATGCGCACAGCCCCTAGCAGCACCAGAGACGCCGTGGCCCCGAGGCCTGCACCGGAGGCGCTACCGATCAGATAAGGATCAGCAAGCGGGTTGCGAAACAGACTTTGAGCAATGGCGCCGCCGAGGCCTAAGCAGGCGCCCGCAGCCCAAGCACCCACAACTCTTGGCAGGCGCACATCGAGCAGCATCGACCTTTTGGCGTCGGACCCCCTCTGACTTAGTGAGCCGATCGGCCACCACAGGTCGGCACTGGCGATCAGTACCAGTGCGACGCTGATCAGCAGCAAGAGTGCAATCAAAACGCCCCCGCTCGGCACTTTTGACTGAATTACGGAGGCGCTAGTGGAGTGAGCCACAAATTCCTTTCGTGAAGACGAGGTGCGATGGGGGCAAGATGTTCAACGATCACTTTTATTTTTTTTCAGGCAAGCAGCCATCAAGGCGCTCGCCTCCGCGACTCTTGGCCCGGGCCGGACCAAGATGTTCAAGTGCTCCGCAGACCACTGACAAAGTCGGCCTTGCTTGATCGCGTTCAAGCTCGTCCAGCCGGGGCGTTGAGCCAGGCTTGTGCCGCGATGCATTTGCATGATCACCTCGGGTTGCTGGGCTAACACAAACTCCGGTGCGAGCTTGGGAAAAGGACCCAATGCGCTTGCAACGATGTTTTGGGCGCCCAGCGCAGTCAGTAGTTCGCCTAAATAGGAGGTCGGTCCGGCTGCATAGAGCGCGGAATCTACTTCGATATACACCTTGGTTTTGCTACTCAATGCTAAGGCCTTGGCCTGAGCTTGTATGGCCCATTGTGTCTCCTCCCAAAGCTTGGAAGCGCGTGCTGGCTG
>JAYUOT010000251.1:0-5709 GCA_043760705.1 Betaproteobacteria bacterium
TTGCGGCCAATAGCACTTGCTATTGGCTAAAAATTCAACGAAGTAGACCGCCCGATTCAAGGAGCCAGGCGCCGCGCGATTAAATCCGCGCTTCCCTAAAGGAGCCTGGGCGGATTTCGGACCGGATCAGATACACTTCGGACTCTGAAAAGACCGAAGCATTTTATGATGCTTGGACAGAAACCAAGGACATCCAGTATCCCTTCTTCGAACCATTTCCCGAGTGAGTCCACCCGGCGCCTCATTCCCTTCATCGTTGCGGCGCCGCTCTTTCTACAAAATTTGACCGCGTCGATTTTGGCGACAGCGCTGCCAAACTTAGCCAAGGCGCTAGGCTCGGACGTCTTGCATCTCAATCTCGCCATTACGCTTTATCTTTTGAGCGTGGCGCTAAGCCTGCCCTTGGCGGCTTGGTTGTGCGAGAGGGTTGGACCGCGACGCTTATTTTGCGCAGCGCTATTAATTTTTTCGGTCGGATCCATCCTGGCGGCGTTAAGTCAAAGTCTCTGGCACCTGGCCGCAGCGCGGGCCTTCCAAGGCATTGGGGGTGCCATGATGATTCCGGTGGGTCGCCTCATTTTGCTCAGAAGTATGCCACCCGACGAAATTGTGAAAGCAACGATATGGTATACGGTCCCCCCGGCCATAGGCGCCATTGTCGGGCCGCTCGTTGGCGGCTTTGTGGTGACCTATTGGAGCTGGCAATGGCTGTTCCTGATCAATGTGCCGATCGCGCTTGGCGCGTGCTATCTGGCTTTAAAGTTACTTGACAAAGATGGACCGGGGCAGAAAATTCCGCTGGATCTCGCCAGCTACGCACTCATGGCCCTGGCACTCCTGGGAATGCTCTCGGGGCTCGCCGGCAGTGGCAAAGGCTTGTTGCCGACCAGTGTTTGCATCACGCTGATTCTGAGTGGCATTGGCTTTTCCTGGCTTTACTTGCAGCATGCCAAACGGGCCACGCATCCGGTGATGGATTTCTCATTGCTGCGTTTCCCAACCTTCAAGGCCTCGATTGTGGGCGGATTTGGGGTGCGCGTCGGCCAAGGCGCTGCACCATTTATGCTGCCCTTGCTCTTCCAGATCGGATTTGGACTGAGCCCGGTCGCGGCCGGCAGTCTGATTTTCGTATCGGGTGTCGGATCGCTTTTAACCAGACCGGTGCTGACCCTCGCCATTCGACGCTATGGTTTTCGCAAGATGCTCATTGGCGCTACGATCATCTGTAGCCTGCTTTACTTCAGTTTCGCTTTGCTCCGTCCGGGCATGTCCTATGTCGCTATGGTCGCCATGCTGTTGCTGAACGGCGCGGCAAGAGGAATGTTACTGGTCAGCATGAACACTCTGGGTTATACCGAGATTCCCAAGCCTAAAATGAGTTATGCGACCGCGATGTCCACCATGGGGCAACAGGTTTCAAACACCTTTGGCGTGGCCATGGCCGTGGTGCTCCTTAACATTGCCATGCAAGCGCGTGGTTCTGAAGCCTTGGTGGCCGAGGACTTTTGGGTCGGCTTTGTGGTGCTAGGCCTTCTTAACGGGTTGGCGCTATTTTACTTTGTGCCCCTGCCAGCTGATGTGGGCGCCGAACTGACACCCTCGGCCGAGTCACCCCCTTGAATTATGGCTAGCTTGAACTCAAACTAGTGTGATGAGACACTCTCATTTTTTTAAACAACGTCTGAATCATGTCGACTCACCTCCAACCTGCTGAAAAAAAACATCCCGGAACCCGTCTTCTCCTGGCGACCATGGCGAGCTTTCTTTTTGCAGTGTCGCCATCACTCGCTCAAACCAAAAGCGCGCCAAGCTCGTCGAACGCCAATAAGATCCAGCCCCGTGCGGTCACACCACGGGGCCCCTTGCTTGGCGACGAGCAGCGCATCGTCAATTTATTTGAGAGTGCCTCGCCCTCCGTGGCCTACATTACCACCGAAGTGGTGCAAGCCGACCTTTGGCAACGAGCCGAAGTCAGCCAAGGAGCTGGGAGCGGCTTTGTTTGGGATGCAAGCGGGCACGTGGTCACCAATAACCATGTCATACAAAACGCCCGGCGGGTGTTTGTACAGTTGGATGCCGGCCAGGCGATTGAAGGCAAAGTCGTGGGGAGTGCTCCAGAATATGATTTGGCAGTCATCCTGCTCTCGAGAGTCCCCGCGAATATTCGTCCGATCCCGCTAGGCGAAAGTCACAATCTTAAAATCGGGCAGTCTGTCTACGCGATTGGCAACCCTTTCGGGCTGCAACGCACTTTGACCACGGGCATTATCAGTGCACTGGATCGCGAGCTTCCGACCACTGATTATCGCGAAGTGGCCGGAGTGATTCAAACCGATGCAGCGATTAATCCTGGTAACTCTGGCGGCCCCTTGCTCGATAGCGCGGGGCGCTTGATCGGTGTGAACAGTGCCATTCGTTCCGCCAGCGGAAGCTCCGCTGGCATCGGTTTTTCGATTCCGGCGGATTTGGTCAATCGCATTGTGCCCGCGTTGATCAGCCGCGGCCGCGCGCCTTTGCCGGGGATCGGTGTCAATCCAGTGCGCCCCGAACTCGTAGCTCGTGCGGGTATCTCTGGCGTGGTCATCGCTCAGCTCGACCCTAAGGGTCCAGCGGCCCAAGCCGGTCTCCTTGCTTACAATCCTAAAACCGGCGAACTGGGCGACGTCATTACCGCGGTCAACGGCAAAATCGTTACCAGCTTGAGCAGTTTTGTGGGTGAATTAGACAAAGCGGGCATCGACAAATCGGTCGAGTTGACGGTCTTGCGCGATGGCAAAAAAGAACGGCGCGTGAACGTCAAGATTATCGATGTTCGGCGCTAAAACTTACCGCGCGACAAACACTCGCACCCAGCGCAGACGGCCCTTGTCGTCCAATGACTGATGCCCCCCACACCAGGCGCGCCCCAGAGTTTTTGGTCATTGAATTTTTCGAAATCGACGACCGGCTTTTTGGCGCAGCGAACATCGCTCAGCTTGCCATTCTACCCAAAGTATCGAGGTATTTTTGATGTTCCCTCCTTTAGCCTGTCAATCGCAACAGTTCAGCATCGCCAAAGATGTTTGTTACCTTAATTCCGCTTATATGGGGCCTCTGCCGAACGCCGTCATAGAGGCCGGTCAAGCGGCCCTGCATTGGCGCGCTTGCCCCACGGCGACACAGATGCGCTGATTGTGCACAGCTACAAATCCATGCTCTGCAATTATGGTTTAGGCTTTGCAGTATTTAGCTCGCGGATGCGCGACGCTTCTCCCTTGGAGGAGAGCTGGTTGATGCGCAAAGGCAGCGAAGACTTTTCGAGATTGGTTGATTATCAAGACGAGTATGCACCCGGCATGCGCCGCTTTGACACCAGTACTCGCGTCAATCCGAGTTTGATCATGATGTTGGACAAATCGTGTGAGCTTCTCAGCGACTGGCGGGCAGAACGAATCAAGACTGGCACATGCGCTCGACTTAAACTAAAGCGCGTTCATGCCGGCACGTACCTTGGTCGCCACGGTTTCTTTTGAGACGATGAATGCAAGGAACCGTTTAGCGACTTCAACCTGATCTGCGCTGCTTGCGATTCCCGCCGAGAAGGTCGTTACCAATTGGATCTCGGGCGGAAGAGGCCCAAGCAAGGTAATGCCGGGCAATGAGATCAACTCGGAGAGCTGCTGAAAACCTAACTCGGCCTCGCCGCTCGCCAACAAACTTCCGACTGGGACTCCGGGTGGGGCCACGATGAGACGAGGTTTAACTTGCTCGGCGATACCCCAATGGGTAAACAGCTTTTCAAGATAAACGCCGCTCGGGCCGGTCGAGTAACTAATCGTTTTGGCCCTCAGAATTGCCTGCTTCAAGGCTTCCTGAGAGCTAATGTCTATGAGCTTCGCCCCAGTCTTGACGGCTGCAACGATTCCAGAACTCACAAAATCGACGCGACTTCCTGAGCGCAAATGCCCTTCATCGATTAACTGATCAATCGCGTCGGCCGCCAAGACAACGAGATCGAACACCTCGCCAGCGCGGACCCGGAGATTGACGTTGACGCCCCCGATGGATTCCACCGCAACAGTTGTTGATTCAAGGCCTTGAAAGTCGTGCGCCAAGAACTGCAACACATCTCTCGTGGCCATGGATGAGATAATTTTTAGTGTCATATTCTTGCTGGTTTTTTAGATTGGGAAAATTTAATGGATCGAAAGGCGACTACTTCAAAGAGGGTCCCTCCAGGCAATCTAATACGGTGTCAAGCTTTGTCCCGGTAAAGTGAGGTCTCGGGCCGAGAGTCTCAAACGGCAGGCCTTGACGGTTAATCCATACCGTGGTGAAACCAGCCCAAGTCGCACCTAGTGCATCCCAAGCATTACTCGAGACAAACAGCACTTCTGCCGGACTGCATTTGAAGCGCTCCAAGACCAGAGCATAACTCTCTGGCATCGTTTTAAACTGACGAATACCGTCGATCGATATAACGGCATCCAGCAAGCTTTCCATACCGGCGCTTTTCACCGCCGAGCCCAGCATATCGGGACTGCCATTCGAGAGAATCGCGGTAAGCATGCCCTTCTTTTTCAGTTGACGAAGTACGGAGAGGTTTTCCGGAAAGGCTTGGAGCTTGGCATATTGGGCCATTAAGCTTTCTTCGTCAGTCGCCTTGCCTACCAGCTTCAAACGCTCCAAAGTGTAGCGTAGCGACAGACGGGTCAGACTCCAGAACGACTCATAATAACGGCTACCCTGAGCACCACGAGGATCACTCAAAGAAATCAGTCGGGTGTACTCAATTTGCTTGTCTCGCCAAAGTGCAGCAATCGCGGCGCCTTGAGTCGGGAACAAGGTCTCGGCCAAGGCGTTGATTGAATACACATCGAACAAGGTGCCGTAAGCGTCAAAGACAATGACTTTGTATTGATTCATCTGTGAGGAACTTCCCTACCGCCCTTCTTGGCGCTTTCCATGATCGCGGGCAAATCTTCTTCCAGTAAAAAGCCTTCTCGAATTAACACTTGGCCTGCAGCCCAAACTCTTTTCTCATAATCGGCCGGGCTAGAGTAGCGCTCAGCAAGGCTAGGCCGAGCGTCGCTTACGAGGCGCACGGTCGGATCAGGGGCGAAGGGAATGTAGGCCGCATTGAGATTGCAGGCACGATCGCTTAACGGAAGATTTTGTGCTCCATGAGTCCCGAGCGGGGCGACAAGATCGGGTAATCGAACCCCGCCTAGGGAGTTTCCATCAGCATCTCGCAGGGGCACTTGCACAATCGCTCCAGGCAAATGCAGGGGCGCTTGCAAGAGCGTCACTTCGCTGGGCTGAGGCTCAAGCGGCATGAGGCGGCTTGGGGGTGGCACCTTACCCGTGGCCACCCAATGATCTAGATGCAAGAGGCTAGCGCGCAGCACGGGGAAGAAATCCAAGCGACCCGGCAATTGCTCGCAAGTCTTCTCCACCGCGCGACCGTGCGAGGCACCCGCAATGTCGTAAATTCTGACGTTTCCCGGCACCGCTAGATCTTTCAATCCGCTTGCACCCGTGCGAGCTAAGGATGCCCTGATGTTGTAATAATCGGTTGTAGCGTTAGTCACCACCAGCAGGGGACCTTTCAACCCCGGTTTAGTTCGGGAAGCGCCAAGGCTTGCACTGTCCTTCAATTCCAGGGTCTTGACAATATCTCGGTAACTAAGAGGCTCTTCAGTGACGCCCCGGTGCTCTGGATGCGTAAAC
>JAYUOT010000252.1:0-2846 GCA_043760705.1 Betaproteobacteria bacterium
CCGTTAGCCAAGGCGATGCCATGCCTTGCACCAATGTAATCTGCGTACTCTTGCTCGAACGTACGGCACTCTTCGCCGGTCCAGTAGTTCACCTTACCAGACCGAAGCACTCGCTCGGCCGCAGCGATCTCGTCCTCCTCGAAGTAGGGCCAAGGGCCGAAGAGATGAGAATAAGCTTTGGCGCTACGGTCCAAGGCTAGCCCTTCTTGGGTTGTAGCCAGTTTAGGCACGTTTTAATATCCTCGCAGGAACACCAGCAACTGTAACTCCCTCCGGGACGACTTTGACAACTACGGCCCCAGCACCCACGGTTACTCCTTCACCAATAACAGTCCGTTGTTTAACTACCGCCCCAATGCCAATGCATGAATAGGCGCCAACTCGCACCTCGCCCGCCAAATGAGCGCCAGGTCCCACGTGGACACCATCACCTATAAAACAATCGTGATCGATTGTAGCGCCGGTATTAACGATTACGCCGCACCCTAGTCTCGCCTCGGCGTTAACGGCTGCCTGGGCAAAAACAACGGTCCCGACTCCCAAGACTGCATACGGGCTGACATATGCTTTGGAGTGAACGAGCGTAGGAAGTGTATAGCCGTACGCCTCCAGCGTACGCAACCATCCAATGCGACTGCCATTGTTTCCAAGGGCGACGACGGCGTTAGAATACGTTCCCCGAAACGCAGATGCGTCGCTAAAACGGCCAACTACCGGCAGATTCAGTACCTCGCCGAGGTCCGGATGGCGATCATCCAGAAACGCGATGCGATCCCACCGGCCAACCGTGATTGCGGTCTCTGCAACGACTTTTGCGTGTCCTCCAGCGCCGAGGATCAATAGGCTGTTCATCAACCGCCGCCTTGAAAACGCTCCGCAGTAACATGCCCCGATTGCGCGATCCCGTCCTGCCGCAGAACCTTCAATAGCGTCATAAACAGTATCTTCAGGTCAATCCGACAGTTCTGGTGATTTACATACCATATATCGAGCTCGAACTTCTCTTCCCAGCTAATTGAATTTCGCCCGTTGACCTGCGCCCAACCAGTAATGCCGGGCCTAACCTCGTGCCGACGCGCCTGCTCTGCCGTATAGAGGGGTAGATACTCCATCAAAAGTGGTCTTGGCCCAACCAAGCTCATCTCGCCCTTAAGCACATTCCACAATTCAGGTAACTCATCCAGACTAGACTTGCGAAGAAAGCTACCGAGCTTGGTCATGCGGTGCTCATCCGCCAAGGCTATGCCATCCCCATCTACAGTATCACGCATGGTCCGAAATTTATACATTGTGAATGGCTTACCATATCGACCCGGGCGTTCTTGGGCGAAAAGGATTGGGCCACCTAAAGTCATTTTGATCAGTAGCGCTATGAGCAACAGTATCGGCACCAACGCGATAAGGATCAGACCAGAAATCAAAAGATCAAACGACTGCTTCATGCAACAGGCCCATAACGGAAAGCAAGACTGCGTTTACCTTGTCAACGTCGTATTTTTGAACTGCTAGCTCCCGACTGCGTGCACCCATTTGTGGAATTAATGCTTTTGATTCGATAAATTTTAGCATGGCCTGCGCTAGACTTTTCGAATCACGCGTCGGAACAAGAAACCCATTCAATCCATTTCGAACCGTTTCACGGCAGCCGGGAGCGTCGGTGGTGATAATCGGGCGACCCATGGCCATAGCTTCTAAAACCGTGCGAGGCGTTCCTTCGCGGTAATAAGATGGAAGTACATAAACGGAACAAGCGGAAATCGCTGAGCGCACATCGGAAAGCCGGCCAAGGAACTCAATTAAACCATCATTAATCCAACAATCAAGTTGACCCTTTGAAATTGCATTTGGGTTGTCGTCGATCCAACCGGCCAATCGGAATGAAACCTGCGGATACAATGACTTTACGGCGCGCGCCGCCTCTACATATTCCGTAATGCCTTTGTCCTTAAGTAACCGCGCGATCAACAAAAAGGAAATTTTCACTGGAAAAGGAGTGACGACGAAGGATTTTATGTCAACTCCTGAACCATTAATTTGAACAGCTTGGTCAGAGCTCTTGAGCAAATTCATGCGCTCAAAGTCCGCTTGATCATCTGGATTCTGAAAGAAAACTTTAGCGTTGCAGCGCAAACTGAAACGATAAAGCATCTGAGCAACGAGACTCACAATCTTTTGTTTCGCCCCCTTGCTGGAAAACGCATAACCTAACCCGGTGATCATCGAAAAAATTTTACGAGTACCAGTAAGGCGCGCAACAATTGACCCATACACGACTGGCTTTATGGTGTAGCCGAATACGATATCTGGCCGAACTTCGCGCATTAATCGAACCAGCGCAATACATGCCTGGACGTCCTTAACCAGATTGAGCCCTGTTCGATCGAAGGGAATTACGCGAAATTCCACACCGATCCTGGCGAGACCAGACTTAGTCTCCACCGATGCATTTGGCGCACATGCGACGACGCGGCACCCGACGCGAACCATATCCGCGAGCAGTGCTCCACGGAAATTAATAAGTGACTCGGCAAGACTACCGATAACGATGACCGTCCGTTTCATTTTGCTTGCTCACACTCTAACCACGCCTGAAACATCAGGATATCCCATAAATGGTGCTGCCAATTGCGCTTACCTGACAAATGCTCGGCCCATTTCGTTCGAATAGGCTCGGGCTGGAAGTAACCTTCTCGGCGCAACCTACTTTCGTCAAGCAAAGCTTCCGCCCAATCCCGTAATGGGCCGCGCAACCACATATCGATAGGCACGCCAAATCCCATTTTTGGCCGCTCGATTAATTCCTTTGGAACATAACGATAGAGAACTTGGCGCAACGCCCATTTTCC
>JAYUOT010000253.1:0-13998 GCA_043760705.1 Betaproteobacteria bacterium
GTACGCATGCCCGCCTTGGCGAAGAAGTCACGCAAGGTGGGTTTATCTTCCTCTTTAAGAGTCAAACCTTCGATATGGGTCATGTGCCCAGAAAGATCGCAGTCGGTTTTAATGGTCACCAGCGTCCGGGCAGTGGGCAGCCAATCGAGCGCCTTTCGTAAATTCTCGCCCACGACGCCTTTTACGTGCTCGGCCTGCGCCATCACCGCGTCCAGGGAGCCGTACTCTGCAATCCACTTGGCCGCCGTTTTTGGGCCCACTTTTTCCACCCCAGGCACGCCGTCCACCGCATCACCCATCAAACTCAAATAATCGACAATGCGCTCGGGCGAAACGCTAAACTTCTTGATCACGCCATCGCGATCCATCATTTCAATCGGGCTGTTGTCCCGGGTCATGGTGTTAAACAACATCACATTGTCATTCACCAATTGCGCCAGGTCCTTATCGCCCGTGGACACACGGGTTTTGATACCTCGTTTACTGGCTTCGACCGCCAAAGTGCCAATGACATCATCGGCCTCAATGCCAGATATCATGATGAGCGGCCAGCCCAGCGCTCGGGTGATTTCGTGAATCACTGGTATCTGCTTGACCAGATCGGAAGGGGTCTCCGAACGGTTCGCTTTGTACTCAGAAAAAATATCGTCACGAAAGGTTTTCCCCGGGGCATCGAACACCACGGCGCCTAACGTGGCATGATCATGGAGCTTAGGGTCCTGCCGCAAGCGCCGTAACATGCCCACCATGCCGTAAATGGCACCCGTAGGTTCGCCTGCTTTGTTGCGAAGATCCGGCAACGCATGGAAAGCGCGAAACAGATAGCTTGACCCGTCAACCAACAGGAGTGTTTTAACCGTCATGGACAAGACCAGTAAAAAAAGAGTGCCGCAATTGCGCTCAATAAGTGGCGAGCGATCCGGGCCCATGAAGGCCCGTGAGTCTTGGCATATCCTGGGGATTATCTCAGAGTTCGTCGAGTCGACTGAGAAGCTTGCCTCGATTCGCCCAGCGGTCTCAATCTTTGGCAGCGCTCGTCTAAAACCAGGCTCGCACTGGTACGAATTTACGGTAGATCTATCCCGAAAACTCTCCGATTGCGGGTTTTCGGTGATCTCTGGCGGCGGTCCTGGCATCATGGAGGCCGCCAACAAGGGCGCATTCGCCGGAAAATCACCCTCCGTTGGCCTCAATATTCAGCTACCTCACGAACAAGCTGGCAATGCCTACCAGGACATTTCCCTGACCTTCCGGCATTTCTTTCCCCGCAAGGTGGCCTTTGCCAAGTATGCCGCGGCCTTTATCGGCATGCCGGGCGGCTTTGGCACCCTGGACGAACTTACCGAGGTACTGACCCTGATTCAAACCAGGGTCGGCCGCCGCATCCCGGTTATTTTGGTCGGAGCCTCGTTCTGGAAAGGCATGGTCGCTTGGATCGAGGAGCAGTTAGTCGGTGGTGGTATGGTGTCGCCAGAGGATATGAATCTCATTCAAATTATTGACGACCCCCAGGCCATCGTTGACGCCATTTTTGACTTCTATGACGGGCGTGGTTTTACCCCGGCCAAGGAAGAGCGTGAGACCATCATGTATCTTTAAACCCTTACCCACCGACTCAAGACCACATTAGAATGGCCGTTTTTACACCCGTCACTCCAGCGCAACTGCGCCAATTTCTTAAGGGCTATTCGCTGGGAGAACTGGTGGAGCTTGAGGGTATCGCAAGCGGCATCGAAAACAGTAATTTTTTCGTAACGACCCAGCGGGAAGGCGTTAAAACACGCTATATTTTGACGCTGTTTGAACGCCTGAACCATGATCAACTTCCGTTCTATCTGAGCATGATGCATCACCTTGCCAAGCGAAAAGTTGCCTGCCCGGACACCTTGGACGACAAGCATGGCGAAGCACTCCAAACCTTCAATGGAAAACCGGCTGCCTTGTTCACCTGCCTGGCGGGCAAAGCCAACATGAGACCTGGAGCGGAGCATTGCAAGCAAGTGGGCAACTTACTCGCCCATATGCATCTAGCGGTAGAAAACTTTGACGGAGGCCTTCCCAATCTGCGCGGGCTCAGTTGGTGGAATGAGAGCGTCCCCAAGGTTCTACCGTTTTTAAATCGCTCGCAATCGGATTTGCTCACCACAGAGCTCATCGTACAGAACGAGTTTGCCCTGGGTTCGGTCTATTCCGCGCTACCGAAAGCGGCAGTCCATGCCGACCTGTTCCGCGACAATGTCTTGTTCGAAGAGCATGCTGGACCCATAAAACTGGGCGGCGCCATCGACTTTTATTTTGCGGGGGTCGATCACTTGGTCTTCGACATGGCCGTGACCGTCAATGACTGGTGCATAGACGATGCCACGGGTGCCTTTATCCCTGAACATCTCGATGCTTTTATTCGGGCCTATTGCGCAGTACGAATGCCGAACGCGGCCGAGCGGAAGGCATGGCCCCTGATGCAACGAGCCGCCGCACTCCGGTTTTGGCTTTCCAGACTCTATGATTTCCATTTACCCCGCCCCGCCGAAATGGTGACGCCGAAGGACCCGAGTCATTTCGAGAAAATTCTTCGCCTGCGCCGTATTCAGCCACAACTGTTAAACCTTTGATGCATATTCGAACCCTAAAATTCAATGACGGCTTTCGCTGGCTGATTCAAGGCCTTGGCCTTCTGAAGCGCTATCCCTTAGTGCTCTTGATGAGCGGCCTCACCTACTTGTTTGTCCTGATCTTTTCATCGCTTGTACCCTTGCTGGGTATGGTGATTCCAACCGTTCTCGCGCCCGTTCTGTCCCTTGGCTTGACCCAAATTGCCAAAATGGGAGACGAAGGGAAATCACCTCAACTTTTCCACTTGTTCGAGCCCTTCAAAAACTATAAGTCTCCGGGTTTCAAAAATTTAATGTTGCTCGGCGTGTTGAATACCGCGGCAACCTACCTGGCGCTTGCCTTCGCTGGCCTGTTTGATGACGGGACCTTGCTCAAGCTCGCCACCGGAGCCTTGAAGCCCGACGATGCGAGCGTGCAAAGCATGTCACTCCTGCTTCCCATGGCAGCCTTTTTGGTCATCTACACACCCGTACAGCTCGCCCTCTGGTTCGCGCCGATTTTTGTTGCCTGGAAAGCTCAGAGTGTGATGCAAGGGCTGTTCTATAGCTTCACCGCAGCACTGCACAACAAAATGGCCTTCCTTGGCTATGGCTTTGCGTGGCTTGGCCTCGTGCTCGCATCGGCGGCTTTCATGTTGAGCGCCAATTTACTGCTCGGCCGTGGCAATCCAATCGCCCAATACTTGGTGGCACCCGTCCCGATCATTCTGTTTGCCGTGTTCTTCTGTTCGTTCTGGTTTAGCTACAAGGACTGTATCGATGAAGTTCCTGAGCGCTCTTGAATCGAAGGGACTCAACGCGCCAAGCAAGTGTCGTCGGCCATGAAGTCCAGCATGCCCACGGATATCCCCTCCATCGGCATCCCTTGGCTGATCACCGGTCTGACCAAGCTTTATACCGGCAGTAAAATGGCGAATCACCTGCCGCCTGTGGCGAACGTCGTGGTCTCCAACGTCCCTGGACGGCCGATCCCGCTGTTCATTGCCGGTGCGCAGCTAATTTCTTAACAGCGAACCGAAAACCCCTGTCATGTCGCCAAACCCGAGCAGCCAGCGCCAAGCGCCGCGCAAGAAGGCGGCGGCAAAACTTACCCATGCCTGAAAAATCATTCCATCCCCCGCCCAAGATCCTTTGGAGGAACTGTTGATCACCCCTTTCTCACCGGTGCAAGCACCCGGTTTGTTCAGGCTGGCGTTGGAAGCGCGTAGTCCGTGGGAGCATGCCTGCCTGCTCGCGGCATGGCCACTCCTAAAATTTGCACCCAAAGGTGACGGCCATCCGGTCTTGGTTTTACCTGGTTTTGTCGCCGGTGATGCGTCCACTTTTTTGCTTCGACAGTTTCTGCGGGATCGCGGCTATCGCACGTCGGGATGGATGCAGGGGCGAAACCTCGGCCCCAAACCTGGTGTGCTTGAGTCCGCGCTTGAACATGTACGAACGCTACACCGGGAAGCCGGGCGCAAGGTCAGTATTATCGGCTGGAGTTTGGGCGGCATTTACGCGCGTGAACTCGCAAAATTAGCGCCTGAAAGTGTTCGTAGCGTGATCAGTCTCGGCTCGCCTTTTGCAAGCCCTGGCGAGGCCACCAATGCGTGGTGGTTGTTTAAAGCCCTTAATCCTGATCACGCCACCGCGACCGGAAATTTGCACGATCTCGCCGAGGCTCCTTCCTGTCCTACCAGTGCAGTCTTCAGCCGCAGCGACGGTGTCGTGCCCTGGAAGGGCTCATCTCATTCCATCGCGCAGTTGGCGGCCCGAAGCAACATCGAAAATATCGAAGTCGAAGCCAGTCATCTCGGGATGGGTGCACACCCCTTGGTGCTCTATGCCATTGCTGATCGCCTCGCTCAAGGCGAAGGCTCCTGGGCGCCGTTTGACCGCGAGGGATGGCGCAAACTTGCCTTCCGCGATCCCATGCGCCGCAGCTTATTTTTTTAGGATCCCATGACTACATATTCTTGCAACGGCATTCAGATCGAAGCCGAAACTTTCGGCCACCGCAAAGACCCATGCCTTCTTTTGATTATGGGTCTGGGCATGCAGCTCACGGCCTGGCATGAAGGTTTTTGTCGCATGCTCGCCGAAGACGGTTTTTATGTCGTGCGATTTGACAACCGGGATGTCGGACTCTCAACCCATTTTGAACAGTTCGGTCGGCCAGCCATTCCACTACTTTTGCTTCAAAAGTTTTTGGGTTTCACGCCCAAAGCTCCTTACACCTTGAAGGAGATGGCCAGTGACGCGATCGGACTGCTGGACGAATTGAAAATCAAGCGGGCACACGTCGTTGGGGCTTCCATGGGCGGCATGATCGCGCAAGCTCTCGCGATCAATGACCCGGAAAGAGTTCTCAGCCTGACCTCGATCATGTCGACGACCGGGGCACGCTCACTGCCGGGCCCCTCATCTGAAGCGCGGCGAGCATTAATGCAACCGGTTCCGAAACAGGCGGATCCCAAAACCGCGCACGGTATTGAACTTTTGGTCGATGGATATATGAAGACGTTTTCCGTGATCGGCTCCAAGAAGTTTTTGCCGAAAAATGATCAAGAACTCTCCGTTTTTAGAAGTCGAATCAGTAGCAACATTCGACGCAGCTACCGACCCTGGGGGGTCGCCCGGCAGATGGCGGCCATTCTGAGTAGTCCGGATCGCACCGCAGCGCTCCAAAAGCTTTCCTTGAAGTCCTTGGTGATTCATGGCCAGGAAGACCCGTTAGTGCGGCCCATCTGCGGAGAAGCCACTGCCAAGGCGATCCCCAACGCACGCCTCGAAATGATTGCAGACATGGCTCACGATTTACCCGAACCCCTTTGGCAAAAAATCAGTGGGCTCATTGCCGAGCATGCCCATTCGGCGCTTCCCTAGGAGTCAGGGCTCAGGAGGCCGGCAAACCGAGCACCTGACGGGACAAAATATTGCGCTGAATCTCGTTGCTTCCACCATAGATCGTGGCCGGTCTCGCTTTGTACCAGGAGCCGAGCGCATTGACCTTGCCAACACCCATCGCCACATCCCCCACCAATGCACCGCAGGCACCGGCCGTTTCAATACAAAGATCGGCAATACGCTGGAACGTCTCGGTCGACCAGATCTTGAGCATGGACACGTCCGCACCGAGCGTTTCGCCTCGAATCAACCTATTGGCATAGCCCGCATAAGCATCAGCCAAATGGGTGACATCCAGTTGCAAGGTGGCGAACTTGTCGCGAAATACTGGGTCATCGCTCAGACCAGCGAGCCGTGCAATACGCATGAGCATCTGCAGGCCATACTCTGGTAGTTTGGGGCTACCCAGAAAGACGCGCTCAAAGCCCAACAACGATTTTGCGATCGTCCAGCCATCGTTCAGTTCCCCCACCAGGTTTTCTAGGGGCACTTGCACATTGTCGAAGAACACCTCACAGAACTCCTCATGGCCACCGATGTCTTTGATCGGACGCACCGTAATGCCGGGGGTCTTAATATCCATCAGAAGGAAGCTGATGCCTTTCTGTTTTTTGGCCTTCGGATCCGTGCGCACCAAGACAAAAAGATGGGTCGCATCCTGCGCCAAGGTGGTCCATATTTTTTGTCCGTTGACCAGAAATGCTGGTCCATCGGCGCCGTCTATTTTCTCGGCCTTCGTGCGTAAACTGGCCAGATCCGACCCCGAGCCGGGTTCGGAATAGCCCTGACTCCAAATATTTTCGCAACTGAGTATCTTGGGTAAAAACCGCTCGCGCTGCTCTGGCGTGCCATAGCGCAGCAACAAAGGACCCACCATTTGAATGCCGTGATCCTGAAATCGCGCGATGCCGCAACGCTCTTGCTCTTCCAGAAAGATCAAGAGCTTCGCCGGTGCCAGGCCCATACCGCCCGCCTCGCGTGGCCAGGAGGGTGCGATCCATCCGATAGAAGACATTCGCAAATACCAATCACGAAGTTGCGACCATCGCAAGCGATACGGCATGTAACGCAAATGTTTTGGGTAATGGCTCTCAAAATCCTTATGAACCAGGTCGCGAAAGGCCTCGTCACTCAATGCGTTCAAGTCCTGTTTGGCAGCCATTGGGTTGGATGCCTGATTCGCCAGTGATGCGCCATCCTCCACGATAGAGTCGTCCTTGACTTCGCGCTCATGCACCGGTGTGATTTCACTATATCGCCGACGGTGCCAGGAGGCGTTGCCAAAATCTGAGCTCAGGGCCAAACTCCGGTTCACGTAAACGCCTAATTCGTATTCGTCGGTGGTGCCGATGGCACCATGTAATTGCACCGATTGCGCCGCCAGTAATTGGGCGGTTTGCGAGGCTCTCGCCTTGGCACTACTGGCAGCCGCTTGACGCTGCAAGGGTGTACTCGCAGGATTTTCAAAGATGTCCAGGCCTGCGCCCAATGCGGCACGGGTCAGCTCTTTTTGCATCCAAAGATCCACCGCTCGGTGTTGCAATACCTGGAAGGAGCCAATCGCCTTTCCGAACTGCTCCCGAACGGCGAGATAACTCAGGGTAAGCTCCAGCGAACGAGTGATCAAACCAAGCAGCTCGGCTGCGGTGCACAAGACTCCGGCCTCCAGCGCACTTTGCACAGCCCGGCTTGCAGGCGCTGAATGTTCCGTATCTCGCGCCAACACAGCTTCCTGATCGATCTTTACGCGATCAAAATGCAAGCAGGCGCTGAAGCTGCCATCGCTACGTTTTTCTTTCACAATGTGCAGCCCCGGAGCGTCCGCAGCTAGCTCGCAGAGCATGAGCTCAGAGCGCCCTCCTTGCGTCATGCGGGCCACCACCAAAAAGCCGTCGGCACCGGGAGCCGCAACAAAGCGCGCATCGCCAGCCAGAATAAATCCATTCGAGGCACTGTTTGCGAGCACTTGAATCGCGTTCAACGAACGATCACCCGACGGTGCTTGCCATGCCATTGCCAGTAAGCGATGACCGGATGCCAGCTCAGCGATCAGCGTGTCCCGGCGCGCACTGGGTGGACAGGCCAGCAGGGCACTGGCTACAACAATACCGCTGGAGACGAAAGGTTCGCAGTGGCAGGCGTAGCCAAGCCGTTCTGCAATAAGGAGGGCCGCACGCATCCCCAGCCCGGTACCGCCCAAGTCTTCGGAAAGCAGGACACCGAGCCAACCTTGCTCGGCCATGGCCCGCCAGAAGGCTGGATCATGGCCCTCAAGCTGGTCACGTACTCGCCGGGCGCGCTGGGCATCGACGGGAGCAAATGAAGCGGCCGATTCGGCAATCATCTTCAGGGTTTCTTGTAACTCGATGGCGTCAGACATTCAATACACTCAAAATCTTCGGTGGCTGTAGAGTGTGAATGTACCTTGCTGGGCACAATTAGTCGCGCGCGCAGCCCATCTCGCAGATCGTATCTCTGGGCACAAGGCTGACCCGCTTACAAACGAACCACACCGCGCGCAAGCTCGACCACGCGCCCACCCACAAAAATTTGGCGCTCCGGGTTAATTGTGAGGCTCAGGGTGCAGGCTCGTCCCGTTTGCTCGCCTTGGCTGATCGTCCATTGCATTGGCGCGTTCAGGCTAAACTTTGACGGAACACCTCCAACGCCGTGGTGCAGAATCCAACCTCCTAGGTTGGCACAGGCCGATCCGGTGCCAGGGTCCTCACTGACCGTTTCGCCACGCGTCGTAAAGAAGTAGCGCGCGAGCTCGGCCCACACGGGTACCAAGCCGGCCAAAAAGTCAAGCGTCACCTTGCCATCACGAGCGGCGCCGGTCGGAGCGCTCAGCGCTCGACTCAGGCTATGCACGACATGCGCCGTGCCCAAGGTCGGGTGGCCAGCGAATCTCATTTCATATCCGGGTGCGAAAATTCTCACGAAGGCATCTGCCCCTGGGCTTTTGGGAGGGAGCACAAACGTGGTCTCGGACAGGTTAAATTGCAGAGCCAAGGCCTGCATTTGCTCGCTGCTTAATCCGCGCGCATCTTCAAACACACACAGTGGGTTTGCGCTCAGGGTCGTTTCAGCAAATACATTGACCAATCGAAAGGCATAGTTTTTCATTTTAAGGGTCCAAAACTCTCGGGTGAATTACGATCTTCGCTTCACTATTGTGAGCCAACATCTGATAAGGTAGCCGCGAGCCACTTGAATGCTGCGATCTCGAAAGGAACCATGACTGCTGCCCCATCCTCACTACCTCTCGCTGGCTTTCGCATTCTCGATTTATCGGCGGTGTATTCGGGCCCTATGGCTGCAGCCCTGCTCTCGGACCAGGGAGCGGAAGTGATCAAGGTTGAAAGCCCCGGGGGAGACATCAGCAGAAGAATCGGACCCGTGAAGGGTGATATCTCGGCAACCTTCGTCGCGATGAATCGTGGCAAGCGCTCGATGGTGCTTGATCTGAAAGTGGAGGCGGGCAAGGCCGTGCTGCGCGACCTGATCCGGCTCAGCGACGTCCTCATGGAAAACTTCCGTCCTGGGGTAATGGCCAAGCTTGGCTTTGATCGCGACGCTCTGATGGCGCTCAATCCCAGGCTCATCTATCTTTCCATTACAGGCTTTGGGCAAGATGGGCCGTATACCGAGGCGCGCGTCTATGACGCCATCATTCAAGCGGTCTCAGGCATGTGCGCCTCGCATCTCGAAAAGCCGGGTCTTGAACCGGGACTCGTCGCGACCACCATTTGCGATAAATTGACATCGATGACGGCGGCACAGGCGGTGACCGCCGCTCTACTGGCCCGCGAGCGAGACGGCCGCGGTCGGGTGGTGGAGCTATCCATGCTGGACACTGCCCTTGCCTTTAACTGGCCGGACGCCATGTATAACCACATGTGGCTTGACAACCCTCCTGCGCCCATGCCAGAGGCTGGCCTGACGCTCAGACCCTATAAGACCAAGGACGGCTATCTGGCACAAATGGCCCCTCAGCAAGACGAATTCATCGCAATCTGCAAGGGGCTGGGCGCGCCAGAAATTGCCGACGACCCGCGTTTTGCCACCCTACCCTCGAGGGCGCGGCACCCCAGGGAGCTGCGGGCGATTCTGGAGCCCTTGTTTGCGGCGTTCAACACCGACGAGCTGCTGGCACGCATGCTCGCCTTCGATGCCCCGGTTGGCAAGGTCAACCTGAAGCCCGAGGTCATGACTGACCCGCAAGTGATGCACAATCGAGCGCTGGTTGAAATTGATCAGGGACGTCTTGGAAGAGTTCGCGTCGCACGCGCCGCCGCACGCTTTGATGCCAAAGATCTGCCGGTGCCGAAGCCAGCGCCTCATCTGGGTGAGCACGGCCAGCAAGTGCTTCGTGAGTTGGGTTATGACGACGCGCGGATTCAAGCGCTTACGCAATCCGGGGTTCTTGGCTAGGGCAAGTTCAAGCCATGATCATCAAAGAAACAGATGTCGCTATTATTGGCGGCGGACCTGCAGGCTTGATGCTCGCGATAGAACTCGGCTGTAGAGGGGTCGCCTGCCTTGTGCTGGAGGAGGACTTCGATCCACCGGACTTTCCGAAGGCCAACGCGACGTCCTCCAGAACCATGGAGCACTACCGAAGGCGCGGCTTCTCGGAAGAAATTCGCTCGCTCGGCCTGACCGAAAACTATCCTCAGGATATCGTCTATTGCACCACCTTGGCGGGGCACGAACTGACCCGCTTTTCAATTCCGTCACGCGCCGAGGCGAGGACACTGAGCGCCTTTGGTGACTACGGCGAATCTTCATGGCCAACGCCCGAGCTGCCCCATCGCGTACAACAAATGATGATCGAACCGGTGCTACGGCGCGAAGCCGAGAGCTATTCGAGCGTTGAGCTCATGTGCGGCTGGCGGGCGGAATCAGTCGAAATAAATGCGAATCAGGTCGACATTCTCGCGGAAAACACGATCAATCTCGGTGAACTCAAACTTAAGGCTCGTTATATCGTCGGCTGCGACGGGCCGCGCAGCCTGGTGCGTAAAACATTGGACATTCAACTCAGCGGCCAAAGTGGAGAGGCGAGAGATTTTTTTGGCGGCCAAATGTTATCGGTGTATTTCAGCTCAAAAGAGTTGTATGGCATTTTGGGCAAGAAACAGGCTTGGCAGTATTGGGCAGTCAATCCCATTCAGCGTGGGCTTCTCTTCGCCATTGATGGACTCGAAAAGTTCTTGTTCGGCCTGCAACTCAAACCCGGTCAAACGGTGGAGTCCGTCGACTTCGAGGCGGCCTTGTTCGCGGCCGTGGGTGCGGCCTTCAAATATGAGCTGCATGCCACGGCACCCTGGTTGGCTGGCTTTACGCTCGTGGCCAACAAGTTTTCGCAAGGCCGCGCCTTTATCGCGGGCGACGCCGCTCACCTTTTCACGCCTACGGGCGGCATGGGCTATAACACCAGCGTCGACGATGCCGTCAACCTGGGCTGGAAACTCGCCGCTGTAATTCAGGGTTGGGCCGATGCATCTCTGCTGGAGTCCTATGAAGCCGAACGGCGACCCATCGCTCTACGCAACACCGCTTTCGCAAGAAGCATGGCCGACAGTATTGGTAAAGTCACGCTGCCTGGAGACCTTATGAGTGATAGCGAAAACGGTGCGAAAGCCCGGCGCGAACTCGGCGCGGTCCTTAACCAACATGTCCGAACGGAATTCAATATTCCGGGCTTGCAATTGGGTCTGCGCTATGACGACAGCCCGATTGTGGCCAAAGAAAAAGAGCCTCCCCCGCCAGACCTTGCGAATCACTATCAGCCCAATGCACGGCCGGGTGCGCGAGCGCCTCACGTCTGGATCAACGAGACTTCCATTCTCGATTTATTCGGGCGCGATTACACCTTGTTGTGCTTTGAGCCTGATGGCGATGAGGCACAGCATGCCGATGTCGTCGAATGGAAAAATCAAGCGGCATCACTTGGGATTCCCCTTGAAGTCTTGTGCTGTCATCAAGCCGATGCACACGCCCTCTACAGTGCTGACCGGGTATTGATTCGACCGGATCATCATGTTGCTTGGCGCGGGAGTAATGATGCCAATATCGCAGCCGTGCTGAGTTTGATCACGGCTCGCCCGAAGCCATTGGTTTAAAAACTGAATCGAGTGATTGGGCTAGGAGGGTGGGCGGCAGAAGGACGTGCGCTACGACAGGCGAGAAATCGGTCCATTTCGCCGGTCTCGCTTGCACGCCTTCTGCCGCCCACCCGCCTAGGCCGCCTCAAGTTTAGCCAGCGACAAGGCCAACCACTTCACCCCGGACTTGCCAAAATTAACCTGCACTCGTGCATCATTACCTTGGCCTTCGATATTGACGATCACACCCTCACCAAATTTGGCATGGGCGACGTTTTGACCGATTCGAAAGGCAATGCCGCGATCAAATTTCTTGCTGGCCGGGTCAATTCTTGTGGGCTGTTGGCTGGCATTTTGCGCATTGCCCGCATAGCTTTGACCACCGTACCTGGAGCCGCCATAGTGAGAGCCGCCGGACCATCCGAGCGAGTTTGCGCTTTCATCCATGCGGCCGTTCCAACCCCCACCGGCATGACCGCGATCACGCGGTGTCAGCCATTTTAGAGTCTCCTCAGGCAGCTCGTCCACAAAGCGCGACTTCAAGCTGTAGCGCGTTTGCCCATGCAACATACGGGTATTGGAAAACGAAATGTACAGGCGCTTACGAGCCCGAGTGATGGCCACATACATCAGGCGGCGCTCTTCCTCAAGCCCGTCAATTTCCGCGACCGAGTTTTCATGGGGAAACAAGCCTTCCTCCACTCCGGTGAGAAACACTGCATCAAACTCCAGGCCCTTGGCCGAATGAATCGTCATCATCTGCAGAGCATCGGCCCCCTCGGCGGCCATGTTGTCACCCGCCTCCAGCGAGGCATGGCTGAGAAAACCCGCCAATGGAGTGATTTGCAATAATGCGCCAGGGGCGACCAGATCAGCCTCTGGTGGTGGCATCGCCCCATTCAAATTTTGTGAGCTTGCGCTTGTTGAGCTTGCGCTTGTTGGGCTAGCGCTCGGTGGGCTGGAGTTTACCGGGCCAGAATTTATTGAGCCAGAATTTGCCAGAGGGTCTGCAACTGCATTCGAGCTCACGCCGAAATTCGCGGGTACATCGAGCCCGATGCCGCCCTCTCCCAAAAAGGCAGCCGCCGCGTTGACCAACTCTTTCAAGTTCTCGATGCGCTCCTGGCCTTCCTTTTCCTTGCCGTAAAAATCAATCAGACCACTGCGCTCGTTGATGGTTGACACCATCTCCGGCAAAGTGAGGGGCTGGGTTTCAATGCGCAGGCTCTCGATCATTTTGACGAAACCTTGGATCTTCACCGCGGCCGCGCCGCTCAGAGCGCCCGCAGCGTGATAGAGGCTAGTGGTTCTCGCTCGAGCAATATCTTGCAACTGTTCGAGCGAGCGAGCCCCAATCCCGCGCGCCGGGAAGTTCACCACGCGCAGAAAAGCGCCGTCGTCATTCGGGTTGTCCATCAAGCGCAAATAGGCCAGGGCGTGCTTGACCTCGGCACGTTCGAAGAAGCGTAAACCGCCATACACCCGATAAGGAATGCCCGCGGAAAACAAGGCGTGCTCCAAGACCCGAGACTGGGCATTCGAGCGATATAAAATCGCGATGTCTTTGCGCAAGGTGTCCTCATGGATCAGCCCACGGACTTCGTCCAATAACCACTGCGCCTCCTGCCCATCGGTCATTGCCTCATAGATGCGCAGTGGCTCGCCATGACCGGCGTCCGTCCAAAGTTCTTTTCCCAAGCGGTTTTCGTTATGACTGATTAAGGCGTTCGCGGCATTAAGAATATGCCCATGGGAACGATAGTTTTGCTCCAACTTAATGAGGTTCTGCACATTGAACTCACGCTCGAACGCGCCCATATTGGCGACATTGGCGCCCCGGAAGGCGTAAATACTTTGATCGTCATCACCCACGGCAAACACCGCGCTGGGCGGGCTCAGCATCCTGCCGTCCGGGCCGAGAGGTGGTGTCGCCAAAATCTTTAGCCATTTGTATTGCAAGATATTGGTATCTTGAAATTCATCCACCAAAATATGACGAAATCGCGCCTGATAGTGCTCACGCAGCGGCTGATTCCTCTGCAAGAGCTCATAGCTACGCAGCAGTAACTCGGCAAAATCAACGACGCCCTCACGCTGGCACTGATCATCGTAAGCTTGATAGAGTTCAACAAATTTTTGGTTGTAGTCGTCATTGATCTCTACATCGCCCGCACGTAGTCCCTGCTCCTTGCAACCGTTGATGAAGTAGGTGAGATTCTTGGGCGGGTATTTCTCATCATCAACATTCAAGCCTTTGAGCAAACGCTTGACGGCGCTGAGTTGATCAGCAGAATCCAGAATTTGAAATGTTTGCGGCAGGGCCGCATCCCGGTAGTGAGTACGCAACAGGCGGTTACAAAGCCCATGGAAAGTGCCGGTCCACATGC
>JAYUOT010000254.1:0-2838 GCA_043760705.1 Betaproteobacteria bacterium
AGTTTCGATCTAGAACGAGTATGCCGTCTTGAGGGCCGATCCAGCTTGTCGACCTCTTAAAGTTCGACCCATCAGTATCAAAGGAAATGCCAGCCGCGCCCTGAGGCACGATTTGAATACTATTACCAGTCAAGTCTAGGGCGATAGGTCGCCAAGTCTGCACCGTGGCATTTGCCGCGACCGGGGTCGCCATTTGGTTGTTACGCTGCGCCCTTTGTACCTCCGTCATACCTGCTTGCGGGTCATGAGCGAGCGACTGCAAACGAGCGGTTTCAACTTCCCATAGTGGCGCAATGGCCTGCCTTGCTAACGCGCGATGAACGAACTCTTGGCCTAAACTTCGAAAATATTCTGGTGAGCCAACGACAGCATCGACCGGATTGCCAGAAGCGTCATAGGTGAGCGTTCTGTCTGCGCCTGTCACTGGATCAATGTCTTGAAGTCTCCAGGCAAGTCCGAACACGCCAGGCGCTGGACCATAACTCAATCCTGGTAGTCTATTCGCAATTAACCCAACTTGTGTATTAGGACTAGGATTTGGTCCATTCGTCTTGTCTACGATCGCTTGAACATTGGTCAAGAAGGCGTTAAGTTGCTTCTGAACGGTTTCATCACCACCTTGAGCCCCTTCAACCGTTGTACCCAAGGTGCTGTCGGCCTTCCAAACAAACTTCCCATCGCCCCACGGCGGTGGAGGATCGCCTCCACCAAAGATGCCACTAAAGATCAGGTTCGCGATAATTAGAAACGGCGCTGCTGGCGGGAAAGCGATCGCAGCAATATCAATCACAATTCCATTTACATTGCCATGGGCAAAGTCATTAATCAGATTCACATATGGGAGTGCGTCACTTAAGGTTTGAAGTGCCGCGCCAGTTTCTGCACTAATGATTTGGCCTGCAACCGCCTCCTGGACGGAGCTATAACCCATCAACTGCGCATACGCTTTGGCACCGAAATTGACCGTTTGTCCAGCGGCCGTAACCGTCCCTAAAAAATCTCCATCCTCGAAGTTCTTTTGCAGATTGTAGAGCGAAGAGAAAGCAGAAAATACGGACGCAGTTCCAGACAAATCGAGATTGGGGAGCCCATTATTCGCAAGCGTGCTAAAGCTAGCCAGAGTGTTTGTCCCACCAGTCAGAACGGGAAGGAGTCTACCGGTTTTAACACCTTGCAGAAGGCTTAAGAAACTGGCTGTTGCGCCGACTGCGTATCCGAGATTTTCAGCTCCAGTTGCGACCGGCTCACTCTTGAATAAAGCGCCATCATTATCGTAGACGTATCGTACGGTTCCAGTCGTACTGGTAACCGTCTCAATACGGGACGTATTGCCATTACCATCATCGTAGTAATCGATGTGCGTACGGCTCTGTACCTGCCCTCCGACATCGGTTCGCACAGTATCTGTGCTGCCATTTGGATTTGTCGTCGTTAAGGCTCTTTGTACTACTTGACCTGCGGCGTCGTAGTACAGCTTTTGACCAACCCTAGTGGCCGCATCGTATTGTTCACGAAATACAACGCGGCCAGTTTCGGCATCCCGTATGACCAGGGCAGTGTTGCCAAATGCGTCATTTGAGGCCGTCGCAATCGCCCCTTCAGCATCCCTCGGCGCGACGGTCGTCGTTCGAAAGACGTCGCCATTCGGATCACGCTCGATGTACGTTTTAATCCCGCTAACCGAATCTTCAGACATTTCGATCAAAGGTGCAGGATGCCCGGGAACTCGTACGCGAGTTGTCACTACACCATTGACGGTTCTGGTCTCAACCTGGAGATTCCCAGAGAATGTTTCAGGCAACCCAATTGCTGAATCGTCAGCTGCGCGCAGCTGAAGTCCTCGTAATGCGTTCGGATTCGTTGGATCGTTTCGGAAGGTAATCTCAAAATACTGTCCATTAGGCGCAGGTGCCGAACGTACCGATGCACTCCATCTCGAAGGGTCACCGACTGTCATTGTAAGCACCACGAACCGTGGGTCTATCGTTTTTGCCGCGTCGTCAAAAACACCAAGTTTGTACATCACATAATCTCGGATGTTCTGCTGTGTGTAGGTAACAGGAGTTGATCGAGTCGGCTCAGTGCTAGGTATGGAGTTAGCCGCAGCAGCGGCACCAATTGCGATTCTCTCCTGTTCCGATGAAGCCAGAGACATCCTGTAGAGAACTGTTGGATCGCTAAGTGTGCCGACCGCGTTGGAATAATTTGAGTTTCTGAGAAAATCGTTACGAACCAACCACTCCGCATATTGCGCATTCCCCTCCGCCAAAAGCCTCGCTTCGTTGTATTCCTGCGGATTTTTCCAGGGTAGATTCGTGACCGGGTTTATATAAAAGCCCGGCGCTAAGCCTCCGTCGCGCGAGGAGTGTCCAAGCTCATGGGCAATCCGTATGACCATCGAAGCAGGCTGCAACGCGAGAGCATTAAAATCACTCGCCGCAATGTATACGTTACGCGTTTGTGAGTCTGTAAAAGTACCAGACTGCAAAGCGTTTACATGAAGAGAATCGGCATTATTTATATCCAACTTAATCCGATGGCTCTCTAATAAGGCAAGGAAAGCAGGGTTTGAATCCATTGCTGCAGCAATAGCCGGGGTAATTTGGGCAGCAAAGATCGGATCGAACACTATCGAAAAGGTGCGAAACCGTTGGCTCAGGGAATTCCATTGAGGGAAGATTTGTGTGAATTGATTTGGTGTGGCCATAAAAGTATCCTTACTTTAGATTTTAGTTATGCACTTTCTCTACTAATACAAGCGCGGCCTTGACGTGCCGTATTCAAATTTGAAATCCGCGAGACAGGTGGCGACAGGCTTATTCTCATCTTTGTAGAGGT
>JAYUOT010000255.1:0-5677 GCA_043760705.1 Betaproteobacteria bacterium
GATCGCATTGCTACTTCTGGCTCTGAATTTCAGTCACAACGAAGGCACCGTTAATTTTCTCGGCACTGAACTTCACCTTGTCGCCAGCCTTGACTTTCTCTAGCATGGCGGGGTCTTTGACTTGAAACACCATGGTCATGCCAGGCATATCGAGATTTTTTATTTCGCCGTGTTTAATCGTGATTTTGTTGTTGTCCAAATCGATCTTACGGACCTCGCCATCAGTCATGCTCGATGGTGTCGAAGCTTGCGCAATGGAAGTACTTGACGAGTTGCTTTTCGTAGCCGTCGAAGGGGCCGCGTGATCCTTTGCATCGTGATTGTGTTTGTGATCGCCCGTCGCACAAGCAGACAAGGAAAGAGTTACGCCAAATGCGGCGATCCAAATCTTCATTGAGAGTGTCGTAGTGTTCATGATGTGTCCAATAAATTCTTTGAACTCCTTGTCCGCATTGACGAGGAGTTTGCCCGTGATTGCCTTGCTGCGGGCTGTTCCTGCGATGGTGTTTTGCACCGAGGCGATTATCCTTGTAAGCTCGTGGTTGTCAAGGGTTTCGCACTGGCTCGATGTGTCGGTGCGCACACTCGGCCGTTGGCGTCGATGATGGCAAGAAGGAAAAGAGCAAAAAATCGATTAAGAGTTACCCGCCGAATAAGAAAAAAATATTGTTACGAGTTGATTTCAAAAGCAACGAAAATGGCGGAATGAATTCACCCTTTGAGTTTTCAACGGAATCACTGAGTGTCCGAGCGGTACTTTGGATAGGCTTTCCCGGCAAACTTCTCACATTAACTCCCTGCCCCGGTTGCGATTTCCCTGAGATCTATTTCGGGTCATCCGCGCCGCATATCTGGTTTCTGTCCTTGAACTTTGAGCGCACTTCAGTCGACGCAATAAAGAGCAGACTGACCGCCCTGGTCGGCCCCTTCGATGCCATTGTTCTGTCCAATGAGTTTCTAGATCGCTACAGCTTTGCGATTCGGTCTCTCAAGACCGCCTTATTGAAGCTTTGCCATGGTTCGAGCGTGGTGCTCGTTGAGAGCGAGTGGATGGGTAAGATTGAGGGTGTCAAAGCGGAGGGCACAGAAGCAGAAAATACAGAAACAGATCCTGCCGAAGCCGTCGAACACCCGTCTGGCGATCAACCACTCGTTGCGAAAGTGCTCGCCGAGATTTCAAGAATTATCGCGCTCAGCCTTCCCGGCTTTGCAGTGGGAAAAATCGTCTCACGAAGACCAAGCGCATCGATCCAGACCGCGCTAGCCCAAGATTCGCGTGGCGACGTTGAAGATCGTCTACGCATGCGCTGGCAGAGCCTGCCGAAAACTCAAAATCAAAATCCAGCTCATGCGGACGATCCCAAGCGCATCGCAATACTAGGCGCCGGTATCGCAGGGGTCACCCTAGCCCTTGAGCTTCTAGAGCGAGGGCACCACGTCGACTTATTTGAGACGAATACCGAGCTACTGAGCCAGGGATCGCGACAACCCCTGCTGGCTACTTATCCGCAATTCGCTAAAGATGCGAATAGCCTAAGTTTACTGACTCAATACAGCCTTCGGCTATTGGACCATAGCCCCTACTCCACGCTGCTGCGAGCGCCCGGCCGCTTCCAAGCCGCGCGTTCGTCAGTCGAAGCCTTGGAGCAAGAGGCTCTGGTGGCGCAGCTGGGTCTCGATCCCCGCGAGCTGCAGTTTTTGAATCCGACCCGGGCGCAACCCATATGGAATCGCTTTGATCAAGCGGCGGGTTTGTGTGACACCGAGACTGCCCGCGCGAACAAGCGTGGCTGGGGTGGCCTTTGGATTAGGCAGGGAGCACATCTCCAGGTCGATGCATTGCGTAACCACGTTATTCACCTCGCTAATCAACACCCACAGTGTTTAAAATTACACTTAGGTCAGCGCGTAGATTTGACCTCATTGACTCAGCAATTTCAAACCGCGGTCGTGGCCACGGGGCAAGGCACTCCGGCATTGTTGGCGGCTTTTCCGACCTACGCGGACATCTTGCAGACCTCGTCCTGGAAAGTTTATTCTGGCAACAGCTTTTCGATGAGTTCGCTCGATACTATCGGGTCCTGCGAAAATGTAAACGAGCACGAACTGTCGGGGCACACTGCAAGCAGTGAACTCGCCATTCTAGGCGGCGCCGTTAGCCTTCAATCTCTGGGGGACTCGCGGTGGCTGATGGGCTCGAGCTATTTCGATGCAAGCCTGATCGCGCCCACAGAAGAAGCCCAGTGGCAATTTCTCATCGAGGGCGCACGCGCACTTACTGGAGATGCCCTGCGCTCCTTCAAAAAGCTCGCAGCGCATCCGGGTCCGCGCTGCTCAGTGCGAGATAGAATGCCCTTGATTGGGCCTCTGCCAAAACTCTCAGCTCATCCGGCCCAGCTTTATCTGGCAACGGCCTTGGGTTCGCGCGGTTTGTTGTGGGCACACCTCGCTGCACAACTCATTGCAGATCACATCGACAGTATTTCCCCACGTATTGGATTGAAGGCGTTAAAATCTATCGATCCACTAAGATATGCAGAGCGTTCGAGAAACGCACAATTTGATTCAACCAAAATAAGCTCATGGCCAAGTTAAAAACCGTTCTAAAATCCGCCCCAGCGCCTGCTCCAAAAGTTTTTTACGATTGCAACAAATGCCCAGGGTATTGCTGTAGCTATCCGCGCATTGAAGTCAAGGCCAGCGATGTCGATCGGTTAGCCAAACACCTTGGCATGACCAGCCTGGAGGTGGCGCGCAAATACACCCGCATGTATGACAAGACCGAGCGCATCTTGCGCCAGCAAAAGGATGAAGTCTACGGCAACATCTGTCGCTTCTTTGATACCACTGAACGTCGCTGTACGGTCTACGAAGGTCGTCCGAGCGTGTGTCGTGAGTACCCCAACAAATCCAAATGTGGGTATTACGAATTTATCAAGTTTGAGCGCGACCAGCAAGAAGACAAGACCTACTTGCCAATGGTACGGGCCTAATGCGCGCGCCAGGCTCACTCTCTGCTTTTTCATGACTGCGTCCCATCCCAACCTGAGTTTTCCGGTGCTTGGCCAACAGCTCAGCGCGGGCGCCAAGCGAGCCAGTCTTCGCGACCACCTGAACGACCCCACCAGACTCACCGCGGCGCCAGGCATTTTTGACATGGTGTCCGCACGCGTCGCCAGTCGTTTCGATTTCGACTGCCTTTACATGACGGGCTTCGGCAGCGTCGCCTCGGCCTACGGCTTGCCAGATGCTGGCATCGCTTCGTACTCTGAAATGTTGGCGATTGTTCAGCGCCTCTGCGCCAATAGTCACCTTCCCATCATTTGTGATGGCGACACAGGATATGGTGGCCCTCTCAACGTTCACCAGACGGTGCGCGGCTACGAAGCGGCAGGTGCTGCGGGCATCCAGTTGGAAGACCAGGAATTTCCTAAAAAATGTGGCCACACCCTGGGCCGGCGAGTCATTGTCCTCGAAGATGCCCTCCTCAAAATTCGTGCCGCAGTGGCCGCCAGGCAAGATCCGAATTTTCTGATCGTGGCGCGCACGGATGCCCGCACCACACTAGGACTGGACGCCGCACTAGATCGCGCCCGGGCCTTCGCTGCGGCCGGGGCCGACGTACTCTTCGTCGAGTCGCCTGAAACCGAGGCAGAAATGCGCGCCATCGGGGCCTTGGGTCGTGAGCTGAGAAAACCGATGTTGGTCAATTGCGTTGAAGGCGGACGCACACCCGTCCTACCCCGTCCCCAACTACTTGAGTTCGGTTACCGCTTGGCAATTTATCCGGTCACCAGCCTACTCACGGTCGTGCAAGCCATGCAAACCACCTACGCCGCCATGCTTCCCGGCAAGGATGGCGTCACCCTACCCTTGCCACATGTCGACTTTAAGGCCCTCACGAGCTTGATGGGTTTTGACTCTGTTTACGATTTTGAGCAAAGCATCCTGAAGTAGTGAACCCGCTGCGGGACGGCCCCAACCCCGTCGGGCGCCGCACGCCTCAGCAGCGACTACTTAATCATTCGCCGCAAATCGCTCCAGGAAATGATCCGCATCGCCAAATGCCTGCGAGATCATCGTCAAACGCTTGAAGGTATGACTGACTTTCATCTCCTGGGTCATCCCCATGCCACCATGCAACTGAATGGCCTCTTGGCCGACTTGGCGGCAGGCGTCGGCGAGCTTTACCCTTGCAGCTGCAACAATATGACGTCGCTCGCGCACCGTGATCTCTCCGCGCGAAAATTGGTCTACCGCATTCGCGGCTAAAAGTCCCAGTGAGTCGGCTTGTCGCGTCACAATCGTCATGTCGACCATGCGATGCTGTAGCACCTGGAAGCTACCGATGTTGACGCCAAACTGCTTGCGACTCT
Source organism: Betaproteobacteria bacterium (assembly GCA_043760705.1). Lineage (GTDB taxonomy): Bacteria > Pseudomonadota > Gammaproteobacteria > Burkholderiales > Burkholderiaceae_E > JAPOKJ01. The sequence continues at coordinate 4,377 of JAYUOT010000255.1, forward strand.
TGAGATATTCCAATGTCATGGCATTGGCAGCGTCCATCGCTCCCACACCTTCGCCGCACAGTAAAACGCTGGCAAAATCAATCGCTTCGTCCAAAGCCGCAAACCCTTCTCCCGCTTTGCCTAACAGAGCGTCGGCGCCAAGTTTCACATTCTTGAAGCTCACGTCGGCTGAGCGCTGATTGTCGACGGTTCGCTCTGTTTTGAGCGACACGCCAGGAGCATTGGCGGGCACGACCAACAGGCTGATGCCCTGAGCGTCGCTCGCTGCGCCGGAGGTTCTAGCGCTCACTACAAAATGCTGGGCATGTGGACCATGGATCACCATAATCTTTTCGCCATTCAAGACATAGCCCGCGCCGCCTGCTTGAGCGGTGGCTTGCACATCGGCGATGTCGTAACGCGACTGCGCTTCGGAGTAGGCCAGAGCCAACTTCAAAGAGCCATCCATCACGCCAGGCAGTATCGATTTCTTCTGTGCAGCACTCCCTAGCTTTTCAATCAAGCGACCGGCCAGGGCTACGCTTTGAAGGTAGGGCTCCAGCAAGAGGCCTTCGCCAAGCGCTTTCATGGTGGGTAACATGCCCATGGCTCCCGCCTCGAACCCCCCTTCAGCTTCACTGAAGGGCAAGGACAGCAGGCCCATCTCGGCCATTTGACCCCACACTGGCTCGCTCATGCCGCTCGCACTGGCGATCACTTTCTTGCGCGCCTCAAAAGCATAGTGGTCGCTGATCAGGCGCTTAACGCTATCGGCCAGAAGGGTTTGCTCTTCTGAGTATTGAAAATCCATGTTTTTTCCTTCTACAGACCTAGGGCCATTTTGGACATGATATTGCGCTGAATCTCGTTCGAACCCGCGTAAATGCTGGTTTTTCGGAAGTTGAAATAGCGAGCGCTGATGCTGCCCATAAACTCATCAAAGCCTTCGAAGTTCAGAGGCTTGAAGCGAGGTGCCTGAGGGCCTGCGACCTGCATCATCATCTCCGTGATAGCTTGTTGAATTTCCGTGCCCTTGATCTTCAACATGGATACTTCCGGGCCGATATTGCCGGTGCGGCGCAACTCGTCGACAAAGCGCAAATTGGTAATTTCCAAGGCCATCAATTCGACTTCCACACGGCTTAAACGATCACGAAAGCGCACGTCGTCCAGCAAAGGCTTACCACCCTTCAAGGTGGTTTTGGCCATTTCCTTCAAGCGCTTAACCTCACGCTTGGAGCCGCCGATTCTACCGGTGCCCAAGCGCTCATGGCCCAGCAAGTACTTGGCCACCGTCCAGCCTTTATTCTCTTCAAAAACGA
>JAYUOT010000256.1:0-2836 GCA_043760705.1 Betaproteobacteria bacterium
TGCGGTAGTGATTTTGTGCGATGCGTAGTTCTGTTCGCGCGCTGGAGGCGGCGATCAGGGCAACGGCACTAATGATGCCGGCCACGACCAGAACCACAACAATCAAGGCCGCGCCGTGCTGCGGCGTGAAAGGCTTCGTTGCTTTGTGAGATTTTTCAAGTATTTCGCTCATGTCTAGATACCTTAGGGCACTTCTATAAATTCCGTTCATTTTTCGCAAGCGCGGAGAGTTTGCTGCGGCTAAAATAGGTACAACCGTCTGACGACATTCGAGCGATGCAAAACAGCCTTTTTGATCTTCAAAACCGTTACGCCAGCCTCACGGAAGCAGGCGACCCGTTGGAACGACTCAACGCCGTGATTGACTGGGAGATATTCCGTCCCATCCTTGGGCGTATTGACAGTGCCGAGCGCAAGAGTGCGGCGGGACGCAAGTCCACCTGTCGGATACTCATGTTCAAGATGCTCATTCTGCAACGCCTGAACAACCTGTCCGACGAGCGTCTTGAATACCAGGTCAGTGATCGCCTCTCCTTCATGCGCTTTCTGGGACTTGAACTTGCAGGCAATGTCCCTGATGCCCGCACCGTATGGGCGTTCCGTGAAGCGCTCAAGCAGCACCAACTGGTTGACGCATTATTCGAGTGTCTGAACCAAGCACTGGCCGATCTGGGTGTCGAACTCAAAAGCGGGCAGATTATTGACGCGACCTTTGTTCCTGTGCCCATCCAGCGTAACGGGCGTGAGAACAACGAAATCATCAAGTCCGATGCCGTGCCAATTGATTGGGGCAAGACGCCCGCCAAGCTGGCGCAAAAAGACAGGGATGCGCGCTGGGCGAAAAAAGGGGGGCAACACCACTACGGCTACAAGAACCACATCAACATCGACCAAGCCACCAAACTCATTACCGCGCAAGCCTGCACCGATGCCAGCGTGCATGACAGCCAGGTACTCCAGAGCGTGCTACGCGATGAGATGACAGGCGGCAAAGAAGTCTGGGCTGACAGTGCCTACCGCTCAGACGAGCAAGAGCAAAGTCTCAAATCTAGCCAGCACAGCAGCCAAATTCATGAGCGGGCTTATCGCAACAAGCCGCTGACCCAAGCGCAGGAACTGAGCAACACGGAGAAATCGCGCGTCCGTGCGCGGGTCGAACATGTCTTTGGTGCGATGGAAAACGATATGGGCGGCATCGTCTTACGCAGCATTGGTGCGGCGCGTGCCAAAGTGGGGGTGGGGTTGATGAATCTGACGTACAACCTCAAGCGCATTGAGACGCTGATTCGTTTGAAGGTGTTTGACTTTAACAGGATCGGTGCGTCTGTTGCGCGGGCAACCGCATGAAAGTGGCTGGATGGTCACCCAAAAAAGCCCCCATTGACTGAGAAAATGATCAAGCTGCCATAGAACTTGCAAATCTTATTCGTACGTCATCAAAAACTAAAACTTGATGACGGTAGGTGAAATTTCACTGGTTTTATAGCAGTGCCCTTTAGAAGCTCCAGTGCCAGATAGCAGGCTTTGACGAACTACCCCGTGGGGTCGACTGTGAAGTCGTCAACGTCGCAATGATGGAAAAATAGGAGGCTGCCGGATAGCCGCCGACCGCTAAAGTCGGTTGTTTCTGGCAGGACTGAATTTGTTTTCATTGCGGGAAAAATCGCATTCGACGTTAAAGGCAGAAATCGAGGCAGACTGTACTTAGCGAACGCCGCTTTCGCCGATACTGTAATGCGCGCCATCGTGACAGCAATTTCACCGACAGCGTGACCGATTGAGGAAAACTAAAAAACACTATTCATGCAGCCTCCCCGCATCAGTCGCGCTCATGCGAAATGACCGGTCACTTTCAGCGAATTACGCCATTCCGACTACCACGGCTTCGGATTCCGCAATAAATTCCGGGCTCGGTATTGCCCCTCAATGCGCGTATTGGCAAGGGCCTGATCCACGGCTACACGACGTTCGGCCTTGGTCGTCATCGCGCTAACACTTTCGTTAATAACGAAGCCTTAACTATAAAACCTTCGCCCTGACCATCAACAGCCGGTTAATACACTGCACGGCGTCATCGCCATGCTTCACGTGGTTAATAACAAGCTCAGAGTCCGTGGTGAATCGGTGGCCAACCGTGATGCTATAACTTTTGCAGGCCCAGGATAGAAAGGATTGCGCGAAGCTGGCTGTTCCGATTTCGTCCCAACGGACACCATTCACGCCCTTGCTCCATGGCAGCAAGCCTTGCGCCAGCCAAACGCCCTGTCGATCAACATAGAGCTTCATGGTCTGCAAGTAGACAAAATCGTAAATTGTCCATGCAAGCGCGAAGGCGAGGACTACAAAGACGCCGGCGTTGGCCAGTAGACTTGTGTGCTTAATCTTCAAAACCCAGATGGCGAGGGAGTAGATCGCCAAGAACCCGATCACGCGCAGCACAAGCCGCAAAACCAATCGCGGGTAAGCCGTCCAACTCAACGAGTAGATCAATGCTTCTCCGCCATCCGCAAGCGGTAAAACGTGTTGCTGCCTTAGATCGCTGATCGCTCTACTGTCGCTGTCCATGGTCATTACCCCCATCTAGTTGCAAAATGTGTAAACCTTACCGCTCAAGTGCCGGAACCTTACGAACCGGTTCCTGGATAGGCGACTTCGATCGCTCCGCGATCATTTCCCGAAGATGTTGCGCCAACAATTGATCGTGAGCTTCGCTCGAACGGGCGAGCGCATCAACTACCTTGCCGTGTGTGGTTAATGTATCGTTAAACGATTTTGTCCATGCTTCCGCCTTGGCCGGATTGGGCGCTGGCGGTTTTGGGTTTGTTGCTTCGCCGCG
>JAYUOT010000257.1:0-2830 GCA_043760705.1 Betaproteobacteria bacterium
GTCAGACCGCACGGTTTAAAGCCCATACAGGTGGCAAGCGAAATGCACGGCATGCACTCCCGCATGGGCGAGTTTGGCTTTGACAATTTTCATTTTTACCAAGAGGTTTTTGGCGACTTCACGGCCAACTGGAAGCTTCTGATGGATACCTTCATGGAGGGCTATCACATCGCATCACTTCATCACAAAACCCTGGCACCGAGATTTCGTTGTTACCCGGTCGTATCTGAAACCTTCGGACCTCACTCCCTGTTTCCACTTACCCGCAAAAGTATCGAAGAGCAACGCCAACGGCCTGAGAGCGAGTGGTCCGTGTTGAAGCACGCCTCCACCGTGTTCGTGGTGTCGCCGAATGCCGTGTTGAACATCCCCATGGATGGCCACATGGAGCTTTGGGACTTTCGCCCTTTGGAAGTTGGAAAAACACGGGTGCGCATTCGTTTCTACATTCCCGAGAAAATTGAAACTGAAGCCCAGCAAACCCAGTGGCAAAAAAGCTGGAAAATTTCTACCGATGTCATTTTCCGGGAAGACTTTGTGCAGCAGCAAAACATCCAGGCCAATCTGGCGAGTGGTCGCCTACCCGGCGTGGTGTTCGGCAGCAACGAGCCGATGCTCGCGCACTTCCACCGCGAGCTTGGCAAACTCACAGGCACCAGCGACGCTCCGTTTCCCTGAGCTACTCCCGACGCTAATCCCCAAGCCCGGCCCTGTGTGTCTTCGAGAAGCACGTCCCTCAGCCTTTTAGAAAGAGCTCGCCTGGCCATGACCAAGAAAACCCCTCCTCCCGCAAAAACCAATCCTGAAGGCACGGCAACCAGTCCGAGACGCCAACGAAAAGAAAAACCGATTCGTAGCGATATCGGCTGGAGCGATGCCACAAGTATCACCCTTTTTGGCAAAGACTTGCCGAGTGAGATTCTCGGCCATCTCAATTTGGGCGACATGGGTTTTTTGGAGCTGACCGGCCGCTTTCCGAACCCGATGGAATCGCGCATGTTCAACGCCATGGTGGTCACCCTGGTCGAGCACGGCATGACCCCCAGCGCGATTGTCGCGCGCATGACCTACGCGGGCGCGCCAGAATCGCTCCAGGGCGCGGTGGCGGCGGGTTTAAACGGGCTGGGTAGCGTGTTCGTCGGCAGCATTGAAGGGGCTGCCAGGATGCTCTATGAGGCCATGCCCAAACAGGACGGCACCGCAAACTTGCCGGAGGATTTCAATCTCCTCGCCAAGGCGACTGCCCAAAGTTTTCAGGCGCAGGGTCGCATCGTGCCCGGCATTGGCCATCCGATCCACAAACCAATGGATCCCCGAACCCCACGACTTTTCGAGCTAGCCCGCGAGACCGGTTTCGATGGTCCCTATTTAAAGCTGATGCAGGCCATCTCGGACCAGGCCTCGCAACTCAGCGGCAAAGCGCTTCCCGTCAACGCAACCGGTGCGATCGGAGCCCTGTGCTGCGAGATGGGGTTCGACTGGAAGATCTGCCGAGGCCTGGGCGTAATGGCACGCGCGGTAGGCCTGGTGGGGCATATTCTGGAGGAGTCTCGGCGGCCCATGGCGACCGAGATCTGGCATTCGATCGAAGCTAGAGCTACGGAGCATCTACGCGAAGCACCGTAGCCCTGTCGATGTCAAGGACGGAAGGTTAATTTCGAGGCTTTGAATACACCCTCGGAAACTTTACCCTCAACCGTGACCGACTTACCGTTTACCAAGTCAAGCTCTGCACCGCCAACGAACGTGGCTGCGCTTGCGTCGACTAATTGACCTGCCACCCGGAAGTTAGTCTTCGCCACAAAGTCGCTGATCAGCCCTGAAACACTCAAGACAAGATTAGCTGGCGTTCGAGAAAGAATCTCGACTTCAACGGCGGTTAAGCCACCGACAGTCAGGTTACGAGCCTTGACGGCCACTTGCATTCCGTCCACTAGGTTCGCCGATGTGCCATGCTCAAACAGGGTACTGGCATTGATCGCAACCGCAACTCCAGCCAATTTGAATCCAGTCGCAGTCACGTCAGAGGCGATACCGCGCAAGAACAAAGGGATCAAAGACGGATCTTTGAATTCCATGCGCTTCACTTCCCATCCTGAGGCCGCCTTGACGGTAAACACTTCAACAAACTTGTCGTTGGCGGCATCGGCCGCTGTGCCATTGACGTACACGGTAGCATCGACCAACTTCATCGTTGTACCCGCGATCGAGAAGGTTTTAGCCGTAGCGCTAAAGGCTTGTATCTTGCCTTGAAGTGCCAATGGAGCGCCTTGCGTGTCTTGCAACAAGAACTTGATTGTGGTGGCTTTAATTTGACCATTCACAATCTGCGCCTTGACCTGAATCAAAGCGCCGTTGCTGAGATCCGTGGCGGCACCACCCTCAAAAGTGGCACCAGTGGCGTTAATGGTTTGTCCACGTAACTTGAAGCTTGAAATACTGACGAAATCAGTAATCGCACCCTTCACGCTCACCTGACCAGACTCGGCACCGGACTTCCCTTTAAACTCCACAGCGACGGCCGTCAACGCACCATCCTTAAGGGTACCCTTGATACGCACTGCGGCGCCGTTCAGCAAATCGGTCGCGCTTCCGTTTTCAAATTTAGCTGCGCTCGCGTCGACCTTGATACCGGCCACCATAAAGTTCGAGGCCGATACAAAGTCGGTGATCAAGCCACCAACATTGCCCGACCCAATGCCAGGGAATTTAAAGTCGCGAACACGCACCTTCTTGGCGCTCAGAACATTGCCCACGGGCGCTGCGTCGCTAAACACATGAACGCGCTGCGCATTGGCAAGTGCTACACCCGTAGGACGAAGCGACGCAT
>JAYUOT010000258.1:0-2829 GCA_043760705.1 Betaproteobacteria bacterium
TGGAGCAATGCCAGAAGGGATATCAAAACGAAAAGGAAGCCGCTTGGAACGATGTTTCCCGAGGGATGTTGAAAGCCGACCCGCAAACCATTGACGAGCATCAGATTCGAGTCTTTTGGCGACGCTGGCATGAGCGCGTTCAGGCTCATCGATCAAGCACTAGCGCTCAACCGCATGAAGCCCGCTCTACAGTGCCCAGCTCTACTCAGGCGGCATCGTGAACGCGAGTGACTTCCCTGGCAAAGAAGCCGCGCCTTTTCGCTACCGTAAACCGGGTTATATCGCTCTCAATGTCACCGACTTTGACCGGGCGACTCACTTTTACCAGGATCTGGTCGGCCTCAAGTTGGAGGAACGCACCCCGGAAGCGCTCTTTTTTCGGTGCAGCGAAGATCACCACAACCTCGTGCTTTATCTCGCCAAAGAGCCCGGCGTCAAACGTATCGGTTTCGAACTCGAAACACCGGATGATCTCTTCAGCGCGCGAGCCTGGATCCAAACCCTGGGCTGGGCCATCGAAAGCCTGAGTGTCGATCAGATGCGGGTTCTGCATCAGGGAGAAACCTTTCGATTTCGTCTCCCCGATTGTGCGATCCAGTTTGAGTTTTACGCTCACATGGACCGTGCCGCCTCACCCTTTGTCGCAAGCCAGGCCAAAATTCAAAGGCTTGGTCATGTGGTGATCAGTGTGCGTGAACATGAAAAAGTGATGGCCACCCTCACCGAGAAACTCAATTTTAAAGTGTCCGACCACTTTGGCAATCAGGTCAGTTTCTTGCGCTGCTTTCCAAACCCTTACCATCACTCTCTCGGTATCGCCCGAGGAGACTCGGACCGCTTCCATCATGTGAACTTCATGGTGTCCGATGTCGACGACGTGGGTCGTGCCATGAACCGTATGCGCAAGAATAATGTTGAGATTGTGTATGGCCCGGGTCGGCACGATATTTCAAACTCGATCTTTCTCTACTACCTCGACCCCGATGGCCTGACCGTCGAATATAGCTTTGGCATGGAGGAGTTTGACGAGCACAATGCGCGACCCGCACGTCAGTTGCCCATGTTGCCAGAGATCCTGGACGCTTGGGGCGGTTTACCTGCTGCTGGCTTTGCCAAAGGCGGTAGTGTTGAAGAGGCGCGTTCATGAACACCTTTCCCTCGCGCACCGACGTCGAAGTTTTCTTGTACCGCGAAGCCCTGCTGCTGGATGAATGGAAGTTAGTGGAGTGGCTCGCCCTATTCACGGATGACGCGGTGTATCAAGTGCCCTCCACCAGCGTCGCTGCCGATGCTTCGCCGCACGACACCTTATTCTTCATCGCTGATGATCGCTTTCGGCTTGGCGAACGCGTCACCCGTTTGGGAAAACGCGGAGCCCACGCAGAGTTTCCGCACTCCAAGACGCGTCATATGGTGAGCAACATTCTCATCGACCCCTTGCCGGACGATGAACTTCAAGTGAGCGCTGCGTTTTACGTGCATCGTTCCAAGGAAGGCAATACCGACACCTATGTGGGCCAATACCGCTATCGTCTGTGCGTCATCGGGGGCGCACTTCGAATTCGCGCCAAGCGCTGCATTCTTGATCACGACACACTCCGCCCACAAGGCCGGGTAAGTATTATCTTATGAGTGAACGCGAACTCATGAGTGCCAACGGGCAAAGACGCTTTGAAGCTCAGGTGGCAGTCGTCACCGGAGCCGCCCGCGGCATTGGTTTTTCCATCGCCAGCCGTTTGGCGGGCGAAGGCGCTTCAATTGTCGTTGCCGATCTAGACCTGGCTCAGGCTGAGCTGGCTTGCACAGAGCTGCACGCCGCGCACAGTATTGAAACCCTTGCTTTTGGTGGAGACCTATCGGATCCGGCGACCGTTGAAAATCTTCAGCTGGCCGTCGAGAAGAAGTTTGGAACGATTCAAATTCTGATCAACAACGCGGGTGGCGGAGTCATCCTGCCTTTTCTGTCGCACACTCTGGGCACACTTCACAAAACGATTGATCGCAACCTATGGACCGTCTTATTGTGTTCGCGCGCCTTCTTGCCGCAGATGATCGCCAACAAGCATGGCCGCATCATCAATCTCGGAGCGGACTCGGTCCGTAACGGCTTGGCAGACCACGCGGCCTACAATGCCGCCAAAGGTGGCGTTCATGGACTGACCACAGGCTTGGCGCGCGAATTCGCCAAGACCGGAGTCACGATCAATACCGTGGCGCCCTGTGCGGTCAACGGCGACCAACTCGCTCAATTCATCCTCGCGAAACCAGACATCGCTGCTCGATTTTTAGAGATCATTCCGATGGGGCGTGCCGCTGAGCTGCACGAAGTCGCCTCCATGGTCGCCTACCTCGCCACCCGCGAAGCTTCGTTCGTCACTGGACAGGTCATCAGTGTCAATGGTGGTAGTACCATGTTGTAATGGCGGCGGCGAAAACCACAACAAGCCAACCAGCCCGGCGAGTTCAAGCAGCACGCAGAACCCAAGCTGAGCGCTCACTGGCCATGCGCGCCCGAGTTTTACAAGGGGCGATCAGAGTACTTTCTGACCAAGGATACGCCGGCTTTCGTACCGCTGATGTTGCTCTGGCCGCCGACATTTCGCGCGGTGCACTCACCCATCACTTCCCCACCAAGGACGCGCTTGTACTGGCTGCGCTCGAGCATGTCTTTCGCAGCGCGGCAGAGTTAGGCCGCGCCCATGCCTATAAGGTGCACAGTGTCGATGAAGCGATTGAGGCCCTACTCAAGGATAGTCGCGACTTCTTCTTTAGCGAGCTGTTCCTGATTGCGATTGATCTCTCGATCTCCGGAGGAAAAAACTCAACGGA
>JAYUOT010000259.1:0-2827 GCA_043760705.1 Betaproteobacteria bacterium
GTGGACGGTGTGGTGACTGAGGGCAGCAGCGCGGTAGATGAATCCATGCTAACCGGCGAGCCCATGCCCGTCACCAAGCGTGTGGGCGACAAGCTGATCGGAGCCACTATGAACACCAGCGGCGCGCTGGTGATGCGCTCTGAGAAGGTGGGATCACAGACGGTGCTGGCGAGCATCGTGCAGATGGTGGTCCAGGCGCAACGCTCCAGGGCACCGATGCAGCGCATGGCAGATCAGGTGGCGGGCTACTTTGTGGTCACCGTGGTTGGCATCGCAGCGCTGACGTTGGTGCTGTGGGGACTGTTTGGGCCAGAACCCAGTTGGGTCTACGGGCTCATCAATGCGGTGGCGGTGCTCATCATCGCCTGCCCTTGCGCGCTGGGTCTTGCCACACCGATGTCAATCATGGTGGCGACTGGCAAAGCCGCGACTCAGGGCGTCCTGTTTCGCGATGCGGCAGCGATTGAGAATTTTCGCAAGGTCGATACGCTGATCGTGGACAAGACCGGCACACTGACGGAGGGCAAGCCAAAATTTGACCGCGTCGTGGCGGCTCCAGGATTTGCCGAAGACGACGTGCTCCGCCTGGCTGCCAGCCTGGACCAAGGCAGCGAACACCCATTGGCTCACGCCATTGTGGCAGCGGCGCGCGAGCGGGGCCTAGCGCTGGACAAAGCAGAAGGCTTTGAGTCGGGCACCGGCATCGGGGTGCGCGGTACCGTGAGCGGCAAACCATTGGCGCTGGGCAACACTGCGTTAATGGCGCAGCTCAACGTGCCGGTCGACGCGTTGAAGGCACAAGCAGAAAGCCTGCGAGCCACCGGGGCCAGCGTCATGTTCCTCGCAGCGAATGGCCAGCTAGCTGGGCTGCTGGCGGTATCGGACCCGATCAAGGCAAGCACGGCCGAGGCATTGGCCACGCTGAAGGCCTCAGGCCTGCGCGTGATCATGGCCACGGGGGACGGACTGACGACGGCAAAAGCAGTAGCGGCCACATTGGGCATTGACGAGGTGCACGGCGAAGTCAAACCCGCTGACAAGTTGGCACTGGTGGACCAATTGCAACGCGAAGGTCGCATCGTCGCCATGGCCGGTGACGGTATCAACGACGCTCCTGCACTGGCCAAGGCCGATGTGGGGGTGGCTATGGGGACAGGCACCGACGTGGCCATGAACAGCGCCCAGGTGACGTTGGTCAAAGGCGACTTGCGCGGCATTGCCGTGGCGCGAGAGATATCGCAGCAGACGATTGCCAACATGAAGCAGAACCTGGGCTTCGCCTTTGTTTACAACGCGCTAGGCGTGCCGCTGGCCGCAGGCCTGCTGTACCCCTTCACGGGTTGGCTGCTGTCACCGATGATTGCGGCGCTGGCCATGAGCTTGAGTTCGGTGTCGGTGATCACCAATGCGCTGCGACTGAGACGCACCGCGCCCAAGCAAGACTAAAAAAGAAAAACCGTGGACATCCTCGCGCACGCTTTATGGGCTGGTGGTCGCACATCGTCATTGATGTGTTCACGCACTCTGCCGATGTCTACCCCCCACCCGTGCGCTACCCCATCACGCTGCGCGGCTTTGATGGCCTTGCTTGGAATACACCGTGGTTCATGGTGGTGAACTACGCCGCGCTTGGCGTGATCGGACTGTGGCTAGGGTGTTCCAAGAAAAGCAGACGCAACCCCTAATTGCGGGGTTAAAGACTAAGATGAAACACCTTTATCGCATTCTAATTTTGGGGCTTTTGGTTCAAATTTTTTCGGCCTGCTCTCTCCTGCCACCGGCGAATATCTTGCCGCCCAAGTTGGGGCTTTCAGATCTCACCCTCAAAGAATTCAGTCTCAGCGAAGTTACGTTCATGGCAATCTTAGCGGCGGACAATCCGAATGCCTTCGCCATGCCTTTGAGTGACACTCGGCTTGAGCTTTTGTTACTCGGACAAAGTGTTGCCACAGGCGTTACAAAAACCAGAAAAATTGAATTGGGAGCCTCCGGCTCTACACCAGTGCCCGTCGAGTTCACTGTATCCACCTCGAAGGTTCTGGCGATGCTCAGGCAGGTCGGTAAAACCCCCTTCAGCCCCTTGTCTTATCAATTGAAGGGCGACACAAAATGGGGGGTGCTCGGCCTACCTTTAAGTTTTGAACGCAGAGGCGATCTTGATGCACTTAAAAAGCTCAGCGACTTGGTGCGTTAGTGGGGTGCTTCTAGGCGCTAAGGCTTTGCGGTTCTGCATAGCGCTCAGCTTGATGCCTGATCCATGAGCGATATTCTTCAATGCCCAAGGGTCGGCTGATCGCATAGCCTTGCGCTTCGTCGCAACCAAGCTTGCGAAGGATCGTCATGATTTCAGGCTTTTCCACGCCCTCTGCGACCACACGAATATTAGCGCTATGAGCGAGCTCAACAATCGCCTTGATCATGATGCGTGCCGATTGATCTTCCTCCACTCGAGCGACGAAACTTCGCGAAACCTTGACGTAAGCACAGTTCAGTTCAGCCAAGCGGTGCGCATGAGCGAAGGCCTTCGCAAAGTTGTCGACCGCGATCCTCACCCCGAAACGGCTAAGAATTAAAATACTCTCTCCGACTTGCGCCTGGGTGGAGAAAAGACTTTCCTCCGGCACTTCAATGGTCAGCGAATTGGGATGAATTTTCGCAGCCCGAATCATCTGAACCACTCGGCTCGAAAACTCAGGGTCAGCAAGGTCTCGTAGGGTGACATTGACCGCGACTGAAATCTCTAATTTCTCCTTGGACCATTGCGCGATTTGAGTGATCGACGATTCCAATACCCAATGGGTCAACTCGGTGATGAAACCGGTTTTTT
>JAYUOT010000260.1:0-2824 GCA_043760705.1 Betaproteobacteria bacterium
CCAGGCGCAAAAGCGCTGCAACCCCGCACTGAGGGATATCTGTGGCTCATAGCCGATCAATGCTCGCGCCTTCGTCAGATCGGCGTAGCAATGGCGAATGTCGCCCACTCGGAACTGCCCCGTGATGCGAATCGGGGCGTCCAGACACGCTGCATCGAGCAAGCTCCGAGCAAGCGACAACACTGAGGTCGGCTCGCCGGATCCGAGATTCATGACCGTTCCCGGTTCCAGGTCGGCTGTCGCGGCCAGCACGAGCGCGCGGACCACGTCCGAAAGGTGAACGAAGTCCCGTGATTCAAGGCCATCCTCGTAGATGAGGATCTCCAGCCCCTGTCTCGCACGGTTGAAGAATATCGAGATGATCCCCGTGTAAGGGTTGCGAAGCGATTGGCCTTCGCCATAGACGTTCTGGAACCTGAAAATGGTGGCCTTGAAGCCCAGCGCGCTCGCTGCGCTCTGCAGCAACAACTCCTGTGATGCCTTGGTCGCCGCGTATACCGATCCGGGCGCGAACGCCATGGACTCGGGAGTCGGTACGGGGCAGAGTGTGGCTCCGTTGGAGTCGCTCAATTCCCAACGGCCTTCCTCCAGTTGAACCTTTGAACGGGAGGCCGGTTGAAGAATCCTGTCGGGCGCATCGGTTGAAACATAGGCACCTTCGCCATAGACGCTGCGGCTGGACGCCAGCACGACCCGCGCCGGGCGGCGAGTGCATTTGGCGATCCCTTCCAGCAGCGACGCCGTGCCGAGGTCGTTGGCCCCTACGTACTCCGCGATCCGGTACATCGATTGCGCGGTGCCTGTCTCTGCGGCCAAATGGTAGACCGCATCGCAAGCTTCGATGAGTTCCGGGTGTTCACTGAGTTGGCGCACATCCATGCGGACCAGTTGCGCACCTACTGGCGGCGTGATGCACGGGATCGCGCCGTGAATCTGGGGCGACAGGCTGTCGACCAATGTGACGTGGTGGCCATGATCAATCATTGAGCTTGCCAATGCGGACCCGATGAAACCCAAGCCGCCGGTAATAAGTATTTTCATATGAATATTAGACCGTGGAGTTTCGTAAGACGCGGTCTCGGAAGTGAATTCAGTAAGGTGTGATCCGGGCGTGGCGGGCGACGGTGGCCAGCCCGCGCAAAACCGCAGGAAATAGGCAGAGAATAGCCAGCATCTGGTTCTTTAGGGGAAGCCGTCTGAGTACGCTCAGAGAGCCGGCCCGCTTCCGAAACATTGCCAAATCGGCCGAACGGAAACATTCTCTGTATTCGGCAGGCGATGAAATCCGGAAGGCCGCCTGTAGTAGCAGGTAGCTGAATATCTTGACCACATGAGCGGAGAACAACGCTTCCGATATTTTGGGGCCGTCGTGGCTAGCGAAGAATTCCTGCTCGTGTGCGAGAACTGCATGCGTTTCAGAAAAATGCAACAACGACATCTTTCGAGATGCGCTGCCGGGACGGACCAGGGCGTGATATAGGACGTTTGAAATGAATATCGCTTTTTCTGAAGCATAGGCGACCGCCCGAGAATAGTAGATGTCTTCGTTGACCCGCATACTAGGAAACATGATCCCGTTATCAAGCAGAGCTTGGCGCCGATATAGCTTGTTCCACGGTACTGAAAAAACCTGATTGTCCAGCATCGCGCTGGCGAAGAGATCCGGGGCTATGAGCTCATCTCTTTCGAATCGTCGCAATGATTTCCTTGTCGCCCCTGAAGGCAGTACGAAGTCAAATCCGAAATTCACGAAGTCTGCCGCCGACTGCTCCATGGCGTGAACTGCCTCCGCGCAGAGCGTCGATTCGATCCAGTCGTCGCTGTCGACGTAGCAAATGTAGGTGCCTCGCGCCTGACGCAGCCCGAAGTTTCGAGCAGTTCCCTGTCCTTCATTATTTTTGCTAAAAACCCTGACGCGGAAATCGTAAGTGGCAATGGCTTGCGATATCGCGAGCGTTGAATCGGACGAACCATCGTCAATAATAATAATTTCTATATTTGTCAGCGTCTGTGCGATTACTGTAGCAAGGCACTTTCTGATATATAGCTCGACGTTGTATGCGGGAATTATTATAGAAACCACTGGCTTGGGGATATAATTATGCAGTTTCGTCGGGTTCGACAAGTCAGCGGTCATTCGGGTCAGAGTGCCTATGGACGAGGTTTCATACGGCACGCTAGTTCTCCTCCCACATGAAATTATATGGAATGAAAGGCGACTCGCCATCGAATGCGCCATCCGAAAAGTTTCGTAGTCTCAGGCCTGCGCCTAGTATTCCGATAATAACGAGAGAAATTCCCAATGATCTCGGCATTCGACGCCGAATCGAATAGAGGTGGCAACACAGGCAAAGGGCTACGAGAAAGAAAATTAGGAATTGAAATCGCAGTCCTGCGTAAAAGAACTGAGACATGCCATAAGTAGCGAAGGCCAATA
Source organism: Betaproteobacteria bacterium (assembly GCA_043760705.1). Taxonomy (GTDB): domain Bacteria; phylum Pseudomonadota; class Gammaproteobacteria; order Burkholderiales; family Burkholderiaceae_E; genus JAPOKJ01. Next base: position 2,438 of record JAYUOT010000260.1, read on the forward strand.
CAAGCAGCGCGATGATCTTGCTTCCTGCGCCTGTGCGGATCGACCTGTTCGTCGCCCATGCCCCCAAAGTGGCGAGAGTGACCATGAGCGGAGCCATGCCGGACGTAGCGGCTGGACTCTGCAACGACTCGTTGGCAAGCGCCTTGAGTACGATATATTCCGTAAACTGCGTGCTCAGCAAGGCTGCTGCGGCGAGGCAGTATGCAGCCGTGCTCCATTTCTTCTCATGTAGCATGAATAGAAGTATGCCAAGTAGGCAGGAAGATACTTGCACGAAACTCGCCAAAAGAACAAAGAGCATGTACTCCATCTTCCTCGCCTTGATTAGGTAGCTGGCGCCGAGCAGGACGAGACTGAATGCCAAGCCGTAACGGACCCCATTCATCG
>JAYUOT010000261.1:0-5635 GCA_043760705.1 Betaproteobacteria bacterium
GAGGGAAATAACGGTGACCATGTGAACACTCTTCAAAGTAGCGGGTACAGGAAGTCTGATTATCGCTTAAGTGATCGGCCTATTTATCGGCCAATTTCACTTGAAGTTTTCGTAAATCGGTAGAATCGAGGCCCGCGTCCCAAGGCCTGTCAGTGTCCATCGTTATTCCCGACTCTCCGCTCGAAGCTGTCCCTGAAAAGCGAACCGCACTACAACTGTTGCGCTCTCTAGCGCCATTCTTGATGCGCTACCGCTCACGAGTGCTGCTCGCTTTGTTCGCGCTTCTGGTCGCGGCAGCTTCCACCTTGAGCGTCCCGGTAGCTTTTCGCTATCTCATTGATCTCGGCTTTTCAGGTGGCGAAATCGCTAAACACCCGGGGCAAGTCAACTTGGTATTCATCGGCTTGTTTGGTCTCTCGGTGGTGTTGGCCCTGGGCACGGCGTTACGCTTTTATTGGGTGACTTGGTTAGGCGAGAGGGTGACTGCCGATATGCGCGAGGCCGTCTACCAGCAGGTACTGATTCAGGACCCGAAGTTCTTTGAAACTCTCAAAACCGGCGAAGTCCTGTCACGCCTGAATACCGACACCACATTGATCCAAACCCTGGTCGGCACCAGCCTGTCTTTGGGGCTGCGCAATTTGGTTTTGTTTGCCGGTGGTCTGGTCATGCTTCTGGTGACGAGCGTCAAGTTGGCATCTCTCATCGTTTTGCTCCTGGCCGTGGTGGTTTTCCCGATCATCATGTTTGGTCGCCGCGTGCGCAAGCTTTCGCGCGCAAGCCAGGACCGCCTGGCCGATACCAGTGCACTGGCGGGTGAGATTTTGAATGCCATGCAAGTCGTGCAGTCTTTCGTACGCGAACCGTTCGAAGGCAAACGTTATGTGGATTCCACCCAGGAGGCCTTCGCAACGGCCCGTCGGCGTTTCCGGGCGCGTTCTATCCTGGTGGCCGTGGCCATCATCTTGAGCTTTGGTGCCATCGTTTTCGTATTGTGGCTGGGTGCTCAAGCGGTGATCGAAGGCACCATGACCGCCGGTCTTTTGATGCAGTTTATTCTCTACGCGGGTCTGGTTGCCGGTTCGGTGGGTGCCATCGCGGAAGTGCTTGGAGACATTCAACGAGCGGCTGGGGCCACCGAGCGCTTGATGGAATTAATGCAAACTCAGCCCGGCATTGCCTCGGGCTCGCAGCGCTCAGACCTCTCTTCGTTGAGCCGTCACGGTGTTGAAGCCATGACCTTTCACCAGGTCGACTTTCACTACCCGTCGCGCCCATTACAGAAGGCGCTGGAGTCGTTTTCGCTGAGCGTCATGGCGGGCGAAACCGTGGCTCTGGTGGGCGCATCGGGGTCGGGCAAGTCTACCGTGTTCCAGTTGTTACAAAGGTTTTATGATCCGCAGGCGGGGAGTATTCAAGCCGCGGGCATCGAGCTTCGCGACTGGGACCTGGCGGCGTTGAGAAAGCAGATTGGCGTGGTGGCGCAGGACAACACCGTATTTTCGGCGGACGCCATGGCCAATATCCGTTACGGCCGGCTTGAGGCGGGTGATGCCGAGGTGATGGCTGCGGCTAAAGCCGCGCAAGCTCATGAGTTCATCATGGCCCTGCCTCAAGGCTATGAAACTTTCCTGGGTGAGCGTGGCGTACGACTATCGGGCGGGCAACGTCAGCGTATTGCGATTGCCCGTGCTTTGCTTAAAAATCCGCCTATCCTGTTGCTCGATGAGGCGACTAGCGCTCTGGATATCGCGAGCGAGCGTGCCGTGCAGTTGGCTCTGGAGACCGCGATGGCGGGTCGAACCACCTTGGTCATTGCCCATCGCCTCGCGACTGTGGTGAAAGCAGATCGGATCATTGTGATGGACAAAGGCCGTATCATCGAGTCCGGAACCCATATCGAGCTCCTGCAAAAAAACCAAACATACGCTAGGCTTGCGGCCTTGCAAGAACTGTAACTAGGCGAGAGAAGGAATCACGCGATGGCCGGACGACTAGAGGGTAAACGAGTTTTAATCACGGCGGCCGCTCAAGGCATGGGCCGCTCAGCGGCCGTAGCGATGGCCAAGGAAGGTGCTCTTGTGATGGCCACCGATGTCCGCGGCGATTTATTGGAGAGCTTGTCGGAGGAGTCGACCAAGCAAGGCGGCAAGTCCATCCAGACGCGCCTCCTCGATGTGACCCAAAAGGCAGGCATCCATAAGCTGGTGGCGGAAATGGAGCCTTTGAATGTTCTCTTCAACTGTGCAGGCTGGGTTCACCAAGGGTCGATCTTCGATTGCGACGACGATGCGTTCGAGCGCTCCTGGCAAATCAACGTGCGCTCACAGTATTGGATGATCCAGGCTTTTCTGCCCAAAATGTTAAGCCATGGCGGTGGGTCGATTATCAACATGGCCTCGGTGTGCTCAAGCGTCAAGGGCTTTCCGAACCGCTTCGCCTATGGCACCACCAAGGCTGCGGTGATCGGACTCACGAAATCCATTGCGGCCGACTATGTCACCAAGGGCATTCGCTGCAATTGCATCGGCCCGGGCACGGTCGAAACTCCGAGCTTGCATGAGCGCATGAGAGAGCTTGGCAATATTGACGAAGCTCGAAAGATGTTCGTCTCCCGCCAGCCTATGGGTCGCCTGGCGCAGGCCGATGAAATTGTACCGATCCTGGTCTATCTGGCCAGTGACGAGAGCCAGTTTGCCACCGGTCAATTGTTTAACATCGATGGTGGTATCACCATTTAATTTTTATCCCAGGAGAAACTATGAAGTTAGTACGTTACGGAAAAGTCGGCAAGGAAAAGCCCGGCCTGATCGATGCTGCGGGCAAGTTGCGCGATCTCTCGAAGGTCGTGGGCGATATTGGCCCGGCACAATTGTCGTCTGCCGCGCTCGCCAAGTTGTCGAAAATCAAAACAGACAAACTCCCGCTCGTGCGTGGCAAGCCACGTATGGGTGTACCCTTTACCGGGGCCACCAAGTTTGTGGCGATTGGCCTGAACTACAGCGACCATGCGGCTGAGGCCGGGATGCCCGTGCCGAAAGAGCCCATCATTTTCATGAAGACCTTGTCGTGCATGCAAGGCGCGGACGATGATGTGATGCTGCCCAAGGGCTCAGTCAAGACGGACTGGGAAATTGAAATTGGGATCGTGATCGGCACCAAGGCCAGCTATGTGACCAAGAAGGATGCACTCTCTTATGTAGCGGGTTATGTCGTCGCCAACGACGTCTCGGAGCGCGAATATCAGATCGAGCGTGGTGGTTTATGGGACAAGGGCAAGGGCTGCGACACCTTCGGCCCCCTCGGTCCCTGGTTAGTGACGACCGATGAGATTCCCAACCCTCAGAAGCTTGATATGTGGTTGGACGTGAATGGCGAGAAAAGACAACGTGGCAACACCAAGACCATGATCTTTGATTGCGCGACCATCGTCAGCTACGTGAGCCAGTTCATGACTTTGAACCCTGGCGATGTCATCATCACCGGTACGCCTCCAGGTGTTGGGCTCGGCATGAAGCCGCCTCAATTCTTGAAGCCTGGTGATGTGGTCACTTTGGGCATTCAAGGTTTGGGTCAGCAGAGCCAAAAGATTGTGAAATACAAGAAGGCGTAAGAATCATGAAGACGATCTCGATGTTTGGAATGTTGGCCAGACGAGGACTGGCAGCGATCATGGTGATGGCTGCCAGTGCTTGTTCGAGCCTGCCGGGATCGTCCCTTCCTGAGCGTGCCTATGTAGCCAATGAAAAAACCGGAACGATATCTGTTCTGGATGTCGCCACCGGTAGTGTTGTGCAAAGTATCCCGGCCGGGAAAAAACCCCGGGGGATGGCGACCGACAAAAGCGGCAAGTTTCTGTTCGTCAGTGATCAGCCTGGCAACGATTTGTTGATTCTCGATCTCGACAAGGGCTCGATTGTCGGCCGCATTGAACTCGGCAAATCACCCGAGGCGATTTATGCTTCCGCCGACGGCAGCCTGCTGGCAGTTGCAGTCGAAGAAGACAATGCCGTGATTTTGATCGATACCACGAGCCGCAAGATTCTCTCCCAAATCAAGGTGAAAGGTGAGAATCCCGAGCATGCAATATTTTCCCCGGATGGTCGGTGGATCTATGTCAGTGCCGAAAACGCCGAGCAAGTCGATGTCATCGACGTCGCCAAGCGAGAAATGCTGGTCAGCATTAATGTGGGTAAGCGCCCGCGCGGTATTGGGTTTTTGCCGAACGGTAGAAAGGCCTATGTGGCGAGTGAGCTGGCCGACGAGGTGCATGTGATTGACGTAGCCAGCCACAAGCCAATCAAGGTCATTAAAGCGGGCCAGCGAGTCAATGGCGTCGCCATGACCTCGGACGGCAAGCTCGCCATCGTCAGTAATGGCGGCGACAACAATGTCTTGTTTATCGACACCGTGACGGATGCGGTGGTGGCCACTGTCGCCGTGGGCAAGCGCCCTTGGAACATGGCGATTGATTCAAAAAACGAGAAGCTCTATGTCGCGAATGGTCGTTCCAATTCGGTGACCATTGTGGACATCGCTCAGCGTAAGGCCATCCAGGAAGTGCCGGTGGGCGAGCTTCCGTGGGGTGTCTACATCCCCCCGCGCCGCTAGGTGAGCCGCATAAGGACTGGTGCTAGACTCCAAATGCCCTGCATATTGTTCAATCAAGCGTCGGCCTTGCTGGCTGATGCGAGAGTTTAAAACCCACTGGAGATGTCGATGAACTTACCTTTGAAGCGCCTCGCTGCAGCCCTAAGTGTTGGGATGGTTACTTTAGGCCTGGTGGCTGCTGGAAGTGTGCAAGCCCAGCAATTCTTCCGTATCGGCACTGGCGGCACAGCCGGTACCTACTATCCCATTGGCGGCATGATCGCCAATGCCGTTTCTCAGCCCGGCAAAATTGTGGCGACGGCCCAAGCGACCAATGGTTCGGTGGCCAATGTCAACGGCATTGTGAGCGGCTCGATGGAGTCGGGTTTTTCGCAAGCCGACGTCGCGACTTGGGCCTACAGCGGCACCGGCATTTGGGAAGGCCGTCCCAAAGTGGGCGATCTGCGCCTGATCGCCAATCTCTATCCTGAGAGCGTGCATATTGTTGTCAAGAAGGGTTCGGGCATTAAAACCGTCGCCGATCTGAAAGGTAAAAGGGTCGCCCTGGATGAACCGGGTTCTGGCACTTTGATCAATGCCAAGATTATTTTGGCAGCCTATGGTCTGAAGGAGGCTGATATCAAGCCCGACTACATCAAGCCCAACCAAGCGGCTGACAAGTTGAAGGACGGCTCACTGGACGCGTTCTTCTTTACCGGTGGTGCTCCCGCAGGCGCGATTGCCGAGCTGGCCTCAAGTGGTGGCGGCATCGAGCTGGTGGCCATCGACGGTCCTCAGGCCGAAGGTCTGCGTCAGGCGAGCCCTTTCTTTTCAAGCGACCTCATAGCGGCAGACACTTATAAGGGCATCAGTGCTACCAAGACTTTAGCGGTCGGTGCGCAGTGGGTGACCACGGCCAAAGTGGATACTGAAACGGTATATCAAATCACCAAGGCCATGTTTAGCGAGGCCGCTCAAAAAGCAATCAAGGCTGGCCATCCTAAAGGAGCCTTTATTAACCTTGGCAATGCTGTCAAGGGTGCGG
>JAYUOT010000262.1:0-31440 GCA_043760705.1 Betaproteobacteria bacterium
GAAAACCACAAAAATGACCGGAAATAGTCCTGCGGTGTATTCAATCCACCAAGGCTGCTGCTGATCGCCTCGATCTTTACGCTTGGGGCCGAACAGAAACTTCTCCAGCAGCCAAGCCACAAAAGAGACAAAAAGCAACACGGTCAGGATGAGAGGAAAGTTCATTTATCGTCCACTTGCAAGACCGCCAAGAACGCTTCTTGGGGAATTTCTACGGACCCCACTTGTTTCATGCGTTTCTTGCCGGCTTTTTGTTTCTCTAGTAATTTCTTTTTACGGGAAATATCACCCCCGTAACATTTTGCGAGCACGTTTTTGCGCATCGCCTTGATGTTTTCACGGGAAATAATATTGGAACCAATGGCCGCTTGAATGGCCACGTCATACATCTGACGAGGAATCAGCTCGCGCATCTTGGCGGCCACATCGCGACCCCGCTTGAGTGCAATCGAGCGGTGTACGATCAAGCTCAGGGCATCCACTTTTTCAGCATTGACTAAAATGTCCAGCTTGACCACGTCCGAGGCTCGATACTCCCTAAACTCGTAGTCCATCGAGGCATAGCCCCGCGACACAGACTTCAGCTTATCGAAGAAATCGAGCACGATTTCATTCATCGGCAAGTCATAGGTGAGGTGCACCTGCCGCCCGTGATAGGCAAGATTGGTTTGCACACCACGCTTACCGGTACAAAGCGTAATCACCGAGCCAACATACTCTTGCGGTGTAAAGACCGTGACGCTCACAATCGGCTCACGAATTTCTTCGATCTTGGCCGGGTCGGGCATCTTGGACGGGTTCTCAACCTGCAGTAAGGTGCCGTCACGCATCAACACCTCGTACACCACGGTTGGAGCCGTGGTGATGAGGTCCATGTCAAATTCGCGCTCTAACCGTTCTTGCACAATATCCATGTGCAGCAAGCCAAGGAATCCACAGCGAAAGCCAAAGCCAAGCGCTTGCGAGACCTCGGGTTCGTATTGCAGCGAGGCATCGTTGAGCTGAAGCTTTTCGAGCGCATCACGCATGGCTTCGTATTGGTTAGATTCAACCGGATAGAGCCCCGCAAAAACCGAAGGTTTAATTTCCCGGAAGCCCACCAAGGCTTCGGTCGCCGCCGGATTCACCAAGGTAATGGTGTCGCCTACTTTCGCGGCTTTCAGCTCTTTGATGCCGGCAATCACAAACCCTACGTCACCCGCGTTGAGCATTGTTCGAGGCTCAGATTTCGGCGTAAACACACCGACGTGTTCGCATAGATGGGTGGAGTCTGTCGCCATCAAGAGCAACTTGTCTTTAGGCTTGATGCGGCCGTTAAAGACACGTACCAACATGACGACGCCCACATAGTTATCAAACCAGGAGTCGATGATGAGGGCTTGAAGTGGCTTGGTTTCATCGCCTTTAGGCGCAGGCACTTTGGCGACCACCAGCTCCAAGATTTCGTCAATCCCCAGTCCGGTTTTTGCGCTCGCCCGGATCGCATCGGTGGCGTCAATGCCGATCACATCTTCGATTTCTTGTGCGGCCCCATCCGGATCGGCCGAGGGCAAGTCCATTTTGTTCAGGACAGGTAATACTTCGACGCCAAGGTCTAAGGCCGTGTAGCAGTTCGCCACCGTTTGGGCTTCGACCCCCTGCGTCGCATCGACCACCAGGAGCGCCCCTTCGCAAGCCGAGAGAGATCGGCTCACTTCGTAGGAGAAGTCCACATGACCCGGGGTATCGATCAAATTAAGGTTGTAGGTCTCACCATCAAGCGCCTTGTACTTGAGCGCGGCGGTTTGAGCTTTAATGGTGATGCCCCGTTCCTTTTCCAAATCCATGGAATCGAGAACCTGAGCTTCCATTTCACGGTCGGAAAGACCACCGCAACGCTGAATCAAGCGGTCGGCTAGGGTTGACTTGCCATGGTCAATATGGGCAATAATTGAGAAATTACGGGTGCGTTGCATCGAGATGAGGGGCCTCGGGAGCTCTTATTCTTATTGGCTCCAAAACCCGCCATTCTACTTCATTGCCTGGGTCGGACCGACTAAGCCCTGGAGCGAAGCCGGTCGAGGAATCGATCACTTCAAAACAACCGGGCGAATCGGCACAAATTGCGCACCGTCCCCGCGGCGTACGAGGAGCGCCGAAGATCGAGATTTATCGAGCTTCGCTGCCATTTCCGCGAACTGCTTGGCGCTGGTGATGTCCTGGTTGTTAAGTGCCAGTAAAACATCACCCGGGCGAATTCCGGATCGCGCACCGGGACCATCCACGGTTTCCACCACCACGCCGTTCTTCACCTTCAACTGGGTACGGCGCTCCTCCGAAAGATCGCTTACCGCCAGGCCTAAGGAGTTCGCAGCCGTTGCGACAGGGGGAACGGGTTGAGGTGGCGTGGCGGGCTTGCCAGGAGCCGCCGCCAGCTTGTCAGGTTCAATTTCCGCCACCGTAATCGTCAGTTCCTTGCTTGCGCCTTTACGCCAGACGGATAGAGAGACTTTGGATCCCGGCTTGGTCGCACCCACGATGCGAGGCAATTCGTTCGATTTATCGAAAGTTTTTCCATCAAAACGGGTAATGATGTCACCTGCCTCAACGCCGGCCTTGTCCGCAGGGCCGCCGCTTTCCACATTCCGTACTAAGGCACCCGTTGCCTTGGGCAATCCCAGGGGCTCGGCAACCTCTTTGGTCACGTCAGTAATACCGACCCCAATACGGCCGCGCACGACTCGACCTGTGCTCTTGAGTGAATCCGCAACACGGATAGCCTCGTCCATCGGAATCGCAAAGGAAATACCTGCGAAACTTCCAGTGCGGCTATAGATCTGAGAATTGATGCCAACCACCTCACCGGACATATTGATCAGTGGGCCGCCAGAATTACCAGGATTTACGGCAACATCGGTTTGAATAAAGGGCAAGAAGTCGCCGGTATCACGCCCCTTGGCGGAGACAATACCTGCAGTTACGGTGTTTTCAAGTCCGAAAGGTGAACCAATGGCTAATACCCATTCACCGACGCGAATTTTGGTGGAGTCACCCACGGTAAGACGCGGTAAAGCGGTCGCTTCGATCTTCACCAAGGCCACGTCGGTGCGTTTGTCGGACCCGATTAACTTGCCTTTAAACTCGCGCTTGTCGGTTAGCGTGACGTAAATTTCGTCAGCTCCGTCGACTACATGATGATTGGTCAACAAAAAACCGTCAGGGGAGATAAAGAATCCGGAACCCACGCCGCGTGGCACCTCGTCACCCGGACTGCCACGAGGGGACTGTGGCCCCTGAGGGCCCTGGCCGGGCGGGAAGAAGCGCTTGAAAAACTCAAAAAAGGGATCGTTCTCATCCATGCCCTCTGGGGGGCGGGGGGTGTTCCGACCAGGGGCCGCCGGAGCTTTAATCTCGGACTTCACTTTTTGGGTGGTGCGAATATTGACCACCGCCGGGCCAACCCTTTCCACAAGATCAGCGAAGTCCGGCAGGTTGCGCCCTTGAGCGTAGGAAAGGCCTGGATTCAGCAATCCCAAGGTACCCAACACGGTAGAACTCATCGCGAGGCTGGTCGCCAGCAGGGATGAGGAGAGAAGACGTCGAATCATTTTATTCCTTTGGGTCAAAGTACAGCGCGCGAGGGAACCCGTTTGCACCAGACTAATAAACGCTGAACGTCTCGCCATTGTCGGTCGTTTACATCGGCTCTGACTAACATCCATGAACCACTGTCAAAAACCAGCTCAATGACGTCGCCAGAACGCGTCCAAGCGATTAACTTTGACTGATAGTGGGGGCGGCGCGCCTCTTTTTCAACGGTGCGCTCTAGGTGGGGACGATGGATGGTGGTTTCAAGCACCTGTGGTTTAGAGCCCCGCCATCCCATCCATAGATTGCAGAGCCCAGCGACCAGCAGCACCCTGATAGCCTGTTGGGTGACAGACCCGCCAGGGAAGAAGGCGTGCCCAAACAACACCGTGAGCGCCGCGACGGCGAAGGTCAATGCAGTCCGGCGGCCATAACGATCCGCCGCTCGCAGTTTATCGTAAGGGATCTCGTTAAAAACCTGAAGGGGCGGCATGTGGGTCAGGCCTCAAAGCTAGACTCGTTGAAAGACCAAGGTTCCGTTGGTGCCGCCAAATCCAAATGAGTTTTTCATGACGGCATCAAGCTTCAGGTCTCGGGCCACGTTGGCGCAATAGTCGAGATCACACTCAGGGTCTTGATTAAAGATGTTCATGGTCGGGGGCGATTTTTGATGATAAAGCGCCAGAACTGTAAACACGGACTCCAGGCCCCCTGCTCCACCGAGCAAATGCCCCGTCATTGATTTTGTGGAATTCATGACCAAGCTCTTGGCATGACTGCCAAAGGCCGCTTTAACGGCATTGGTCTCGTTCAAATCACCCAGGGGCGTAGATGTGCCATGGGCATTCAAATAGCCAATCTTGTCGCCAGAAAGTTGCGCATCTTTCAAGGCGGACAACATGCACCGGGTTGGGCCAGCCATATCCGGTGCAGTGATGTGATGAGCGTCGCCACTCATCCCAAAGCCAGAAAGTTCGGCGTAAATACGGGCGCCTCGGGCTTTGGCATGTTCGTATTCTTCTAAAAGCAAAACGCCCGCACCTTCTCCGAGCACGAAGCCATCTCGGTCTTTATCCCAGGGGCGACTCGCCGTTTTGGGATCATCATTGCGCGTTGACATGGCGCGCGCCGCACAGAACCCACCCAGCCCCAAGCGAGAAATGGTGGCTTCCGATCCGCCTGCAATCATCACGTCCGCATCACCGTACTGAATCAGTCGGGCACCAAGGCCAATGTTATGCAGGCCCGTTGTACAGGCCGTGACCACGGCCAGATTCGGCCCCTCGGCACCGAGCATGATCGACAATTGGCCCGAGATCATATTGATGATCGATCCCGGTATAAAAAACGGCGAAATCCGGCGCGGCCCCTTGGCCGTGTACTCCACATGAGTTTCTTCGATGTAGGGCAAACCGCCAATCCCCGAGCCGATCATGATGCCGACCCGCTCGCGATTCGCATCCGTGATTTCTAGTCCGGAGTCTCGCAAGGCTTGAACACCCGCGGCAATCCCGAAGTGGATGAAAGTATCGAAGTGGCGAGCTTCTTTCGTGGACATGTAGTCCGCGACATTAAAGCCCTTCACTTCGCCTGCAATCTGGGTGGTGAAGGCGGAGGCGTCAAAGCGGGTAATTCGGTCTATGCCCGATTGCCCTTCAAGCGCCGCCTGCCAGGTGCTGGTGGTGTCGAGACCTAAAGGCGAGATGGCCCCAAGGCCCGTCACCACAACTCTTTTTTTACCCATAAGCTTGTCGAGGACTCTAAGAGTTTAATACGGACTAGGCGGGTTTCTTATGCTTGTTAATGAAGTCGATGGCTTCTTTAACCGTCGTGATCTTCTCGGCTTCCTCGTCCGGAATTTCGGTTTCGAACTCTTCTTCGAGAGCCATGACTAACTCGACGGTATCGAGAGAATCAGCGCCAAGATCATCCACAAAAGACGACTCAATCTTGACTTCAGCTTCATTCACACCAAGCTGTTCCGCCACAATTTTCTTAACGCGCTGTTCAATATTTTCCATTCCATTCACTCCTGAAGAACTTATTTTTTGCATCGCAGCAATTGCTGCTTTGACTCTAAATGCGGCGCGATTGTAACAGTCGCGCCACCCAATTCAACTTCCACCCCCAAAAAAAGAGGCGTTAGTCCATATACATCCCACCGTTCACATGAAGGGTCACCCCAGTAATATAACCGGCCGAGGCCGAAGCGAGAAAGCTGACCGTTTCGGCGATGTCTTTTGGCTCACCCAAACGGCCTAGCGGAATTTGTTGGGTGAGGCCTGCAATCTGCTCGGGATTTAAAGCGCGCGTCATGTCAGTATCAATAAAGCCAGGGGCGATGCAGTTAACCGTAATGTTGCGGCTACCCAGTTCGCGCGCCAAGGCCCGTGTCATCCCTTCGACCCCAGCTTTCGAAGCCGCGTAGTTCGCTTGCCCGGCATTCCCCATGGAACCGACCACGGAAGTGATATTGATGATGCGGCCAGTACGTGCCTTCATCATGCCGCGCATCACCAAGCGGCTCATTCGAAACACTGCGCTGAGGTTGGTATCGATCACGGCGGACCAATCGTCATCCTTCATGCGCATCGCGAGATTATCGCGGGTGATGCCCGCATTATTGACGAGGATGGCGACCGAGCCCTCGGCCTTGCTGATGGAATCGACCAAGGCTTCGCAGCTTGGTGCATTGGTGACGTTAAGACATGCGCCGCGTCCAGTGTGCCCTGCAGCGTGCAAGTACCCAGTAATTTTGAGCGCGCCCTCTTCCGAGGTCGCCGTACCGATCACCGAGGCACCCGCCCGGGCCAGAGAAAGCGCGATGGCCTGCCCTATGCCGCGACTGGCGCCAGTCACCAGGGCGACCTGCCCGCTCAGGGGCCGGGTCGATTGAGAAACTGGAGCTTCGCTCATGATGCGCGAATCGCTTCTAAAGTCGTTTGTAAACTCGCCGGATCGAATACTGAGTAAGTCTTGATCTCTTTATCGATTCGCCCGACCAGACCGGTTAATACTTTGCCGGGTCCGAATTCAATCACCGTATCGACGCCTTCGGACTTCATTTTTTGGACCACTTCAACCCAGCGTACGGGCGAGTAGGCTTGCCGAACCAGCGCATCTTTAATTTCGGAGGGTTCAGCCGTGATAGCCACATCGACGTTGTTCACGAGGGGAATTTTGGGCGAACGTAATGCAAGCGCTTTTAAAGCAATGCGCAAGCGATCACCCGCCGGCTTTAAAAGACTGGAATGAAAAGGAGCCGACACGGCTAGTGGCAAAGCGCGCTTGGCCCCTGCGGCCTTGGCGGCCTCACAGGCGCGAGCCACTGCGGACGCAGCCCCTGCAATCACCACCTGCGCCGGGGCATTGAAATTGACGGCTTCAACCACCTCGCCTAGACCTGAGGCTTGACAGACTTTCTGCACCGCTTCGTCACTCAAACCAAGAATGGCTGCCATGCCCCCCGTACCGACTGGAACAGCCTCTTGCATGGCCTGAGCCCTCAGTCTGACCAAGGGCAAAGCCTCGGCTAAGCTCAGGCTATCTGCGGCGACCAGGGCGCTGTATTCTCCTAAACTATGGCCGGCAAGCAATGCTCCAGCAGGGCCGCCCGCACTTTGCCAAGCGGTGAGTGCCGCGATCGCGGCCAGGAGCATGGCAGGCTGGGTATTGATTGTCAGTCCGAGTGTTTCAGCCGGACCTTCTGAGATGATTTGGCTCAGTGGCGGTCCCGAAAACCCAGGACTTAGAGCAAGCGCCTGATCGGCCTGTGCAATTAAGGCGCTCACCACCGGGAGTGAGCCCCAGGCATTCAACATACCTACGCTTTGAGCACCTTGACCCGGGAATACAAAAGCAATCTTCATGAATCAAAACTTTGTTTGAGGCGAGAATAAATTTCGCTAAGCGACATTAAGCGCACCGACTAAAGAGTCGCCAGTGCTGCTCCCCAGGTAAAACCACCACCGACGCCTTCAAGAAGCACATTTTGGCCGGTCTTCAGCTTGCCAGCCCGGAACGCGTCGTCGAAAGCCAAGGGCACCGAGGCGGCCGAAGTATTGGCGTGCCGGTCAACGGTCACGATGGCTTTGTCGACACCGAGGCCAAGCCGCTTGGCGGTCGATTGTAATATTCGAATATTGGCTTGATGCGGGATCAGCCAATCGACTTGGTCCAATTCCATATGAGCGGCGGCCACCACTTCGCGCCCCACCTGATCGAGTACCGTCACTGCGAGCTTGAAAACCGCCTGACCATCCATGGTCAGAAACGGATGGCCTGTCACCAGGCCATTGCGCACTTGACCGGCGGTCCGCAGCACAGGTTCGTGGCGGGCGTCAGCATGCAGCCGACAGGCGTGGATACCCGGCGTGTCCGAAGCCTCCAGCAAAAGCGCGCCAGCGCCGTCGCCAAACAAAACGCAGGTTGCGCGATCCGTCCAGTCCAAAATTCGCGAAAATACTTCAGCGCCGATCACCAGTGCGCGCTTCGCGACACCGGTACGAATCATGGCGTCCGCTGTCGCAACGCCGTAAATAAAGCCGGCGCAAACGGCCTGCACGTCAAATGCGGCTCCGCCAAAATTACCGAGCTCACGCTGCACATAACAAGCGGTGCTTGGAAAAATACTGTCGGGGGTAGAGGTTGCCACCACGATGAGGTCGACGGAATCTGCATTGACGCCAGCCATCTTCAGAGCCTGTCTCGCGGCCTGCGCTCCAAGACTGCTGCTGGTATCGCTGTCCGAGGCGAGATAGCGCTGACGAATACCGGTGCGCTCCACAATCCACTGGTCGCTTGTTTCCACACCACGCAACGCCAAACGCTCGCTCAACACTTGGTTGGAAACGGGTTCGCCAGGCAGGGCAGAACCCGAGGCAATAATTCTGGAATACTTCATACCGAAATTAGTTTGACATCCGTATTGGGTTTCAGGTTCGAATCCTGGGTGTTGCTTTCAAGAGCATTCGTCTGAGCCAGCGCAGCCAGGTTCGCCAGACTGATCGATGATATGCCCGCAGCAATTTTGTCGACCAACCTGTTTTGGGCAGCATCATAGGCGCGCTTCAAAGCAAAACCGAAACTAAACGCGTCGGCCGAGCCATGGCTTTTGACCACGACCCCGCGCAGGCCAATCAGACTTGCCCCATTGTAGCGACGATGATCGACGCGCAGCTTAAATTTTGTCAAAACCGGATAGGCCACCAATCCGACAAGCTTCCTGATCCAATTCTTGCTGAACTCTGCTTTAATGAGCAAAGCCATCATTTGGGCCAAACCTTCGGAAGACTTCACCACGACGTTGCCCACAAATCCGTCGCACACCACGACGTCGGTCGTGCCACGGTAAATGTCGTTCCCCTCAACATTTCCGTAGAAATTCAGGCCCCCCTCCTTGGCGCTTGCGCGTAGCAACTCAGCAGCTTGTTTGACGATGTCATTGCCTTTAATGAGTTCTTCGCCGATATTGAGCAAGCCAACGCTCGGCCGCTCCTTGCCTTCCAGGCAAGTTGCAAGTGCCGAACCCATGTAGGCAAACTGCAAAAGGTGTTCCGGACTTGAATCGACGTTCGCGCCCAAATCGAGCATGATGGTGGTGCCGTCTTTTTGATTTGGAAATTGCGAGGCAATCGCCGGGCGATCAATACCGTCCAGCGTTTTGAGCACAAACCGCGAAATGGCCATTAAAGCACCGGTATTTCCGGCACTCACACATGCGTCGGCCTGACCCGCCTTGATTTGATCAATAGCCACCCGCATTGAGGAGTTTTTCTTGGAGCGCAAAGCACTTGCAGGAGGTTCATCCATGCCAACCACTTGAGTGGCATGAACGACAGAAAGCCGAGCGCTGTCAAACGGGCCCAGGCGTTTCAACTGTGCTGCTATTTGGTTTTCGTCCCCCACCAAGATGAGGTGACAAGTGGGCATTTCTCGAAGAAATTTCACACAAGCAGGCAAAGTTGCCAACAGCCCGTGGTCTCCACCCATGCAATCAACCGCGATGCGAGCCATCAATTCACAACCAGACCACAGCTACCCCACAACATAAAACGGCAGAGCCACATTGCCTCCACCACTATGCCTCCACTACGAACCTCCGCCAATCAGCCCAGACCCTTTAGTCTTGGTTCTTGCTCTTGCCGACTTTCTTGCCGCGATAAGTGCCCGATGGGCTGATGTGGTGGCGCAAATGCACTTCGCCCGTCGTGGGCTCAATTGCAACATTAGGTGCAGTTAAAAAATCGTGGGCGCGGTGCATGCCACGCTTCGATGGCGATTTCTTGTTCTGTTGAACGGCCATTTTATTTCCTGGGAATCCAAAGTTAACTTCGAATTATAGCATCCAACGCTAAGTGCATGCCAGACAAGGCGTAAAACACGTTCAAGCGATTTCAAAAACGTGAAATTGCGCCGCAACACTAATGTTTTTTGCCGCCCGCGCCCGGCCAATCGACGTTTTTTAAGGCATCAAAGGGATTTCGGGGGGGGTCTTCGTGGGTTTGATCGTCTTTAAGCTCGACCGGAAGCGTACAAACTTCGTGGTGCGCTAGGGGTGGCAAGGACAAAATAAGCTCATCTTCGATGAGCTCGGCAAGGTCAAAGCGCTTGGACCCCACTAAAACATCGGCCATTTCCAGATCTTCATCCAATTCAGCGGCGCGCTCCTCGTTGCCTACAAAAACAAATTGGCGCTCTTCCTCGACCTGAGTCACGACCGGCTCCAGGCAACGTACACATTGCTGGAGCAGGCGAGCCTTGAAATGGAGCTTGCACCAGGTCTGAGCTTGTTGAGCGGTCGCATCGACCCTAAAAAACTCGGCGCGCCAAGTCACCGTTGGCATTTTTGCGTCCTCGCCCAGGTGTGCCGCCTGTTGTTCGTTGGGTACCTCCCGTAACTCGAGCGCGCGCGGCATGTCAGTCAGCGCAAGGCCTCCCTCCAGGGTCTGCTGAGTCCGCGCGGCTTCATACACATCCACGACCATTTGCGTTCTCGCTGTACTGCTCACCCGGTATCCTTTTTTGAAGACGGCACTAAATGCCTCAAAATGAGTATAAGTCATCGCCTTTACCTCAGCAGAGTCCCCATCCTTATGCCACTCGTATCTAGTCCAGATCGTTCTCACCCGCTCATTCTCGCGTCAAGCTCTCGTTATCGCGCCAACTTGTTAAAGCGCCTAGGTTTAAGGTTTTCTCAAATCAGCCCAGAACTTGACGAATCTCCATTGCCTGGCGAAATACCCAGCGTTCTTGCCACTCGTTTGGGAAGAGAAAAGGCACGAGCGATTGCGAGCCAACATCCGCAGGCCTGGGTTATTGGCTCGGATCAGGTCGCGACCATGAATGACGTCGAGGCCATCGGCAAACCCGGCACGCAAACCCGAGCGATTGAGCAACTGCTGCAAGCCTCTGGACAAACCATGCGCGTTTACACTTCACTGAGCTTACAGAACCTCAGCCGTGGTTTTGAGCAAACCGTCCTGGATATCGTTGTGGTGCGCTTTCGTGCGTTAAGCAAGGCCCAAATCATTCACTATGTGAGCACCGAAAAACCTTTGGACTGTGCCGGTTCTGTTAAAAGCGAGGGGCTTGGCGGCGCGCTTCTGGCCCAAGTTCAAAACGACGACCCCAGCGCACTGATTGGCCTACCCTTAATTAAGCTGGTCGATTTGTTCGAAGCGGCAGGCATCGATTTGCTCTCCCAAGAAAATCCTTTTGTCGTTGCGCCGTAAATCCCCGCAACCCTCCCTTTTAACTAACCGATCCGTCGTCAAGGCCAAAACCATATGACCCAACCCCTTCAAGGTACCGCCATCGCTTCCAAAGCAAAATTGTGGATGGTGCCCGTGCCTCTGCTCGCCCCTGGAGCAGTCGATGACGGCGCGGCGCAGGCCGTGCTCCCGGCGCAAACCTTAGCCATCATTCAAGGTCTCAGGCACTTTGTGGCCGAGAACGCTAAAACCGCCAGGGCGATTCTGAAATCCCTGGTGGCGCCCTGCCCGATTCAAGATCTAAAAATTATTGAACTCAACAAGCATCAAGCCCATCAAGACTGGGACCGCATGCTGGCCCCAATCGCCCTGGGCTTTGATGTTGGCATGATCAGTGAGTCAGGCTGCCCGGGTATTGCTGATCCAGGCGCTCAACTGGCTCGCCATGCTCATGCCAAGGGCATTGCCGTCAAAGCTCTGGTCGGCCCGAGTTCCATTTTATTGGCCTTGATGGCAGGCGGCCTGGGTGGCCAGCAATTTCGCTTCAATGGCTACCTCCCGAGCAGCGTCGCCGAGCGTGACAAAGCCATCATTAATCTCGAGCGAAGCTCGAAGCACAATTCCCAAACCGAACTGTTCATCGAGACGCCTTATCGCAACTCAGTCATGTTGCAAGCGGCCTTGCGCGTCTTGAAACCAGAGACCTGGCTGAGTGTGGCGCTCGACTTGGGACTGCCCACCGAAAGCGTGATCACCCTCAAAATTTCACAATGGCATCGCAAGATGGGCGAGCGCTCGAAGGAGTTCGAAGGCATCAAAGACAGCATGGCCGTCTTTAGCCTGCTCGCCTAATGACATCTACCTCAGGGTCGTACCCGCGCGCAGGCTTCGCACCACGGTATCGCCCGCACTGGTCCCAATGCGCCTTGAAAAACGGTCGATAATGTTTTCACGAGCGGTGAAGTCGACCATATTTTCAACTTTGATCACCTCACGGGCCACCGAATCCATCGTGCCGTGTGCATCCGCGAGACCGAGTTCAATGCTTTTGGTGCCGCTCCAGATCAAACCGGTAAACATTTCCGGCGACTCCTTCAGGCGTTTACCGCGACCGTTTTTCACCGCATCAATAAACTGCTGGTGAATCTCCGCCAACATGGTTTGGACGAACTTTCTCTGGGTCTCATTTTGCGGGGAAAAAGGATCCAGAAATCCCTTGTTTTCGCCTGCGGTGAGGAGCCTGCGTTCGACCCCTAGTTTGTCCATCAACCCGGTAAACCCAAAGCCATCCATGAGGACACCAATGGAGCCCACTAAGCTTGCCTTATCGACGAAGATTTTGTCAGTGGCGGCCGCCACGTAGTAACCCCCTGAGGCACAGATTTCTTCAACCACCGCGTAGATGGGTGTTTTGGGGTGAAGTTTTTTCAGGCGCAAAATTTCATCGTAAATCATGCCGGCCTGCACCGGACTGCCCCCCGGGCTATTGATTTTTAAGAGCACGGCAGCCGTGGAGCTATCTTTAAAGGCCGCTTGCAGCGCTCCATTCATCGATTCGGCCGACGCCATACCGTCTGAGTCAATCACTCCCGAAAGTTCTACGACCGCCGTGTGCTGAGAGGAACCATGGGTGGCCGAGCCACTCTTATCGAAGAAGCCCATAAACATCAACAAGAGAGCCGTCGCCAAGCCGAGCCCCCAAAGCTTGAAGAAGATCCCCCAACGGCGACCCGTCTTTTTTTCTTGCAAGGAGCCGAGGCTCAGCTCGCGAATGATTTTTCGTTCAAAATCGGGCGGAATATTTGCGTTATCGTTCATTTTCTCTCGGAAGGTGGAAGCGTTGTGGCCATTTTGACCCATATTTTATTGCCCTCTTCTTTCGCCATCAAAGCTCTAAGGGTTTGACCACGACAAGGGCCCGCAATACAGGCGCCGGTGTCCGCCTCATACATGGCTCCATGAGTGGCACAAATCAAGTAAATACCGGTGTCGTCGAAAAATTTGCCGGGTTGCCAGTCCAGTTCGACCGGCACGTGGGAGCAGCGGTTCAGATAAGCGCGCGCCAGACCTTCGAAACGCACACAAAACGCGGCCAAGGGCCCAAGGCCACCCCTCTCGAGTTCAAAGCGAATACCATCGCCTCCTTCGAGAAGTTCGTCCGACTCAGCAATGTTTTGCCATCCATCCATCTGCTTTTCTACATTTTCCATGACTCAAGGGTCGGTCTAAATCCGCTGCGTTCCACAGGCCGAGATACTGGCCTAAAGAAACGACAAGAGACGTTCCCGCAATTGCTCCACTGAACTGACCATGTGGACTGGTGGATCGGTCGGCAATGCGCTGGCGATAAAGCGCTCGAGTTGATCGACCGGTTGAGCACCGTAATTGACTGCGATGGCTTCGACCTGAGCGGATCGAGCCATGCCTAGGTCGTGGGTAGTATCACCAATCATGATCATTTCCTGAGGTTTCAAGCCAAGCTCGGCGGCAAGATCGTTCAACATCCAGGGGCTCGGTTTGGGCTCTCCGTCATCGCCACAACGCAAACTGATGAAACGCTTTGTCGATCCGTCTTGCCAGCCCAGCTCGGCCAAGGCACGCATTAAGCCTGTTCTTGATTTGCCCGTGGCCACCGCCAGCCATATCGGTTTGCTGGAAAGTTCCTCGAGTAGCTCGGGAATGCCTATAAACGCTTGAAGCGAGGCGTCTTTTTGAAAATAATAATGACGATAACGTTCAATGAAAATGGGGGTTTGCGCCTCGGTAATACCCGGGTGCAAGCGTCGCGCAGCCTCAGGCAAAACCAGGCCAATCAAGCTCGACGCTTGCTGTCGACTGGGCTCCGCTAGACCTAAGTCGCGACTTGCGCTTAGCAGCGAATCGACGATCAGGCGCGTGGAATCAATAATCGTTCCGTCCCAGTCGAATACCACGGCTTGAATCTTGTTGGTGTTACTTCGCATGCTTACTTTTACTCAAGGCTCCACTGACTACATTATGACGCTAGATGGAGCGACCTTCAGGGAGCGCTCTCATGGTCAGGCAGCCAACGAGGCTCGCCACCGTCGTCGGGCACCAAGCGTAGAAAATCCTCAGGTAATTCCGCCGCGAGTCGCATCGTTGCGGTCGTGACTGGATGACGAAAGCTGAGCTGCCAAGCATGAAGATACATGCGCTTGAAACCGGCTTGTTGCAACTCTCGGTTTCGAGGAAAGTCGCCATACTTCGCATCGCCCAAGATCGCAAATCCAGAGCTCGACAAATGCACCCGAATCTGATGAGTGCGGCCCGTTTCAATCGCTACCGAGACCCGACTAATCGGATGCCCGGATCCAAAATTGGCATGGCCTAAGCCTTTGACAATACTAATCGCCTCCTGTCCGTTGGGATCAGGCCGAACCCTTCGATCCCCCGTGGAGGTCTCAGGGTCGCGACTCAAGGCCAGTCGAATCGTCTTTTCCCGCCTCGGCATCCGCCCAAACACCACGGCTTGATAGGTTTTGCGGGTCACCCGCGAGCGAAACTGCTCCTGAAGATTCACCAGGGCGAGCCGCTTTTTCGCCACTATCAACAAGCCCGAGGTTTCTTTGTCCAGGCGATGTGCCAGCTCGAGAAACTTCAATTCTGGGCGGGCCAAGCGCAGCGCTTCAATGACTCCCAGGTTCACGCCACTTCCGCCGTGAACGGCCAAACCGAAAGGCTTGTTGACGACCAACACAGACTCATCCTCATAAATGACCGCCATGCGCTTGCTGATGGTCGCCGCTTGGCTGGCCATCAGCGCCGACTTTGAACTGGAGTGAGTTAAGAGATCAGAGCGCGCGCCGAGTCCCCGGTTGAGCGCGGAATCGCCTGCTTCACTGCCCTGCGGGGCAGGCCGCGAACCCTGCTTCGCATCAGGAGTCGAGGATTTCGCGGGGGTCAAAGTGCCCGCAATGGCGTGCTCGGCTTTGGGTGGCAGGCGCAATTGATCGCCCGGTTGAAGTCGATAATCCGGCGTCACCCGCGCCCCGTTCACCCGCACCTCGCCCGAGCGCACAATCTTGAAAATGTAGCTTTTTGGAAACTCAGGCAGTCGACGCGCCAGGTAGTTATCAAGCCTTTGGCCCTGATCGTCGTCATCAACCCGTAGGCCCCGTCGGTCGGCTCGGGTGTCATCTAAATGCAAAGTTTGTCCTTCCTTGTTTCCTCTTGCTATACTAACGCTAGAGCGCTTGTGGATTTCCGACGACGGCAAACTAGCCCAGGTCCACCCCAGACGCTCAAGGGCTGCCGCCTTTACGAGCTTATTAGGCTTTTTAAGAGTTGGCAGCGTATTTAATTAGTGAATATGTCGTTGTTGAAGGTTGTAGCGGGTGTTGCCCGCTCCTTTCATCGCGAAGTTGAGCAGAATACTAACGAAAAATAGTGTCCAGTCACGCTGGAACACTTCCCAGGCCAAGTGCAACAACGCTTTTTTGTCTCCAGCTCCCATTGGTTGAGCCAACTCAGTCGCCAGCGCTCCGAATCTACGTTTCGGACTGCCGCTCGCGCTGTTGCTAGCGTTTCTTGCCGCGTTTACGTCAACTCCATGGTTGAAACAGACGAATTTGTCGAAACTCCGAACCTTCGGACCTCGCCTTAGCGCCTTTTTGTTGCGCTTCCTTTGAGCGCAATCCTTTCGTTAATGTTGCTGCCCCGCTTTGCTGACCGAGATGCCGGCCAGACCCAAGGCATCAGGAGTAGTCCATGAAACGCATGTTATTGAACGCGGCCCACGCCGAAGAAACTCGGGTAGCGATTGTCGAAGGTCAAAGACTGATCGACATTGATATCGAAACCGCTGGCCGCGAATCCCGCAAGAGCAACATCTATAAAGGGGTCATCACCCGCATCGAACCGAGCCTGGAGGCTTGCTTCGTGAACTATGGTGAGGAGCGTCACGGTTTTCTCTCTTTCAAAGAAATTTCCAAGATTTACTTTAAGGCGGGTACCGATGTCGGCCGCGCCCGCATTCAGGACGCCTTGTCTGAGGGCACCGAAGTCATTGTGCAGGTCGAAAAAGAAGAGCGTGGCAATAAGGGCGCCGCGCTCACTACCTTCATTTCGCTGGCGGGACGCTATCTGGTCCTGATGCCCAACAACCCTCGCGGTGGTGGTGTGTCACGCCGTGTCGAAGGCGAAGATCGCCAAGAGCTGCGCGAGACCATGGACAAGCTCGTATACCCGAATGGCGTGAGCTTGATCGCTCGAACCGCAGGTATAGGTCGCTCGGCCGAAGAATTGCAATGGGACTTGAACTTCCTCTTGCAACTGTGGACCGCCATTGAGGCCGCCTCTGGGGCAACCGCTCCGTTCCTGATCTATCAGGAATCAAGCCTGGTGATCCGCGCCATCCGCGATTACTTCACCGCCGACATCGGCGAGATTTTGATCGACACCGACGACATCTATGAACAGGCTCGCCAGTTTATGGGCTACGTCATGCCTGACGCCCTGCACAAGGTCAAGCGCTATAAAGAAGACGTGCCTCTGTACTCTCGTTTCCAGATCGAGCACCAGGTTGAAACGGCTCACTCTCGTGTGGTGCCTCTGCCCTCTGGCGGCGCGATTGTGATTGACCATACTGAAGCTTTGGTCGCGATTGACGTCAACTCGGCCCGTTCGACCAAGGGTTCGGACATCGAAGAAACCGCCCTGCGCACGAACCTGGAAGCTGCTGATGAAGCCGCCCGCCAGATGCGTTTACGCGATTTGGCCGGTCTGATCGTGATCGACTTCATCGACATGGAAAACTCCAAGAACCAACGCGAGGTCGAGCAACGTCTGAAAGACGCTCTTCACGTAGATCGTGCCCGCGTTCAACCCGGCAAGATTTCTCGCTTCGGTTTGATGGAGTTATCGCGCCAGCGTTTGCGCCCCGCGCTGAACGAAGGCTCGCACATGACCTGCCCGCGCTGTAATGGCACCGGTGTCATTCGCGATGTGGAATCGTCTTCCCTGCACTCCTTGCGAGTGATTCAGGAAGAAGCGATGAAGGAAAACACTGCTGCCGTGTACATGCAGGTCCCGGTCGATGTCGCCACATATTTACTCAATGAGAAGCGTGCCGAAATTGCCAAACTGGAAGCCAAGCTCAAGGTTGAGGTGGTGCTCATCCCCAATAAGTTCCTGGAAACACCTCACTACAAAGTGGAACGCCTGCGCCATGACGATGAGCGTTTGAACGACATCAAGTCAAGCTTCTCCTTGGTCGCCGTCCCCAATGATGACGACTCCTACATGCAAAGAAAGCTTGAGCCGCAAAAGCCTCGCCAAGAGGCTGTGGTCAAGAACTTCACGCCCGACCAACCCGCCCCTGCAGCAACCCCCAAGCCGGTTCCGGCTCCCGTGGCTGCCCCGGCTCCGATTCAAGTGCAAACCACCATCGCCAAGCCAATGCAGCAAGGTGAAGGCTTCTTTGGCAAGATCATGGGCTGGTTCCGTAACAAGCCAGCCAATGAGGCCCAAGCCTCACCTGCAGTCGCGCGTGCATCCACTACAGCGAACGGTACAGGTACCGCCAAGGAAGGTGGACGCGAGAGCAACCCACGGCGCAATGAGCGCGGTGACAGAGGATCAAGAAATGAGCGTGGTGATCGTGGCCCTCGTGGTGATCGCCCGCCTCGTGGTGATCGTCCCGCGCGTCCTGAAGGCGAAGCTCGCGCTGAGGGTCAGGAGCGTGGAGATCGTCCACGTCGCGACCGTGGTCCCCGTGCAGATCGCCCTGAAGGCAGTGATCGTCCAGATCGCCAGGCGCCACAAGAGCGTACAGAACGCCTAGAGGGCGCAGCACCCCTGGACCGTCCGGAACGTGGCCCAAGGCCCGACCGTCCACGTCGCGGCGAAGGCCGTGGTGAGGGACGAGGTGAGGGACGCAACGAGAATCGTGGCGAAGCCAGTCAGGATCCACGTCCCGAGGGACAGGGCGAAGCCCGAGCAGAAGGCGCTCGAGACGAGAATCGCAACCAAGGTCGCGGTGAAGGCAGAGGTGAAAGTCGCGGCGAAGGACGCCAGGGCGGACGCGGACGCGGTCCGCGCAACGCAGAAGGCGGCGCCGAGCGTCGTCCGGACGCTGCGGCTCTTGCTCCAGAAGCGGACGTGCCGCAACCTGTGGTCCTCGGCTCGGTAGGCTATGCCACCGGCATCGCAGCGGCCGAGGCTTCCTCCCAAGTGAGCGTCAATGCTGATCAGCAAGACGGCAGCACTAACGAAACGCAATCTGATGCGGACGGTGGCGACGATGCTCGCCGTGGTAGCCGCCGTCGCCGCGGTCGTGGCCGTGGTGATCGAGGCCCTCGCAGTGAAGGCAACGGCACGGACAACCCATCGCAAGATTCAGTTGAACAGGCTAGCCTCGATCTTGGCCAGCCAACTCAAAGCGGACCTTTGCAAAGCGCGTCAGTGCAAAGCGAGCAAGCGCCGGCCAATACGGCTCCATTAGCTACGGCTCCATTAGCTACGGCCCCAGTAGCTCCTGCACCGGTCGCGGCACCAAAGCAAGAACTTGTAGAAGCCCCCGCGCCAAGAGTCGCACCGGCCCCCATCGCCGTACCTGACATGGTCAGCGCGGCGGTGGTCAAGCAAGCCGTCGACGGTGCCGGTTTGCAGTGGATCGAAACCAAGACCAGCAGCGTAGCGACCGCACCCGAGGCATTCGTTCCTCAACCTAGACCGGTGCGCCAACGTAAGCCAAAAGCGGTCATGGCCGACGAACCTTTGCAGCAGGTTGAAACCGGCCCGAAGAGCGACTAAGCCTGCAGGCGTCGCCAGGAAGGCCCTGGCGACGCCTTTGACTTATGGGTATGCTTCCAGATCATCCGATAGCTGCACCGATGCGAACCTTTTTAGAACTTCCCTTCAGCACTTAAAAGTAGACATGGGCGAACACTCAGTCAATCCATCGGGCGAAGCGAAGCGGCCAAGCACTCGCAACAATTCTTCTGGCCTGAACCAGCGCATTATTCCGATTGCGGATCAGCGTTACGGCGCGGCCTTGCCCAGAATTCCTCTGCAAATCCCTAGCCCGGGTCAAATCCCCAGTTTACTGACCGATACGCGCCAGCGTCGTTTGCATGATTTACGAATTTCCGTCACCGATCGTTGCAATTTTCGTTGCACGTATTGCATGCCGAAATCGGTGTTCGATAAGGATTATCAATTCCTGCCTCAAACCTCGCTTCTGAGTTTCGAGGAAATGACCCGAGTGGCCAAAATTTTCGTGGCCTCAGGGGTCGAAAAATTAAGATTAACCGGCGGTGAGCCACTACTGCGTAAAAACATCGAGAAGCTTATTGAAATGCTTTCCGAGTTACGTACCCCGAGTGGCGCAGAAGTAGACATTACCCTCACCACCAATGCATCGATCTTGCCGAAGAAGGTACAAGCACTTAAAGCCGCTGGCTTAAAACGTATCACCGTAAGTTTGGACAGTCTCGATGACGGGATTTTCCGTGCCATGAACGATGTGGATTTTCCAGTCTCCGATGTGCTCAAGGGTATCGACGCCGCTCATGCCGCCGGGCTCACACCCCTGAAGATCAATATGGTGGTGAAGAAAGGCCTGAACGACCAAGAAATTTTGCCCATGGCTCGCTACTTCAAAGGCAGTGGCCATATCGTGCGCTTCATTGAGTTCATGGATGTCGGCAGCTCCAATGGCTGGCGCATGGATGATGTCCTGCCGAGTGCCGATATTGTGAAGCGAATCAGTGAAGAATTTCCATTAGCGGCTTTCGATGCCAACTATGAAGGCGAAGTGGCCGAGCGCTGGCGTTATCTGGATGGCACTGGTGAAATCGGTGTGATCTCTTCGGTCACCCAGGCCTTTTGCTCAAGCTGTTCCAGAGCTCGCTTGTCTACCGAAGGAAAATTATTCACCTGCCTGTTTGCTAATGAAGGTCACGACTTGCGCGCCCTGCTTCGGGGCTCCTTTAGCGACGAACAAATCGCAGCGGCGCTGGGCTTGATTTGGTCTGAGCGCGACGACCGGTATTCGGAAATTCGCACGTCCGAGACAGCGGCGCTGCGCAAGGTTGAAATGTCCTACATCGGAGGCTAGGAGCGTGGGCGCCAGAAGGACGTGCGCTGCGACAGGCGAGAAATCGGTCCATTTCGGCATCACCACCTGCGCCAATAGCAAGTGCTATTGGCTTGTCAGTGCTACCAAACTGTCCTCGATTTTCGCCAGTCTCGCTGGCACGCCTTCTGCCGCCCAAGCTCCTAGGCCGCGATGTTAAAGCGCTCGCAGGCCTCGCGCCCCTCGGTCTTCGAAGTCGACACTCTGAATGAGCACGGCCTCAGGGAAAAAACCTCGATCGCGGGCGAACACCCTCTCACGATCTATCTTGACAAACGCGAGCTGGTCACCTTGATGACCCTGGGCGCCGAACCCGAGTTACTGAGTCTGGGCTACCTGCGCAACCAGCGTTTCGTCGATACTCTTGAAGAACTTGATGCCGTACAAGTCGACTGGGAAAGCGAGTCGGTTGCGATCACCTCAAAGTTGATGGCCAGCTCAGGCGTCAGCCTCTGGGATCAAGCCGACAACAAAATCGCCCAAAAAATGGAGCACCGCACGGTCACGACTGGATGTGGACAAGGCACGGTATTTGGGGGCTTGATGGATGAGGTTGACGCCATCAAACTCACTGTCTCTGGCCAGTTTCATCAGGCGGCGCTGAATGCGCTGCTCGAGCAAATGCGCAAGCATGAATCCATTTACAAAGTGGCCGGGGCCGTCCACGGTTGTGCCTTGTTTAGCATCCATCAGGGCGCCGCCAGTACACCTGAATTACTTAGCTTTGTAGAGGATGTTGGCCGCCACAATGCCGTCGATGCCATCGCGGGCTGGATGTGGCTCAACGCCTCCAAGTTGCAGCCCGAACGAGAGATGCTGGTGTTCTACACCACGGGTAGGCTGACCTCAGAAATGGTGATCAAGGCGGCTCAAATGGGCATCGGCGTTTTGGTATCGCGATCTGGCCTCACCCATATGGGCTATCAACTCGCCAAACAACTGAATATGACCTTGATCGGTCGCTGTCAGGGTCGTCATTTCTTGCTGTTCGCAGGCGAGCAACGTTTCGTCTCCGACCCCGGGCTTGCCACTTATCCGGTGAAGTCATGATCCGCCGCGAAAGTATTTTGGGCGTAGTACTCGCCGGTGGTCTTAGCCGTCGCATGGCCTCACCCACACCCAAGGCCCTGCTTGACTTTCAGGGCCGACCGATGATCTCGCATGCACTTGAAGCTCTCGCCCCTCAGGTCGGCTCCATCGTGATCAATGCCAACACCGAAATGCCGGCATTTGAACGCTATGGCTATCCGGTCGTAAAAGATCGGGTCGAGGGTTTCGTGGGGCCCCTGGCTGGCTTACATGCCGCCATGCACTCATTTTCAAACTACGAGTGGTATGTGATGTGCCCCTGCGATAGCCCCTTCCTGCCCGACAATTTGGTCGGTCATTTTTCGGCCAGCCTGGAACGCAGCGGTGCGGCTTTGACCAGCGCAGAGTGCGAGGGGCAAACTCACCCTGTCTTCGCCATGGTGCACATCAAAGTACTGAGTAGTCTGGGCCAATACCTGGAAAGCGGCGGCCGAAAAATTGACCGTTGGTATGCCCAGGAAGGCTATCAACTGACCGCCTTTCAAGACGCCAGGGGCTTTCTGAATTTCAACACACCCGAAGAGTTGGCTGAGTACAACTCAGGCTCAAGATGAGTGATCAGATCGAAAAAACCGTCGCCGAAGTGCAAAGCCATGTACTGAGCTGTATTCAGGCCATTGCGGGCGACGAAGCATTACCCTTGGCCGACGCCCTTGGCCGTATCCTAGCGCAAGACATCGTGTCCCCGATCAATGTCCCGGCCCATGACAATTCCGCGATGGATGGCTTTGCCATTCAGGCCGACGACTACGAGCGCGGCTTACGCCGCTATTGGCTCATTGGTAAAGCCTTGGCGGGTCGGCCCTCCGGCCTCAAACCCGGTCCTGGTGAGGCGGTTCGGGTGACCACGGGCGCGGTGATGCCCGAGCGCTGCGATATGGTCATTGTTCAAGAAGTGTGCCAGATCGAAGACCAAATACTCTTCGTGCCCGATCGCCAGGAGCGCGGCCAGAACCGGCGCTTGGCGGGAGAAGACCTCAGGCAAGGTCAAGCCGCCCTGACGCGAGGCCGAGTGCTCACACCCTCAGACCTGGGCTTGATTGCCTCCTTGGGCATCGCAGAAATACGGGTAAAACCTCGACTTAAAGTCGCCATCTTTTCTACAGGCGATGAGGTTCGCTCGCTCGGCGAAACGCTCCAGCCCGGTCAAATTTACGACAGCAACCGCTACACACTTCGAGGTATGCTGTCCCGCTTGAATTGTGAGCTCATCGACCTGGGCGTCATCAAAGATTCGCCCGAAGATTTAGAGCTGGCCATGCTCCAGGCTGCGGCGCAAGCCGACGCCATTATTTCCTCCGGCGGCGTCTCTGTCGGGGAGGCCGATTACACCAAGACGGTGATGGCCAAGCTTGGCGAGGTGGAGTTTTGGCGCATTGCCATGCGCCCTGGGCGTCCGATGGCTTTTGGGACCTTACTGGGTAAACCCTATTTTGGTTTGCCCGGGAACCCGGTCGCGGTGATGGTGGCTTTTTATTTCTTCGCGCGTTCGCCCTTACTAAAACTTAGCGGTGCCATCGTGCCTGAGCTGGCGCTCTTCAAGGTACGACTCAAAACACCAATTCGTAAGCAACCAGGCCGGGTCGAATACCAACGCGCTGTGCTCAGCGTCAATCCTATCGGTCAACTCGAAGTTCGTCTCACCGGCCAACAGGGCTCGGGCCTGTTGAGTTCGATGTCACAAGCGAATTGCTTCATCGTCATGGCTCATGACGAAAGCTCTGCTAAAGCGGAGGATTTCGTGAATTGCCTACCCTTTGACGGGCTAATTTAGCCGCTCGCGGCCTAGGGCGTTCTACCTAGGTAATTTCCGAGGAATTTTGATGGCGCCGTCTGCCATAATCCGCGCAAGATATTAGGCTTGAAGCTGGCGTTCTATTTACCTGTAAGGGACTATGCGCTCACCAAATTCTGGCACACAATTTTTCGCTTTTAGATGGGTTTTCTTTTGATCGTACGATCCAAATCTCTACCTGCGGTGGCCTCGGTCTCTAAGAATCGCCTTCTTGACGGGCTGGGCATCTTCCTCTCGATAGGCCTTTTGGGTATGTGCTTTTGTGTGCAGGCACAGCCTACAAGTGCACAAACCGGTAGTGCTGCCCTCAATATTTCAGTCCTCAACAATGAGAATCAGTTGCTTGAGCCGATCAGCCTGTGGGAGGTCGAGCAAAAAGTTTCAAGCAATCGAACCGTTGCTGTTCTCGAAAAGGCCGCGGCCGTAGCCAGAGCCGAAATTGAACGGGTCAATGTCCGGCCTAATCCCGTCCTGAGCGCACAACTTGGAAACTCGCTGGGCGGGCGCTACGGAGTGAGAGAGACTGATCGCATCGTACGAGTCGAACAACTCTTCGAGCGCGGCAACAAACAGGCTTTACGAACCGGTAGCGCTACTGCTTTGGCGGCCGCCGCAATGGCCGAAATTGCCGCCGCTGTCAGAGAACAGCGCCAGCTAGCAAGCCAAACCTACTTCGATCTCGCCTTAGCTCAAAGCCAAGTGACTCTTCTGCTAGAAAATGTCAAGAATTACGAACGTCTCCTGGACGGAATTAGCAGGCGCCTCACCGCGGGCGATATTGCCGCCATCGAGGTCACTCGCCTCAAAGTGGAAACCTCACGCGCCAACAACGATTTGCGGTCGGGCCAAGCGCAAGTCATCCGAGCCAGCATTGAACTTGCGCAAAAAATAAATAAAGATAACGCGACGGCCTCGTTGCGCGCGAAAGAACCCTTGCCGAGCGGACCAGAGATTGAAGCGCAAATTGAGGCCGCAGTGAAGGACCTCGCGCAACGAAAGAGCGAAGCAGCAACACATCGTGCAGAGCTTCGAGCAGCTCAAGCCAGGATTGACGGCGCAGCCAAGAATTTAGATCTTTCCCGGCAACTTCGCACCCGTGACATTTCTTTGGGCCTGCAAGCCGAGCGCTCGCCTTCAAGTGATGGGACCATTTTTGCGTTTTCCGCCTCGGTTCCCTTGTTTATTTATAACGACTATCGAGGCGACATCAACAAAGCTCAAGCCGAGTTTGATCAAGCCCAGCTCGAAAAGGAGCGTATCAGTCTGCTCGTACAGAATGAAGTCGATCTTGCTTTGGCCCAACTGTTAGCCGCCAAAGATCGCGCCCAACGTCTTATCAGGGAGGCGGTGCCGACCGCCAAGCAAGCCGCCGACGCGATTGAATTTGGATTCCTGAAAGGTGCCGGCACCTTGACCGATTTATTCGATGCCCGCCGTCAATACAATAGTGTCCGCCAAGAAGCGGAAGCCGCAAAAGCCGATGTCGCCAAGGCGCTTTCCGCCTTGCGTCTGAGCACCTGGGTGGAGCCCCTCTGATGCACCTAACTTCGATCCCATCTCGTTCCTCCAAATGGCCTGTAGTGCTGCTCGGGTTTAGCCTACTCGCGCTGAACGCGTGTAGCAAAGTCGCTGAACCGGTAAAGGCTGGCGTTCCCGGCGCCACCGTGGATGAGCAAAGCGTTCGTTTTCCGAAAGACAGCCCACAACTCACAACACTTCGCACCGTCGAAATTGGTCTTGAGCGCGATACTTTCGTCCGCATCAACGGTCGAATCTCTTGGGACGACTCAAGAACCTCTCGTGTCACTTCGCCGGTCGCAGGCAAGGTGACCGAGCTTCGAGTCATGCCTGGCGCCGTCGTGAAGAAAGGAGATTTGTTGGCCGTGCTGTCCTCTCCGGAATTTGGACAAATTCAGGCGGATTCGCGAAAGTCAGAAACGGATGTTGCCTTAGCAGAGCGATCTCATGCCCGCGCCAAGGAACTCCATCAAGCGGGTTTGATTGCGCAAAAAGAATTGCAAAGCCTGGAAGCCGATCTCGCCCGTGCAAGAACTGAGCGACAACGTACACAGGCCCGTGAAAAAGCCTTTGGCGGAGGCAAAATGGTTGACCAAATGTTCAGGCTTGTTGCATCCGTGCCTGGAACAATTGTTGATCGAAAAATCACTTTAGGGCAAGAAATTCGCCCCGATCAAAACTCTGATCAACCTCTTTTTACGATCTCCGATCCTTCGCGCCTATGGGTATCGCTCGACATTCCCGAGGTCTTGAGTAAAGAAATAGAAATTGGCGAACAAGTTCGAATTTCTGTACCTGCTTTGCCGGGAGAAGTGTTTGACGCCACCGTTGAATATGTAGCGGATTTTATCGATCCTCAAAGCCGCATTATTAAAGCGCGAGCCAGTGTCAACAACGCCCAGCGTCGCCTGAAAGCGGAAATGTTCGTGACTGCCGACGTCACCATCGCTCCCTCTAAAGCCTTGCTCGTCCCAGCGACAGCGTTGTTTTTGCAAGGTGAAAAATACTACGGTTTTGTAGAAGAAGCCCCGGGGGCTTTCGTGAGGCGTGAATTCAAAGCAGAGGAAGCGAGCTTGGGTTACATGAGAGTTCTTGCAGGCGGCAAGCCTGGCCAGAAGATTGTCGCTGATGGCGCCTTGTTACTCCAACAAATGCTCAACGCCAAGTCGACAGCCCCCAAGACAAAGACAGAAGCGGACGCTGTGAACGGCTCTAAGAAATGATTCGCAAACTGGTTCATTTATGTTTGACCGCGCCACTTCTGGTGGTGTTCTCCCTTGCCGTGTTTGTTGCCGCAGGAGTACTCGCCTTTAAAGAGCTACCGGTTGAAGCCTTTCCCGATGTGACCGATACACAGGTCACCATCATCACTCTTTATCCAGGGCGGGCCGCCGAGGAAGTTGAGCGACAAGTCACCCTGCCGCTCGAAGTTGCGCTGGCTGGTTTGCCAAATTCGGTAAGACTGTTCTCGCATACTCAGTTTGGACTGTCCTTTATGGTAGCCACCTTCAACGACAAGGTCACAGACTATTTTGCGCGCCAGCAAGTCACTGAGCGCCTGCGCGGCGCCGATCTTCCGCCCGGCGTAACGGCCGAACTCGCCGCCCTCACCTCTCCCGTGAGCGAGGTCTATCGTTACCGGGTCAAGGCCAACCAACTGACGCCGACGGAGCTGCGCACCATCCAAAACTGGGTGATGGAGAGGCAACTCAAAACAGTGCCTGGCGTTGCCGACGTGGTGTCCTTCGGCGGCCTCATCAAAACCTACGAAGTGCAACCCGACGTCCTCAAGATGCGGGACTACAAAATCTCTTTGGATCAACTAAGCGATGCGCTTGGCAAGAGCAATAGCAACGCGGGCGGCGGCTATGTGGAGCATGGACGACAACAATACTTGATCCGCGGTATTGGTTTGCTGCGCAGCGCCGCAGACCTGGAAAACGTACCCGTGACCCAAAACAATGGCTCTCCGATCCTCGTGAAAGACATTGCGAGAGTGTCTGTCGGTGGTCTACCGCGGCAAGGCGTCGCGGGACAAGATGAAGACGATGATATTGTCTACGGCATGGTTTTGATGCGTAAAGGCGAAAACGCCTCGATCGTTCTTGAAGGCGTCAAACAAAAGATCGCCGAGCTCAACAAGACTCATCTGCCACCCGGCGTGGAAATTGTTCCCTTCTACGACCGCAGTTGGCTGATCAACAAGACCTTAAAAACAGTTTTTTTGAACTTACTTGAAGGCGCACTGCTGGTCACTGTGGTGCTCTACATTTTTCTCAAAAACCTGCGCGCTGCGGCCATTGTCGCGGTCATCATCCCTCTCGCCTTGTTGGGCACCTTTCTGGGCCTGACCATCAAGGGCATTCCCGCGAACTTACTCTCGCTTGGCGCCATGGACTTTGGCATCATCGTGGATGGGGCCGTGATCGTCGTGGAGCACATTTTCCATCGGCTCACGATGCTTCCAGATGGCGCGGATCGACGGGCCCGGCTCTCGGCGATATTGCAAGCAACCGTTGAGGTCGGTCGACCCACATTGTTTTCGATGCTGATCATTATCGCTGCCCATATCCCGATCTTCACCTTGCAGCGCCACGAGGGTCGTATTTTCGCACCGATGGCCTATTCGGTCGTCTCAGCGTTGGTGGTGTCCCTGATTCTGTCGCTCACCTTGGTGCCCTTAATGTGCCATTGGGCACTCAACAAAAACTTGTCGCACGTTGAGCCAGGGATCGTGGTCTTTTTCAAAAGGCTTTACACCCCTGTCGTTAAATGGGCCATGGCCCACTTCAAAACTGTGATGGGTATTGCTTTGGGTGGCCTGGCGATTGCACTCTTGATCGGCTCTCAACTGGGCTCAGAGTTTCTTCCCGAGTTGAATGAAGGGTCGGTTTGGCTGAACGTCACCTTGGAGCCGAGCGTCTCGATTTCTGACTCTCAAGCCCAGGCCAAGCATATTCGCAACGTGGTCCGTCAAACACCTGAGGTAGAGACGGTGATCAGCAAACTCGGTCGCCCTGAGGATGGCACTGATCCCAAGATCGCCAGCCAGATTGAAGCCCTGGTCGTGATGCATGAGGAAGACACATGGACCCGAGGCCTCAAGAAAAAACAGGTGCTGGCCGAGATTGAAAAAAATCTCCAGGTCATTCCGGGTATCGCGGTGACCTTCTCGCAGCCGATTCGCGACAACGTCCTAGAATCAATTTCGCAAATTCAAGGCCAAATCGTCATCAAAGTGACCGGAGATGATCTTGGCGCGCTTAGAAGTTACGGCAAGACCATTTTGACTCAAATTCGCCCGGTCACTGGTGTGTCGCGCGCCTTCATTGATCGCGAAGGTGAGCTTCCGCAGTACAGAATTGAAATTGACCGATCCCGAGCCGCTCGCTATGGCCTGAGCATGGATCAAGTGCAAACGGTGATCGAAACGGCCTTGGCAGGCAAAGAGGTCAGCTTCATTTGGGAAGGAACGCGCCGATTTGCCGTGACGGTGCGTCTGTCCGAATCAGAACGCGCGCTGTCGCGCATCAGAGAGATAACCGTGGCGACACCGACGGGTGCATACATTCCACTTGGCGAGATCGCTCAGTTCAAACCGGTTAGCGGTGCCATGAACATCGCACGCGAAGGTGGCCAGCGGGTGCTTTCGATCGGCGTCTTTATTAAAGATCGCGATATGGGCAGCGTGGTCAAAGACATGCAAACCGAAGTCAACAAGGTGCTCAAGCTTCAACAAGGCTATCAAATCGTCTGGTCGGGCGAATTTGAAAACCAAGAGCGTGCCATGAAGCGTCTGTCATGGGTCGTTCCCCTGTCGATCTTTATCATCTTCATGATTCTCTTTAACGCCTTTAACTCGCTCAAGAACGCAAGTTTGATCATTGCCAACATTCCCTTCGCAATGATTGGCGGCATCATCGCTTTGTTCGTTCTCGATATCCCCCTGTCGGTTTCCGCTGCGATTGGCTTTATTGCTCTATTCGGGCAGGCGGTGCTGAATGGGGTTGTCATGTTGTCTCATTTCGGCCAGTTGCGAGAAAACGGCGCATCACTTTACGACGCTGTTCTGCATGGATCATTGGATCGTTTAAGAACCGTACTGATGACCGCCTTGCTGGCCTCTCTGGGCCTGCTGCCAATGGCTGTCTCCACAGCGATTGGCTCCGAAACGCAACGTCCTCTGGCCATTGTGATCATTGGCGGCCTCATTAGCGCCACCTTGCTCACCCTGGTGGTCATGCCCTCGCTCTATTACTGGGCACATCGAAAAGATCCAATCAATGAAGAGTTTGCACTACGCGATCAGACGCGGTGATCGCATCGTCACTTCAGGTACGAGACCAACCTCGCACCCCTATTGGGGACAAGAGAGGAACCAGGGCCAAACGGGCGGCAAGTAGCGGGCACGTTTTTCAAGAATCAGCCAAGCTCCTGCACCCATAAAAAAGGCCTCAATCGAGGCCTTTTTTATGGCTACCCGCGGATTGCGCGTGGCACTATCGCTTGTGACTCAACCCACTGCTCAAAGAAGCGTAATAAGCCGCCAAGTTTTTCATGTCAGTCTTGCTCAAGCCCTTAGCCTGGGCGCCCATGATGGCGTTCTTGCGAGCTTCACTCTTGTAATCCAGCAGCGCGCGCAACAGGAAATCCTCGTGCTGGCCTGCCAAGATAGGGTAGGAAGGGTCGATAGGCGTCTTGCCGTCTTTGCCATGGCAAGCTGCACAGACCTCATTGGCTTTTTGCTCGCCCTTGGCTTTGTCAGCCGCAAAACTGGCAGGGGACACAAAAAGACCCAAAGCCGTCATGGCTACGATTGAAGAGATACGCTTCACACTGACACCTGTAATAGTTTGATCAAACATAAATAATTGAGAACTGCGGCCAGCTCCAAGAGTTAAGGCCATTAGACGATCACCACAGTTTATTTGGCGGCGGAAGCACCTGCGCCAAGGTTTTTCGAGTAATACTCGGCCAAGGCGGTGATATCGGCATCCGTCAAACTACCGGCGATGGCCTTCATGGAAGGATGACTACGTTCACCCTTGCGATAGGCTTGAAGCGCATTTTCAATGTATTTTTGGCTCTGGCCGGCGATTTTCGGCACCAGATAAACCGTAGGAAAGCTCGCCTTGTAGCCGTCGATCCCGTGGCAACCGACACACATGGCAGCAGGTGCTTTACCGTATTGAGCGTCCTGCTCACCAGGCGTTAAGGCCTGAGCGCCGCTCATAAATGCCGCAAGGCCCGCACCCAGCGCTAAAGCGGAAAACTTAGAAAACAGGCTACCGAAAGCGGTCTTACCCGAGAAATTCATAGCGTTATTCATAGATTGTTTCAATTAGCCTGTTACTTGGTCTGCTTTGTCTGGTCGCTTAATCCGTTACTTAGCCCTTTTTGGGCAAGGAAAGCCGTAAAGCCCATGATTTTACTCGATTCCAAGACGTTTCGCCTGGGCGTGACCTGAGCGCCGATATACTGTTCACTTTTACCAACTGCCCCTAGGTGCTGTCGATGCGTTTTGAAGGCTCAAATTCCTATATTGCAACCGATGACTTAAAGCTCGCTGTCAATGCGGCCGTCACGCTCCAACGTCCTTTACTCATTAAAGGCGAGCCCGGAACGGGCAAAACCATGCTGGCCGAAGAAGTCGCCGCCAGCCTGGGCATGCCACTAATGCAGTGGCACATCAAGTCCACCACCAAGGCCCAGCAAGGCCTGTACGAATACGACGCCGTCTCGCGCCTGCGCGACTCCCAATTGGGAGACGAGCGCGTCAAGGACATCCATAACTACATCATCAAGGGCGTGCTCTGGCAGGCCTTTGATGCCGATGAGCAAGTGGTCTTGTTGATCGACGAAATCGACAAAGCCGACATCGAGTTCCCCAACGACCTCCTGCGCGAGCTGGACCGCATGGAGTTCTTTGTCTACGAAACGCGCGAATTGGTCAAGGCCAGACACCGCCCGGTCGTCATCATCACCTCCAACAATGAGAAGGAGTTGCCCGACGCCTTTTTGCGCCGCTGCTTCTTTCACTACATCAAGTTCCCCGAAAAAGAGACGATGCAAAAAATCGTCGACGTTCATCACCCCGGCATCAAGAAAGACCTGGTTGCCGAGGCCATGAACTCCTTCTTCCAGATGCGTGAGCTGCCCGGCCTCAAGAAAAAGCCCTCCACCTCCGAGTTGATCGATTGGTTAAAGCTTTTGATGGCGGAAGATATCCCCGCCGAAGCGCTCAAGAGCAAGGACGGCAAGGCCGCCATTCCACCACTGCATGGCGCCTTGCTCAAAAACGAGCAAGACGTGCACCTGTTCGAAAGGCTGATCTTTATGGCGCGACATAACCGCTAGCGCTGCCTTGAAGCGCTCGCCACGAGCCAGCCTTAAAGTGCTTTAAGGCCCCTCCCCTGGCGAACCCTTCACCGCAAAATCGAACACGATGCTCAACATACCGATTCCCTCGCTCAACGTGGCTTGGTCTTTTCTGGCCACGGCCATTCTGTTCGAGGTCGCGGGCACGACCCACATGAAGCTCTCCCAGGGCATGACCAATATCCGGGCCACGATCATCATGTTCGGCTGCTATGCCATCGCCTTCTCGTTGAACACCATGGCCGTCCGGCGACTCGACCTCTCGGTCACCTATGCCATCTGGT
>JAYUOT010000263.1:0-13763 GCA_043760705.1 Betaproteobacteria bacterium
TGGGCGATCCTGTGGGCTTTAATCAGAAGTTGCTGGCTTGGTTGAGTCGCTAGGTCAGGTTCCTATTGCGTTTTGTTGGGATCGGCTAGCACCGACCGACTGCTGGTTTGGAAACTTGCCGTCAAGAAAACTTGAAATCGAAAGCCTTTTCCCACTGTTGAACTTCCTCCGGCACAACCTCTCGCTCGAACATCGAGCGCGCCGTGACACCGTAGTCCAGAATTTCATCGTCTTGTCCCAGTAGCCTTCCGGGGATCAAATGGACCTTGAGATGCAGGGCCAAGGCAACCCGCTTATGGCCGTTCAAGATGGCCCATTGTCCACCGATCCTGCTGACTTCAACCGGCTCAGTTTCGCCTCGTTTCACATGATCTTCTCCAAAGTGATCTTGAAGATGGTTCAACTCCTGAGAGGTGAAGCCGCGGACATGTTTTGTGGGCAGAAGGTTTTGCGGGCAAAGGAAGAGCCGGGGCATGCCCTTGAAGGTCTGATCGGCGAGAGCCATGTCACAAACCTTGTCGGCGATCTCATTGGGGGTGGCGAGCGATGTGTCGATGACCAGATCGTAGTTGCGCAGGTTGCCAAGCGATGCGCCGTAGTAGCGCGCAAAGCGCGCTTTTTCGCTCTCGAAGCGCTGCCTTAGAAGTTCCACCGCCTGCTGGCTGTCCGCGTAGCTCTCATCCTTTCTGTTTTGCGCATGCACGCGTCGCGCTGCAACCGAGGGCGGACAGACCAGAAAAACCTTCAAGGAGTTCGGGAGAAAGCGCCATGCCACTCTGGAGTCGACCACCAACTTCCTGGAACCTGCAAGCGATCGGGTGTGGGCATCGATTTTTTCGTCAATGCTCGGGTCAGTTTCAGAGAGCTTGTTGAGCTCCAGGGTGGTTAGACCCATGGACTCCGCAAGTTCGCGCTGAATCGCACCCGTCGACAAATATTGCGAGCCCAGCCTGTCGGTGACGAGCTTGGCAATGGTGGTTTTACCGCAGCCGGGCTCGCCGGTCATCGTGATCTGTAGTTTCATATCGCAAATTGTAGTGTCTTTCCCTTATCATAGCTGGCATGGAACAAGAGAAAAAAAATACCCGGATTGACTGGGCGCTGGCCTTTGGCACGGTAGCCGCCGGTTTTGCCGATACGGCCAAGCATTTCCCTGAGCATCCTGTCATCGATGTCCTGGAAGAAACCGCCGAGATTTATGGCATGGCCGCGGGGGCCCTGAGCTATGCCGCACTGTCCGAGCGGGTATTCTATTTGTACGATGCGTATCATTCGGCCGGTTATGTCCACGGTGATCGGGTCGGATTGCTGCTGGAAAACCGACCTGCGTTTCTGGAGCACTGGCTGGCCTTGAATACCTTGGGTGTGTCGGTGGTGCCGATGAGTTCAGAAATGCGAGTGGCAGAACTCAGTTATTTGATCGCTCATAGTGAAATCGTTTTGGCGGTCGCTTTACCGAGTCATCATGAGCGGGTTCGCGAGGCTGCGGCGAGAGAGGGCTGCGCTCTAAACATTATCGCTGTGGGTGATGCCATCCCTTCTCGACTGTCACGACCTGAGCACGCTGAGGCGGACGCTGCCTCGGCGAGGCGATTGCCTGGCTTGGAGACAGAATGTGCCTTGCTCTATACCAGTGGAACCACGGGCCAACCCAAGGGCTGCATATTAAGCAATGAGTACTTTCTGTTCGCGGGCGGCTGGTATCTGGATCTTGGCGGATTGTGCGAAATTCACGAGGGCAGGGATCGTCTGATCACACCCCTGCCTCTGAACCACATGAACGCCATGGCCTGCTCGACGATGGCGATGTTGTTATCGGGAGGCTGTACGGTGTTGGTCGATCGCTTTCACCCCAAGACTTGGTGGACGAGTGTGCGGGACTCGCGCGCGACGATTCTTCACTATCTTGGCGTCATGCCTTCTATGTTGATGCTCGATGCCGCGACACCCGATGATCAAAAGCACCAAATACGCTTTGGTTTTGGCGCGGGGGTGGATAAGCGTTTGCACCAGCCTTTTGAGGAGCGTTTTGGCTTTCCTTTAGTAGAAGGCTGGGCGATGACTGAAACCGGTGTGGCCGCCTGTATCATCGCTCATCAAGAACCGCGTTATGTTGGAACGTCCTGTTTTGGCAAGCCTGGTAGTGACATTGAGGTGCGGATCGTTGACGATGAAGAACGCGATGTGGTGCCTGGCCAGCCCGGGCAATTATGGGTTCGACGAGCCGGTGATCGCCCTGATCTTGGGTTCTTCGACCGTTATCTGAAAGATCCACAAGCCACCGCGAAAGCCTGGGAGCACGGCTGGTTTCATACCGGTGATGTCGTGCAAGCGGATGAGCTGACCTACCTGTATTTTATTGATCGCAAAAAGAACGTGATTCGACGCAGCGGCGAAAACATCTCGGCCGTCGAAGTGGAGACAGTTTTGCGGCGCCATCCGGCCGTCAAGGATGTGGCGGTTGCTGCAACTCCGGATAAAGTGCGTGGTGACGAGGTTCTGGCCTGCGTGATTTTGAAAGATGAGTCCCTTCAACTCGATGCTCGCAATGACGCCGAGTCAGAGCATGTTCTTGCTCAAATGCGAGCGCTGGCTCAAGAGTTAACACAACACTGTTTGAAGGAGTTAGCTTACTTCAAAGCACCGGGATGGGTGGCTTTTGTACCCGCTCTACCCTTGACCTTGACTCAAAAAGTTCAGCGTGGTGAGCTTAAGAATTTAGCCATGAACCTACCGGGCCAAGCGCATTGCTTCGATACTTCAAGCTTGAAAAAACGCGAGGCTCGTGCTTGAGCGCTTCGCGCCATCAAGCCAGCTATCAAGGCGTGGCCGTCGCGGTGCCCATCAGCGTACCCTATGTGCGTTACTCCACGAAAGGCGCCCATTGGTTTATAGCGCGCGCGCTCAAGGCTTTGCTGGATGCCTCCGGGCTCCGCAAGGTGGATATCGATGGCCTGACCGTTTCGAGTTTTTCATTGACACCCGATACCGCCGTTGGGGTGACCCAGCACCTAGGCATGGAACCGCGCTGGCTGGACCATATTCCAATGGGTGGGGCCTCGGGCATTGTGGCCATGCGGCGTGCAGCACGAGCCGTGCAAGCGGGCGACGCTGAGGTGGTGGCCTGCGTCGGTGCCGACACGAATGCGGTCGATTCCTTCCGTCAGTCTTTAGGCAGCTTTAGCCAGTTTGCACGCGATGCGACCTACCCCTACGGGTCCGGCGGGCCGAACTCCATGTTCGCCTTTATCACCTCGCACTACATGCGTACGACCGGAGCACAGCGTGAAGATTTTGGCAAGATTTGCGTCGCTCAACGACTCAATGCCCTGAAAAACCCGGTCGCTCTCTTCAAGAAGGCTCTGAGTCTGGCCGAGTACATGGATGCCAGAGTCGTGGCCGACCCCATTCATTTGTTCGATTGTGTCATGCCCTGTGCGGGTGCCGATGCGTTCTTGGTGATGAGTGAAGAGCGAGCGCGTTCGTTGAAGCTGCCGAGTGTCAAGATTCTCTCAACCATTGAGCGCCATAACGCTTACGCAGAAGACCCCATCATGGTGCGTGGTGGGTGGTTGATGGATAGCCCGACGCTTTTTGCACAAGCGGGCCTTGCCCCCCAGGACATGCAGTTCCTGCAGGCCTATGATGATTATCCGGTGATTGTGATGATGCAGCTTGAAGGTATGGGTTTTTGCCCGGTAGGCGAGGCGGCAGGGTTTGTTCGTCAGCATGAATTGCATCATGGCGGTAGCTTTCCGGTGAACACTTCGGGCGGACAGTTGTCCGTCGGGCAGGCGGGTGCCTCGGGCGGCTTCCTGAACGTCGTGGAGGCCCTTCGCCAGTTAACGCATCAAGCCGGTGAGCGACAAATTGCCCATGCTGAAGTCGGTGCGGTGAGTGGTTTCGGCATGGTCACCTATGACCGTTGTGTTTGTACCAGTGCCGCGATTCTGGCGAGCGCCGACAATGTACAGGCAGAGCAAGTG
The DNA here is from genome assembly GCA_043760705.1 of Betaproteobacteria bacterium. Taxonomy (GTDB): domain Bacteria; phylum Pseudomonadota; class Gammaproteobacteria; order Burkholderiales; family Burkholderiaceae_E; genus JAPOKJ01. Next base: position 3,987 of record JAYUOT010000263.1, read on the forward strand.
GCGAGGCTGCAATGACGAGGCCGGGTACCTTAGCTTTGGCATCCGAAGTCGCCGCATCCGAAGTCGCCGCATCCGATAGCCCGAGGCCCCCCATCCCACGCAAAAATCCGGTGTTGCGCACCCGCCAGGCGACTTTGCCGCCTGGACGACGGGGCCGCACCGCGCTGGGCTTGACGGCCGCAGCGGCTCGCGGTGAATTTGCCTTGCAAGTATGTGAGAATTGCCGTTCGGTGCAGTATCCGCCGCGTGAGGCCTGTCATCAATGTTTGTCGCTGGATTTGCGCTGGCGTTCGCAGTCTGGCGAGGGTTTGTTGTTAAGCGATACGGTTCTGCACCACAGTAATGATCTGTTCTATCGCGAGCGCCTGCCTTGGCGTTTAGGGATGGTGCAATTGTGGGTGGACGGCGCGACGGGTCCCGCCCTGATCTGCCATGTGCATTGTGCAGTGCCAAGCCCGAAGGGGCCGGAGCCGATGGCTGTGAGGGTGATCGCGCGCTTGGATAAATCGGGGCAGGCGGTGTTAATCGCGACCCCACGAGATGAAAGTGTTGCCATGGCCGATGATCCTCAGTTGCGTGAAATGACTTGCGATCCAAGAAATAGAAAAATCCTGGTGACGGATGCCAAGAGTGCGCTTGGACAGGCCATCGTCAAAGCCTGTGTGGTAGCCGGTGCCGAGATGGTCTGGGCGGGCCAAGCGGAGCCCTGGAAGCGATTTCCTGGAATGGACGATGTGGAGTCTCTGTCACAAGTGACCTGGGTACCGCTCGATGTCACAGATGAGCGTTCTGTGAATGAGCTCGCGGGCGAGATCGGCGGTAAGGTGGATATCGTGATCAATACGGCCGAGCTTCACCGCAGCTTCGGAATTGCCGCACGACGCGGCACCGATGTGGCTCGCGCTGAAATGGATATCAATTATTTTGGCTTACTGCGCCTGGCACAAGCCTTTGGACCGGCCTTGAAGGGTCGTGCGGCGGATGGCCACAATAATGCCTGCGCCTGGGTCAATATCTTGTCGATTTATGCTTTGAGCAACTTCCCCTCGCACGGCACGTATTCGGCTTCGAAAGCCGCCGCCTTGTCCTTATCGCAATGCTTGAGGGCGGAGATGGCCAGTGCTGGCATTCGAGTTGTCAATATTTTTCCGGGGCCGATTGACGATGAGTGGAATCAGCCAATGCCACCACCAAAACTCGCACCGAGCGCCCTGGCCAGCGCAGTGGTCAAAGCCCTGAAAGAGGGAGTGGAGGATGTTTACCCCGGGGAGGTCGCGCAAGAGTGGTTTGCCCGTTGGCAGGAGAGCCCGAAAGTGCTTGAGAAAGAGTTGGGAGCCTAGTGATGATCAACAATGAAGCGAACACCTTTGATGCGGCGAGCGTGCTGCAAGGCTTGAGTCACTTGCTCGGCGAGGGTGGCATTCGTATTGTGGACCTCACCCAAACTTTATCGCCTGAGTTTCCGCAAATTGCGCTGCCACCGGAGATGGGTCAGTGCTGGCCTTTCCGAATTGAGGAGGCTTCACGCTATGACGAGCGTGGGCCAGGTTGGTACTGGAATAATTTTTCCTGTGGCGAACATACCGGCACTCACTTTGATGCGCCAAATCATTGGATCTCGGGGCGAGACTTGCCCAACAATGCGGTCGACACCATCCCGGTTCAAAACTTCGTAGCACCGGCTTGTGTGATTGATTGCTCAGCCCAAAGTGCTGCCGATCCTGACTATTTGATGAGTGTTCAGGACGTTTTGGATTGGGAGACAAAGCACGGGCGCATCCCGCCAAAATCTTGGGTGTTGATGCGCACGGATTGGTCCAAGTTGTGGAACAAAGCCGAAGCCCTGGCTGCGAGCAGACATGGCATCGAAAAGCGCAAGGCCACTCAGGACGGCGCGATGGCCTATCAGAACTTTGATGAAACAGGCCAACACACTCCGGGTCCCAATGCTGAAGTGGTTCGTTTCCTGGTCGACGAGCGCGATGTGCTGGGCTTTGGAACTGAAGCCATTGGGACGGATGCGGGCCAGGGCTATCACCTTACGCCCCCTTATCCCTGCCATTATCTGATGCACGGCGCAGGTCGCTACGGCCTGCAATGTTTAACGAACCTGGACCTACTGCCTGCGACGGGCTCGGTGCTCATTTGCCCCCCGTTGAAAATCCAACAAGGCAGTGGTAGCCCTTTGCGGGTGCTCGCCATGATTGTGGGTTGAGCGCCATGAGCCAGTCCCAGCGCTCAGATCAAATCACGCCGGTTGCGGTGGTGACAGGCGCAAGCTCCGGCATCGGTTTGGCGATCTGCGAAAACCTCTTGAAACAAGGCTACTTTGTCATTAGCTTAGCCCTCGAAGTTTGTCCGGTCCAACATGCATGCCTTGAAAGTTATGCGCTCGATTTAAGCGATATAGGGGCCTGTCAGGCAGTCGCTGCAGATCTTGCTCATCGGTTTGCGGTCAGCACCTTAGTGCATTGTGCTGGCGCCATACGACCAGCGCTTTTGGCCGAGGTCAACACGGAAGATTTTGAGTGGTTGGCCCGCTTGCATTGGGGCTGTGCCTTGACTCTTGCTCAGGCCTTCCTGCCAAAGATGAAGCAGTCTCGACGGGGACGGATCGTTTTCATTTCCTCGCGTGCGGCGCTTGGCCTGCCCACCCGTAGCGCTTATGCTGCCACCAAGGCCGGCATGCTGGGTTTGGCGCGTACTTGGGCGCTTGAGTTGGCACCCGATGGTATTACAGTGAACGTGGTGGCGCCTGGGCCGATTCGGGGCACTCGAGTGTTTCATGAGGTGGTCGCGGCGGGCAGTGAACGAGAGGCGACCCTTGCCCAGGGTATTCCTGTGCAACGATTGGGAGAGCCCGAGGATGTCGCTCGAGCTGTTGCTTTTTTTGTGAACCCGGACAATAGCTTTGTGACTGGCCAAACCCTTTATGTGTGCGGCGGAGCGAGCGTCGGCAGCCTCAGCATTTAGCGCACGACGCCGCATGGCACGCGCGCGTTCCATGCCTTGCATGCACTCACTCACTGGATTGAATTTTAATGACTGACTTACTGATCATCAATGCGCTCCTGCCCGAGGGCGGCTCAGCCAAGTACTTGGCCGCCTCAGAAGGTATTTGGTCCGAGATGGGGGAAATGATGCCCGGCGCCGCCGCTCGTGCGTCACCGGGCTCAGACCCGAGCTCAAACCTTGCCCCGAACTCGAGCCCAGCCCTTGTGGCGCGCTTGAAGCCGCAAGTGCTGATCGATGCCCAGGGACAATTACTCAGCCCGCCCTTTGTAGACTCGCATTTCCATATGGACGCCACGCTGTCCCTGGGTTTGCCGCGCCTTAACGAGAGCGGCACCTTGCTTGAGGGCATTGCCCTATGGAGTGAACTCAAACCGCATTTGAGCCAAGATGCCATGATTGAGCGGGCGCTACGCTATTGCGATTGGGCCGTCGCCAAGGGCTTGCTGGCGATTCGATCTCATGTGGATGTTTGCGATCCGCGTCTATTGGCCGTGGAGGCCTTGTTGGAAGTAAAGCGCAAGGTCGCTCCTTATTTGGATTTGCAACTCGTGGCTTTTCCTCAGGACGGGCTGTTGCGCTACCAGCCGAATCGAGAGAATTCAAGCAGTCAGGATAGTGCCTTTGATTTATTGAAGAAGGCGCTCGATCTCGGTGTGGATGTGGTGGGTGGTATTCCGCATTTTGAACGGACCATGGCCGATGGCGCGGCCTCGGTGCGCTTGCTATGCGAAGAGGCTGCCAAGAGAGGGCTGCGCGTGGACATGCACTGCGATGAGACTGATGATCCGATGTCGCGTCATATTGAAACCTTGATCTTTGAGACGCAAAGACTGGGTATGCAAGGCCGGGTGAATGGTTCGCATCTCACCTCCATGCATTCCATGGACAATTATTATGTCTCTAAATTATTACCCTTGATGCGCGATGCAGGGGTGTCAGCGACGGCCAATCCGCTCATCAATATCACCATCCAAGGGCGCCACGATACCTATCCCAAGCGTCGCGGCATGACGCGCGTCCCTGAGATGATGGCGCTAGGAATCAATGTGTCGTTTGGTCATGACTGCGTGATGGATCCTTGGTACAGCCTTGGCTCGGCTGATATGTTGGAGGTTGCGCAAATGGGCCTGCATGTGGCTCAGATGACTGGGCAAGCCGCCATGCGTCAATGCTTCGCTGCGGTGACAGAGAACCCAGCCAAGATTCTTGGCTTGGAAGCCTATGGCCTGAAACCAGGATGTCGAGCCGATGCCGTGTTATTGCAGGCCAAGGACCCGGTCGAAGCCATTCGCGTGCGCGCGACGCGCTTGAAGGTGATTCGAGCAGGCCGGGTGATTGCTGAGGCGCCCGAAAATGTGGCTACACTGAAGCTCGTCGGTCGACCGGCCTCGATTGATTGGCTTTTTTGAACTCGTTTTGAACCTTGATCCTTTGAACCTTCTTGAACTGGAGTGTTACGCATGCGACAAGACCCGCGATTCCCCAACCTGTTCATCGTGGACCATCCCTTGGTTCAGCATAAGCTGAGCTACATGCGTGACATCGAGACGTCCACCAAGACTTTTAGGCAGTTGCTGAAAGAGCTGACCCTGTTGATGGGCTATGAGCTCACCCGCGATCTTCCCATGAGCACCAAGCGCATTGAAACTCCCCTTACTGCCATGGATGCTCCTGTGATTGGCGGCAAGAAGGTTGCCGTGGTACCGGTGTTACGGGCCGGACTTGGCATGGCCGAAGGCATCATGGAGTTGATTCCCTCGGCGCGCCAAGGCCATATTGGACTCTACCGGGGAGAGGACAAACGGCCAGTTGAATACTATGTACGCTTGCCCGACATCGACGGCCGCATGTTCATCATTTGTGACCCGATGTTGGCTACCGGTTTCTCGGCGGCCTACGCGGTCCAAGTGCTACTGGATCGAGGAGTCCTGGCCGGGAACATTCGCTTTCTGTCCTTGGTTGCCGCGCCCGAAGGCGTGCAGGCATTTCATTTGCAGCATCCGAAGGTCGCGGTCTACACCGCAGCGTTGGATACTCATTTGAATGAGAATGCCTACATCGTGCCTGGCCTGGGCGATGCGGGAGATCGAATTTTTGGAACCAAGCACTAGGAGAGTCTGGGCGGCAGAAGGACGTGCGCTACGACAGGCGAGAAATCGGTCCCTTTCGGTATCACTGCCTGCGCCAATAGCTAGGCCGCTCTTTGTTGACGTAAGCGCAGGTTGAGTTTATGCACCTGCTCCAAGGTCGTGCGCACGCCTTTAAGATCGCGCTCACGTTCTCCAAGCTTCGAATGCAAGTCCTCATTCTGGTGTGATTGCTCTGCGAGGCGATCCTCGAGGGCCGCAACTAACTGCCGAAGCTCATTGGAATGTTCCGCTTCCACACTATCGGCACCAAAATTCGCGACGGTTCTAGTATGAACGTTCTCGAGTTCTTCGCGCAGGTGAGCGATCTCTCGAAGACTTCTGGCCTCAGCGGCCGCCGCATTCGCCTGCCAGCTTTTCAACTGACTAGCGCGCTCTTTTGTCGCCCTAAGCGAGTGGAGGCCCCATCCAAACAGGCTCCCACAAACCGCTGCAATCAATACCGCAATAATATTTGAAAACATTTGCCACTCCCTACTGTGTACTTAAGATTCTAATTTCGATTCTTTGATTTTTTAATCGACCAATTTCGGTAGCGTTGTCAGCGATGGGTCTGCTGGCGCCATAGCCTCGAACCGACATCCTGATATTGGAAATTCCTTCAGAGCCAAGATAGCCTGCGACGGCCTCGGCTCTGCGCTCAGTCACGACTCGATCTGCATCCGGGGTGTCGCTCGGGGAGATGTGACCGCCAATTTCAAAGCGCCAGTCGGGCTTGGCCTTCAAAATAGGAATGATTTGATCCAAGTTTGTCTTGCCGTTCCAAGAGAGGATAGGACTGCCAGGTCGAAACTCTGCCGGTTTTGCCAACAGCATGTCATTGACCATTTTTTCAAAACTCCCTTGCGATTCAGGCACCACGGGCAGGGCTCGGGAATTCAGGACATCTTGTAAGCCGTTACTTTTGGCATCGGGGAGGGCTCCAACGGCGACTCGCAGCGGATCAGCCACGCCTTTCACCTCATTCGAATCTTTTGGAGAACCGACTTTGCCGCGTACCATCGTATCCGTACTTGCGCCTGGACTCGCCCCTTTCTTCGCGCTGGCGGCTGAATGGCCCGTAGAGGAGGAACTCAGTGAGCCCATCGCGCTTCTTGCACCGATGATCGAATAGTTAAACGCTGCGTTAACGAGAATGGTACCGATACCGATCGCCCCAAACAGGATGGCCACCCAGGCAAATTTGCGGGTTTTGAGTAGACTTTTATCTACGATCTCGGAATCCATAAAACCCTGTGATTTATTGTATGACAGCAAAGTAGAACAAGCAGTGCCAATGAAATTGTAACCAAGCATTTTTTATGCCAGCCATTGACTCGACTGTTTTGCAGATTTTAAGCAAACTTTATTTCGACCCAGATCTCCACTGGTTTGAAGTATTCGCGTCTGGCAGTTTGCCGATAATTAGAGCGCGATGACGAAAAGTTTTGGTCTCACTTAATTTTCTCACAAAGGCGAGGGCACTGACAAATAATCCAAAAGCCGTTGAAATGCGTCTGTTTATCGCGTTACGACCTGTCGAAATTCAAATTTTTTGATCAAAAACCCACGTGAACTTCGCCAAGTGCAGAGCCACCTATTGCGTACAAATCTCAATTCGGCCTGTATAAAAAAAAATTGTCAATCTGACTATTTAATGAATAGATGTCTTAGGGCATGACTATTTACACACGACCAAAGATTCAGGTGTAAAGTCAGTCGACAAGGCTTTGTGATTTCATGTTAAATAATGACACAAATTACTTCGAAAGAGAACGTCCTAATTCGAAGCTTGTAGCGACCCGTCGCACGATGAAGCGCTTGCCGGATCCCGAGCTTCGGTACTCCAAACTTTTTTCCCCAATATGGGTGATGTCGTAAGCGTCGTAACTATAGACATTACTACCATCAACCCTTTGGGTTTCGCCGTTTCTAATCCAGGCCCTTTGGATCGTGAAAAATACTGATCCTGAAAGCCCCCACTGGCCGATTTCGATGCTCTCCTCGGGTTCCGCTGTATTGAGCAAATATTGCGTGCGGTAGGTGCCATTGACCTCTCGATGAGTGACCCACTTGAGGCTCTGCCCTTCAGCGCTGGTTGATTCTCCATACCAGCGACCCACGAGGGCTTGGCGTCGTGCGACCGGGTCAAGCGCCGGGGCGAGTCTTCCATTGGGTGCTGAATCCTTTTGCTCGGCTTTCAAGCCCGCTCCGTGACCCTCGATGGTTGGATCCAACGATGATTGAGGGCTCGCCAATGTCGCCCATGCGAGGGGCAGCATCACGAAAAGACGCGCGATCATCCGGTAAGCGCTACGGTCGAGGTTCTTACTGGTCATGTCATCAACAGAGTGAATAATTCGCTCGTGCCATCACCCTTGATCTCGTGACGCTGAGCCAAAAGCACGGCAAAAAAACCAAGCCTCTAATTATGGGGCCAAGCGCTCAAGCTGCCAGGTCGTCCCTTCAGTACCCGCCCGCTGGGTGAAACGAAGTCGGTCATGGAGCCGCGAACGTCGGCCTTGCCAAAACTCAATGATTTCTGGAGTCACTCGGTAGCCGCCCCAGTGAGCGGGGCGAGGAGGATTCTCACCGTACTGAGCACGCAGCACGGCCTCTTTGTCGATCAAAATTTGTCGATCCGCGAGCACTCGGCTCTGAGGTGAGGCTAGAGCCCCATAGCGGCTATTTAAAGGTCTGGATTGAAAATAGAGGTCAGATTCTGCGGCACTCAATTTGCTGATCCGGCCTTCGATGCGGACTTGGCGCTCAAGCTCCTGCCATAAGAATACGAGGCAGGCATGGGGATGGGCGGCGAGTTCTAGTCCTTTGCGGCTTTCGTAATTTGAATAGAAACAAAACCCGTTCTGATCAAAACCTTTGAGTAGGACGATCCTTGCTGAAGGTTTCCCTTCTGGCGTGACCGTCGCCAAGGTCATCGCGTTGGGTTCGAGCAGGTCAGCCTTTTGTGCAGCAGCAAACCACCGCGCAAATTGAGTGATCGGGTCCGCGGACACACCGGCCTCGTCCAGGCCGGCCATCTTGTAGTCACGTCGTAAATCAGCGATGGCACTAGGATTCAGAGATGCATGGGAAGCTGGATCAAGTGAAGCGCTCATAGTTTTTTGATCTTTGGTTTGAACTAATATGCGCTACTTTACGCCTTCAAGATTTCGGTCATCAAATAACTATGAGCGGGGCTCCGTGGCCAAGCGCTTGGCGATGATACGTGCCTGTTCTTTGGCGACGACATCGCCTTGGCGCGCGGCAGCGCTAAACCAAAGCAGCGCCGATTCAAGGTCAAGCTTGACGCCCAAGCCGGTCAAATACATGGAGGCAAGAGAGTATTGAGCCGCAATGTCTCCGGCGTCCGCTGCCCTCTCATACCAGAGCGCAGCCTTTTCATAATCGAGTGGATGGCCTCGTCCCAGAAAACAAGAGGTCGCGAGCGCGAGAGCGGCGTCCTGGTGTCCCTGCTTGGCCGCACTTTCGAACCAACGGGTTGAGGCGCTGAGGTCTTGTTTGAGGTATTGACCCAACTCAAGCAAATGTCCGTAGGAAAATTGCGCGGGAGCTAAACCTTGGTGAGCCGCTTGTTTCGTCCAACTCAATGCCTGCGCGAGGGAGATGAGAGATGTTTCTTGGCGAATCCTCATGCTCGCCAAGTTGTATTGGGCGCTCATGTCGCCGACGCTGGCGGCGTTCATAAAAAGTCTCGAAGCCAAGCTGTATTGATTCGCTTCATAGGCTTGGAAGGCGGATGCGTTCCAGGCCTCGATTCGCGCTGCCAGGGCAGCGCTCAAGCGCCCACTTTTGTCGGCCCTTGACGGGCCTGATTGCGCCCCGATAGTCTGCGCTGAGTGGCTTGCCGCACTAGTCAGCAGGGCGACACCGAGCACCGCACTGTAGAACAGGGACAACACTTTAGTGCTCTTGAATTCGGGTATGCTTGCTATCATCTTATATCCACTGATTTGAGGAGATCCCATGTTGTCAATTTCTTTTGCTGGTCGCTTACACGGAATGTTTCGAAAAGCCATGCTCATGATGGTGGCAGGTTCGTCGCTGTTCCTGACCGGTTGTGGTTATAACCAAATTCAAGTGGCCGATGAAGGGACGAAATCTTCCTGGGCCGAGGTGCTTAATCAGTATAAACGGCGCGCCGACCTCATCCCGAATTTGGTGGAGGCCGTCAAAGGTTTTGCTCAGCAGGAAAAAGATGTTTTAACTCAAGTGGTTGAGGCTCGCGCCAAGGCTACCCAAATACAAGTGAACCCCTCCGATCCTGAATCGCTCAAGAAGTTCGAGGCGGCGCAAAAAGATATGGGCGGCGCCTTGTCACGTCTTTTAGTGGTTACGGAAAATTATCCGCAACTCAAGTCGGACGCCAATTTCCGAGAGTTACAGGCTCAACTCGAAGGCACTGAGAACCGAATCAGTGTCGCCAGAAAGCGCTATATCGAATCCGTCGGACAATTTAATGTGTTGGTACGTCAGTTCCCCAATAATTTAACGGCGATGGTGTTTGGGTATCAGGCCAAGCCGCAATTCACGGTCGACAATGAGCAGGCCATTCAAAATGCCCCGGCCGTAAATTTTGGAAATAAGCCGGCGGAGCCTAAGAAGTAAAGTAGGC
>JAYUOT010000264.1:0-2808 GCA_043760705.1 Betaproteobacteria bacterium
TTCCGGGCGACAATTACTGCGCCTGCCTGGATTACGCGACCAACGAGCTGGGTACCTGTAAGCACATTGAATTTGCTCTCATGCAATTGGAGAGAAAACGGGGTGCCAAAACGGCATTTCTGCGTGGCTATCATCCGCCGTTTTCCGAAGTGTATCTGCGTCATGATCAAAGGCGAGCTATTCATTTTCGCGCCGGGAGGGATTGCCCCGCGCCGGTTGTGGAGGCCGCCAGTCGATTGTTCAAAGAGGCAGATGGATGGATATTGCCACCAGAAAAATTCGGTGACCTGGAGCGATTCATCATGGCCGTGACTAGGAGCGATCGTGAATTACGCGCTTATGATGATGCTCTGGAATTTGTTGCTGGTCAGCTTGACGCTGCGCGGCGCTCGGCCAAGGTTGATCGCCTCTACCCGAGCGACAAATCCGATGCTTTGTTGAATAAATTACTCAAGATACCGCTCTACCCCTACCAGGCAGAAGGGGCCTTGTTCGCCGTGCGAGCAGGTAGGGCCTTGATTGGTGATGAAATGGGCTTGGGGAAAACCATTCAGGCCATCGCGGCTGCCGAAATTCTGGCGAGGCACTTCGGTGTGATGAAGGTCCTCGTGATCTGCCCGACCTCGCTCAAATACCAGTGGCAAGGTGAGATCAAGCGCTTCTCCGGACGCGACTCTTTAGTCGTTGCAGGCGGTCGCGTTCAGCGGCTACAGGACTATGCCCGCGATGACTTCTGCAAAATCACTAACTACGAAAAGCTCCAGCCTGACTTGGACTTGATTGCAGCCTGGGCACCCGACCTGGTGATTGTTGATGAGGCGCAGCGTGTCAAGAACTGGAACACAATCGCCGCCCGCGCCCTCAAGCGCATCGATAGTCCCTACGCTGTCGTGCTGACCGGTACGCCCCTGGAGAACAAGCTGGAGGAGTTGATTTCGATTGTGCAGTTTGTCGATCAGCACCGCCTTGGCCCGACCTGGAAATTGTTGCACGAGCATCAAGTGAAGGACGAGACGGGGCGCGTCACCGGCTATACCGGTCTGGAAAAGATTGGACAGACTCTGTCTTCGATCATGATCCGTCGTCGTAAAGCGCAGGTCCTGACTCAGTTGCCGGAGCGAACTGATCAAAACCTGATGGTGCCCATGACCGAAATGCAGATGGCTCACCACCAGGAAAACGCCGATATCGTGGCTAAGATTGTCCAACGCTGGCGCAAGACAAAGTTTCTATCTGATAAGGACCAGCGACGACTCACCTGCGCCTTGCAGAACATGCGAATGTCCTGCAACAGCACTTATTTGCTGGATCAGTCTAGTGATCATGGCGTCAAGGCGGACGAACTGGCAGAGCTTTTGGATGGCCTGCTTGAGCAAGCAGATGCCAAGGCCGTGGTGTTCAGCCAATGGACACGAACCCAAGATATTGTCATTCGCCGTTTGGAATCCCGCGGCATCGGTTTTGTGAGTTTTCACGGCGGTGTACCCTCCGAGAAGCGACCGGCCTTGGTGCAGCGTTTCCAGGACGATCCTGAGTGTCGCGTGTTTCTCTCAACGGACGCCGGGGCCACAGGACTGAATTTGCAGCACGCCTCGTTCCTCGTGAATATGGATCTTCCCTGGAACCCTGCGCTTCTTGAACAACGCATTGCTCGCATTCATCGCATGGGTCAGAAGCGCCCCGTTCGGATAGTGAATTTTGTCGCCAAAGGCACCATCGAAGAAGGCATGCTTGCCGTGTTGGCTTTCAAGCGCTCCTTGTCGGCGGGCATTCTCGATGGCGGAACTGGCGAGATTTCGCTGGGTGGCTCACGGCTCAACCGGTTCATGAAAGACGTCGAAAATGTTACGTGCCACATGAGCGAAGGCGAGCCTATGACCGTGGCCGAAGAGCTTGTCGGCGAGGCGACCGCGAACGAGCCGCCCTTGGCCCCATCCCCACTCGCACACGAGACTGTCCCACAACAGGTTGGACCCGACGCTGTTGATCCTTGGCAAGCATTGACGCAACTTGGCGTTCAACTGGTAAGCGCTCTCGAAGCGGCCAACAACCCAGGCAGGCCAGCGCACCCTTGGGTGGCGCGCGATCCCGATACCGGAGCGCAAAGTCTCAAACTTCCTTTGCCTTCCCCAAGTGCGGCGGGCCAAATGGTTGAAGTACTTTTATTGCTGGCCAACACCTTGCGAGGCCAGCAGGCCAGACCCTGACGGAGCAGCACAAGGGTATAGGCAATTTAAACACCTTTTTCCCGGAAAGCTCCCCAAATCGATAGCCGCAAACCGCCGCTTTGGCCGTGAAGGCAGAGTACGCCGGCCCACCAGTAGCTTCATCAAACGACGGATGATTCGTCTCAACAGAGGGCGTATCGATTCGGTCGCTAGGCAGTCGATAACCAACGATATTTCTCCGCAAACCATCAAATGGGTTACTTCCGATGCGTCCGACTCCACTGAGCTCAGTCTGCCAAGCAAGATCCTCCGCTTGGCACCGGGGCCATGCTTTGATGCGTGCCGTGCCCTATCTCGACGACGCTCACAGCACCTTGATCCGCTTCGGCGATGTGCCTCTTACAAAAGCTATCGCCAGCTTTTCCGAGGCCACGGTCGAGCAAAGTGTTACTACGGCCAGCACCAGCCTGGAACGAGTTTTACAAAGGGTCCAGGGTCCGACGAAGCCCGAGTGACATAGCTGAACATAACAAACGGAATTGAACCTAAAAAAAGCAGTTAGCCAGCGAGTTTAAGCGGGGAAGGTACTGGATTTTTGGGTAAGGTCAGCATGATTTTGGCGATAACGTAGTTCAAAAAC
>JAYUOT010000265.1:0-2799 GCA_043760705.1 Betaproteobacteria bacterium
TTGTTTGTTTGAAACTACTCAAGCTGAAATCTAACACAGGTGGACGCGGCTGATCAATGGTTGCCATTGCTTCCCCTACTGGCTTCCTAGCTATCTACCCGGGTTCGAAACGCCCCGGTGGCCCCCATTTCACCCCGCCGGATCGACCACCCGATCATCGCTGTTTGACTCGAATCTTCATGCAACGAATTTTGTGACTCATCACACTAGCATCACGACGATGGGTACGTACAGCGTTTCACCCTCGAGCAAGACTGGGGCGATGAGCTTCTTTGCTGAGGCGACCTGTTTTCATGATCCTGAATGAGATAGCGATCCAGCGCCTTGGTGTCAAGCGCCGCCTTCAACGCCGCGTATTCATGTTTTCAACCCGAGCGCTTTTGACTTTGGGTGCTTTGAGCCGACCTGCAAGAACAGGCATTGATTTCGTTTTAGCACGTACGGTGCTTGTTTCGTCAGGCATGAGATGCCCGCGCAACTTGGCACCGGCCTCGGCATGCAGGGCATCTCTGTAAACCGAGGTGGGGTGGTTCGGGACGACTTAGCTTTTATGGATCGCGGCGTTTGCTCGTCCGGCACGGCCCTACTCGAAGGGCCCGCACGAGATGGGGCGCCAAATAATGGGCTTGATAAAATTCGTTTTGTGGCATAAACTTAGTCTACTTGACTTAGTTTACTTGACTTGGTTTTTTTTGATCTTTTTCATTCACGCATATTTTGCCTGCTATGCAAACATTCAACATTCACGACGCCAAAACCAATCTTTCCAGACTTATAGAGAACGCGGTCAAGGGTGAGCCGTTCATTATTGCGAAGGCTGGTAAACCACTAGTGAAAGTGACTCGCATTGAACCGCCTGACCCAGTGGCCGTTAAAAGAATCGGTTTCATGAGCGGTCAGCTTAAGGTGCCGACTGATTTTGATCGCATGGGACAGCAAGATATCGAAAAGCTCTTTGGCATTGACTGATGAAACTTTTACTCGACACCCACCTTTTACTTTGGGCTTCTGGCGTTCCGAGTCAGCTTTCACCCGCTGCACGCTCTCTGATCAGCGATCCGGCTAACGATTTGTTTTTCAGTGCCGCGAGCCTTTGGGAAATCACAATTAAGAGTGGGCTGGGTCGCGAAGACTTTGTGGTGAACCCTCGTGTGCTGCGACGGGAGCTGAAAGACAATGGGTACGCCGAACTAGCCATCACTGGTGAGCACGCGCTTGCGGTTGCGGAATTACCGGCGATTCACAAGGACCCTTTCGATCGCCTGCTTGTCGCGCAGGCTTTGGTCGAGGGTATTATTCTGCTCACCGCCGACGATCTTGTGGCGCAATATACGGGGCCGGTTCGTTTGGTGTGATTGGAGGGTGGCAGACTTGCGCTAGGCTAATTTTTTCTTAGGCGGAGCGCTCGCTGTCGGCCATCTCAAGCCCAAACACATCCCCCAGCGCATCGCTTTCAAGCACCTTAGCTGTACCCACCCCCTTCTTGCCAGGTGACAATCCAGCCGCTCCCACCTGTGCAATCAGATCCTTAGCATCCACTCCACGCAAGTTAAACAGCATTTCAGGATGTTGCTCAAGTCGCGCGCCTACACCGTATAGCACTGCGGCAACATGCTTACACAGACCCGCGTAATCCGGGCAGCTACAGAACATATTGATTTGCTCGGCAAGTGGCCACCGCAAAAGCGTGCCGTAGCTGGTGACGACCAAATCTGTCTTACTGATTTTTTCGGCATCCAAGGCGCGCAGTTCAGCACCCGGCATTGCCGAGGGATGCACAATCAGTACGCGCAAGCTGGGTGCAAAACGTTCCGCTTCGGCGGCCCAATTGGACAGCAGTGTTGCAGGTACAAGCAACAGGCTGGGAGCTGAAGGTAAGGCGCGCAACACGGTGGTCGACCGGGTGGAGCGGGTCGGCCCTTGCTCAGCTTTCAAAACCAGTAATAGGGCGAGCACCTGTATGGTTTTACCCAGACCCATGTCGTCAGCAAGGCAAGCCCCTAAACCCAGCCGTGTGAGTAGGTAAAGCCAGCGCACGCCAAATTCTTGATACGGACGCAAGGTAGCCTTCAGGGCCTCACCAGCGCTAATGTGAGCTAAGCCTTCGGGTTGGCGCAGGCCTTGTAACGTTTCTGCCAGCCAGGGGCCGGCAACCATCTGCGCCCAATCGGCATCGGCCGGGTCCGCATTGGCTTGATCGGCCCCAGGATCAAGCGAAGCTCCAGCGATTAAGCGCAGGCCTTGCACGAGGGGCACGCCACCTGCTTGGGAAGCCTCCTCCAAGCTTCGGAAATGCTGCAACATGCGCGACAGTCTCTTGCGATCCACCTCGACCCATTGGCCGCGCAACATCTGCAGCCCATCACTGCCTCTGAGGAGCGCTTCAATATCGGACGCGCTTAGCGTCTCGTCATTGAGCGTGACTTCCATGTTGAAATCAAGTAGGGCGTCTTGGCCCAACATCGAGGGCGCTTTCGCCCCCACGCTGGCTTTGACGGTGGGGCGAGCGGGTCGGCCTGCGGCCCAGGTGCGTGGTGTGCGAACTAAAATACCGGCGGCCTCTAGCTTCGGTACATCGCACAGAAATTGATAGGCCTCAAAGGCCGACCAGCGAAGTGGGTGATAAATCTCTCCGCCGTCCACCATAGCGCGCAACCATGCACACTGCACACTGGCAAGCTGCACGGGTTGCAAGAGCGATAGCAACCTGGTTTGGCTTTTGCCATCGCTCATGTCCTCCAAGGCTTTGGAGAGCAGCAGATGTTGCGCCGTGCCGCGGGCTGAAAGCCGCGCGGTGTA
>JAYUOT010000266.1:0-5602 GCA_043760705.1 Betaproteobacteria bacterium
CTTGGACTTGCTGTCCAGGGCGCGACGAGCGCTCTTTAAAAATAGATCTGTACCTTCGCGCCGAGATAACTTGGCCTTAGGTCCTAGGTAACGTGCCACGGTAGGACTTCCTTTCTCAAATACGCAACTTTGCAGTTACGGTTAGTTCACACTTTTAGAAACCTCCCAACAATAGCTGGATGGGTGGTGAACGGTGGGCTTGCAGCAGGCTAAACCCGCTCCACTAAAAAACAATAAAGGTGCCTCGGTGAAAAGGCACCTTGCATCAGCGTCGTACGAAGCATTTCGTCCGACCGCCTGATCTTTTTTGACTAGATACGACGCTTTTTCGGAGGACGGCAACCGTTATGAGGCACCGGCGTAATGTCGGAGATCGACAAAATCTTGATGCCCAAAGCGTTCAATGCACGCACTGATGACTCGCGACCTGGGCCTGGGCCCTTGATCAAGACATCGAGGTTCTTGATCCCGCACTCTTGAGCGGCTCGACCAGCGGCTTCGGAAGCCACCTGAGCTGCAAACGGAGTCGATTTACGCGATCCTTTAAAACCAGCACCGCCCGATGTCGCCCACGACAAGGCATTGCCTTGACGGTCGGTAATCGTGATGATGGTGTTATTGAACGAAGCGTGAACGTGAGCGATGCCATCAGAAACGTTCTTACGAACCTTTTTGCGGACACGGCTACCGCTGTTGGCTGATTGTTGGGCTTTAGCCATTTCTCATCACTCCAATTATTTCTTCATGGCCATAGCGGCCTTACGCGGACCCTTGCGGGTACGAGCATTCGTGCGAGTACGCTGACCGCGCACTGGCAAGCCGCGACGATGACGCAGACCGCGATAGCAGCCCAGGTCCATCAAGCGCTTGATCGACATGGTCAGTTCACGGCGAAGATCACCCTCGACGTTGAACTTGTTGATCTCGTCGCGAATGCGCTCGAGCTCAGCGTCGTTCAAATCTTTGATTTTCTTGGTGACTGGAACACCGGCTGCTGCACAAATGCCGCGAGCGCGAGTGCGTCCAATACCGTAGATCGCCGTCAAACCGATTTCGGTATGCTGACGGTCCGGAATATTTATACCTGCAATACGTGCCATGCTTGAGTCCTTATCCTTGACGCTGCTTGTGACGTGGATCTTTACAAATCACACGAACCACACCATTGCGCTTAATCACTTTGCAATTGCGACAGATCTTTTTGACTGATGCTGCTACTTTCATTGCCTATACCCCTAAAACTTTTTCTTTACAACTCTTAGAAACTACTGATCGAACCCAGCGACTCACTCAAACTTCTCGACTATCGCGCGCGGAACACAATACGTGCGCGACTCAAGTCATAAGGCGTCAGTTCGACTGTCACCTTGTCACCCGGCAATATCCGGATGTAGTTCATTCTCATCTTGCCGGAAATGTGGGCCAGGACCACATGTCCGTTCTCCAACTTCACTCGAAACGTTGCGTTGGGAAGGTTCTCGGAAACCTCTCCCTGCATTTGAATGAAATCTTCTTTACTCATTACTTGGCGTTTGCCTTTTTCAGCAAGCTTTCATACTGATGAGACATCAGGTAAGCCTGCACCTGGGTCATGAAATCCATCGTCACAACCACAATAATCAACAAGGAAGTACCACCAAAATAGAAGGGGACGTTCCAACGTAATACCAAGAATTCAGGCAAAAGACACACCAGGGCAATATAGATTGCACCCACCATGGTCAAACGCATCAAAATCTTGTCAATATATTTAGCGCTTTGCTCGCCGGGACGAATACCCGGCAGCAAGGCACCACTCTTCTTCAAGTTATCGGCCGTTTCACGACTGTTAAATACAAGAGCGGTGTAGAAGAAGCAGAAGAAGATAATTGCAATGGCATACAACATGATGTACACCGGCTGACCTGGGGCCAGCGTGGCGCCCAAATCCTTAATGAAACGAACCACTGGGTTACTGACATCGCCGGAGGTAAACCACTGAGCAATCGTCGCAGGAAACAAAATAATCGACGAAGCAAAAATCGGAGGAATGACACCCGCCATATTCAGCTTCAAAGGCAAGTGCGAGGTCTGACCTTGAAAAACGCGGTTACCGACCTGACGCTTGGCATAGTTCACCGTGATCTTGCGCTGACCGCGCTCTACAAATACAACCAAAGCGGTGACCGCCAAAACGATGAGCACAATCAGAATCGCTGCGAAGGGATTCATCGCACCGGTACTTACCAAAGAGCCCATACCGGCCAAAGCACCCGGCAAGCCGGCAGCAATGCCTGCGAAAATCAGAATCGAAATACCGTTCCCTAAACCGCGCTCGGTAATTTGCTCACCCAACCACATCAGAAACATCGTGCCAGTCACCAGCGACACCACGGTCACAAAGCGGAACACAACACCGGGATCAATCACGAGACCCGGCTGAGCTTCAAGGGCGACCGCAATGCCAAGCGCCTGGAAGGTCGCCAGTGCGCCGGTGGCCCAACGCGTGTACTTGGTAATCGTGCGACGACCGGCTTCGCCTTCCTTCTTGATCGCCTCGAGCGAGGGCACCACCACCGTCAATAGCTGGAAGATAATCGACGCCGAAATGTAGGGCATGATGCCCAGGGCAAAGATTGTAAAGCGTGACAGCGCACCGCCCGAAAACATGTTGAACATGCCCAGGATACCGCCCGATTGGCTCTTGAACAAAGCCGCCAACTGGTCAGGATCAATACCAGGCACAGGAATGTGCGCGCCCAGGCGATACACCACCAAAGCCAGCAACAAGAAAATCAGGCGACTCTTTAAATCGCCGGATTTTGATGCTCTCGACAGTACGGAGGAATTAGCTGACACGCTGAGTTCTTATGGAGTGTTTAGGGTGAGTTCGAAAGGCTCGAACTCAAACCTTCTTGGGTAGCTTGCGCACTTTGACTTTTTCAGCCAAAGCCTCAACCGTGCCACCCGCCGCTTCAATCGCAGCCTTAGCGCCTTTAGTCGCGCCAATGCCCTTCAAATTCACTTTGCGGTCGATCGAACCCGACAAGAACACCTTGGCGCTCAAACTCAGATTGTCGATCAGACCGGCTTGCTCAAGGACCAACATATCGATGTCCGTTGCCGCCAGTTTTTGCAAATCCGTCAAACGTAACTGCACATTCAACCCGGCCGCCATGGAGTTAAAGCCACGCTTGGGCAGACGACGTTGCAAAGGCATTTGACCGCCTTCAAAACCAACCTTGTGGAATCCGCCCGAACGGGATTTTTGGCCCTTGTGGCCGCGACCTGCAGTTTTACCCAGGCCCGAACCGATACCACGACCGACCCGTTTCTTAGGATGCTTGGCGCCTTCAGCGGGCGCAATTGTATTGAGACGCATGATCTTTTCGCTTAAGTATTTAGGCGTTAATTATTTCGGCGTGGGCTTATTCAGCCTTCACAAGATAGGAGACCTTATTGATCATGCCGCGCACGGCAGGAGTGTCTTCTAACTCGCGGGTTTGACGAATCTTTTTCAGGCCCAGACCCAATACGGTCGCTTTATGCGAGCCGCGTGTGCCGTTGGGGCTGCGAACCAATGTGACTTTAACGGTCTTCTTGTCCATGATGGATCTTTACCTTGAAGTGTCGCGAAGCTGGCTAATTAGGCCAGGATATCTTCGAGGCTCTTGCCACGCTTTGCCGCAACTTCGGCAGGAGTGGTCATTTGCCGGAAGGCATCGAGTGTGGCGCGAACCATGTTGTAGGGATTGGAAGAACCGTGGCTCTTCGCCACAACGTTCGTGATACCAATCACTTCGAATACTGCACGCATGGGGCCACCAGCGATAATGCCAGTACCTTCAGGCGCGGGAGCCAGAAACACGCGAGCGGCGCCGTGGCGACCCTCGATGCGATGTTGCACAGAACCGTTTTTCAACGAAATCTTGAACATCTGACGACGGGCTTCTTCCATCGCTTTTTGAACAGCGACCGGCACCTCGCGCGCCTTACCCTTACCCATACCGATGCGGCCATCGCCATCACCAACAACGGTGAGTGCTGCGAAGCCCATGATCCGTCCACCCTTCACCACTTTGGTGACACGGTTGACCGCGATCATCTTCTCGCGAAGACCATCGTCGTTTTCGCTATTGACACGTGCTTGAACTTTTGCCATGTGATTTCCTATTGCGCCGTAACTTAGAACTTAAGTCCGGCTTCGCGGGCTGCATCGGCCAAAGCCTTAACACGTCCGTGATAACGGTAGCCAGCGCGATCAAACGCTACGCTTGAAATTCCTGCTTTGAGCGCTTTCTCGGCGACCAACTTACCCACTAGGGTTGCGGCAACGACGTTACCGCCATTCCCGTTTGCAACCTTAAGCTCAGCTTTGGCAGCCACATCGTTTGAGGATGCTGTCACCAAAACTTTGGTACCCGTCTCGTCAATGATACTGGCGTAGATGTGGGTATTTGAGCGATAAATCGTGAGGCGACTGACACGCAACTCAGCAATTTTGAGCCGGGTTTGACGTGCGCGACGCAGGCGAGCAACTTTCTTGTCCATGTTTTACGCCTTATTTCTTCTTGGTTTCCTTGATGATCACTACTTCATCCGCATAACGAATGCCTTTGCCTTTGTAGGGCTCGGGCTTCTTCCATGCGCGGATTTCCGCAGCGATCTGACCAACTTGTTGACGGTTGGCCCCTGAGACGATGATTTCGGTTTGCGTTGGAGTCGCAACCTTCACGCCTGCAGGCATCTTGTGGTTAACCGGGTGGGAGTAACCCACTTGTAAATTTACTACATCACCCTGAGCGGCAGCGCGATAGCCGACGCCGACCAAGGTAAGTTTCTTTTCAAAGCCTTTATCAACGCCTTGAACCATGTTGGCAACCAGTGCACGCATGGTGCCACTCATCGCATTCGCTTGGGCTGAAGAATCAGCCACTTCGAAGGTTAAGACAGATGCATCTTGCTTGATCAGCACTTTGGGATGCAAACGCTGACTTAGCGTGCCTAACTTGCCTTTCACACTAATCGCTTCCGAACCCAATGTCACTTCGACACCGGCTGGAATAGTAATGGGTTGTTTACCTACGCGTGACATACCAACCCCTTACGCTACGTAGGCAATGACTTCGCCACCCAAGCCACCGGCTCGTGCTTTGCGATCAGTCATGATGCCTTTAGAGGTGGTCATGATGGCGATGCCCAAACCGTTCATCACGGTGGGAATGCCATGGCGGCCTTTGTAAACGCGAAGTCCCGGGCGGGAAATCCGCTCGATTTTCTCGATGACAGGCTTGCCTGCGTAATACTTCAACGTGACAAACAGCTCAGACTTACCGCCTTCACTCTTAATATCGTATCCGTCAATATAACCTTCATCCTTCAAGACGCTAGCGATAGCTACCTTGACTTTGGAGGAGGGCATTGTTACCGATTTCTTCGCCACCATCTGCGCATTGCGGATGCGGGTGAACATATCGGCGATAGGGTCGCTCATGCTCATAATTGTTCCTCGCTTACCAGCTGGCCTTGGTTAGACCGGGGACCTCACCACGCATCGCGATATCACGCAACTTGAGGCGGGCCAGTCCGAACTTGCGGAAGGTTCCGCGAGGACGGCCGGTAA
>JAYUOT010000267.1:0-13695 GCA_043760705.1 Betaproteobacteria bacterium
CGGCTCAAGCTTTAGCCGCCACGCCCGAATCGCTTGCTTCGCGGGGAATTGGCCGGATTCAAACAGTCGACGACATGTACCGGGATAGACACTTGACGACATGGACAGTGCGTGCAGCGCGAGCCGAAGTGGGGCGAAATCAGGCGGACTCAGAATTCTTGAGTCTTCAATCTCTTTGCGGCTACAGAGGCAGGCGTAAACCCGATGCATGCCTCGTAAGGTTTCGAAGGCCTTTTGATAGCGCGTTGCGCGTTGCGACTGATACCACGGACCCGGTTCGAACTGAAACCCGAGCCTTGACAGGTCTGTAATGATTTGCACACTGAACTGCGCTCGACTACGTCCCTGATCGATATCTTCGATGCGTAACAACCATCGACCACTATGCGCCCTCGCGTCAAGATAGCTGGCCATGGCGGCTACTAATGAGCCTCGATGCAAGGGGCCGCTTGGACTGGGTGCAAAGCGCCCAATGTAGGTGGGGCTTGCGCTCACGAAGAAGCTCCAGGCGGGCTGAGGAGCAGGCGCCTTCGAACCTGAGCAACCTCCAGTTTGGAGAGCCACCAGCTCAGTGCCTTCCCAGGGCGGGTACGCCGCCAGGCGTAGGTGGTCGAAGAAGAAGGCTTGGGCTCAGCAACTCTTCGCTCGATGAGCTGCCCTGATTTGAGATGGTTCAAGGCGAGATATTTGGGCAGGTAGCCAATCCCCAAGCCTGCGATTTGGGCCTCGAGCTTTTGATTCATGGTGGCGACGGTCAATACGGGTTGGCCGCTCAGAAGGCCCATTGTTCTGGGTTTCAGGCGACGGGCGCTATCGGCCACCGCGACAGCGCGATGGGTCCGGAGGTCTTCTGGCGACAAGGCCTTACTGGTATCGCCGTGCGCCAAAGGGTGGTTAGGGGCCACACAAAAAACAAAGTCGATTTTGCCGAACGCTCTGACGCTAATTTGCCCGGAGCTAAAGACTTCACCAGGCGCGTCTTCGAGCGCTCCAATCAACAGATCGCAGCGCGAGTCGAGCAAGCTTTCCCAGCACCCGTCCAGCACCTCCTGTTGAATAGTGAGTTGAGTCGGGCAAGCGAGTCGATCAAAGTCTTTGACGAGAGCATGCAGTTGGGACAATGGCAGCGCACCATCACAAGTGATTCTCAGTTGTTGTTCCCAGCCACTCGCCGATTCCTTGACCTGCGCCTGAATCAGGTCCACCGTATTGAGCAACTCCCGGCCTTGCGAGAGGAGCATTTCACCCGCAGTCGTCAGAGTGACTTTACGAGAGCGGCGATCAAAAAGCAGGGCGTCCAACTCGTCTTCCAGTTTGCGAATTTGATAGGAGAGAGCGGAAGGTACCTTGCCCAAGACCTTGGCGGCGCCTGCGAAGCTTCCTTTGCGGGCGATCATGTCGAGGGCGACTATGGCGTCGAGGGTCAGCATTTTTATGATTGATCAAATATTTTGATGATTAGATTCTAATAATAGCGTTATTTTGACGCTGCAAATTGATTATGATGAATCCCTCGAGCCATTTTCGGCTCAGGTGGACGACCAAGACAGGAGCTCCAATGATTGACCTTCGTACATCGAACCAGCGCGGCTTTGCAGATCACGGCTGGCTGAAATCTTTCCATAGTTTTTCCTTTGCCGGGTATCACGATCCAAACTTTATGGGTTTTGGCCCCCTACGGGTCATCAACGAGGATCGCATCGCGCCGGGCACCGGTTTCGGAACCCATGGCCATCGCGATATGGAAATTATCAGCTATGTGCTGAAGGGTGCTTTGGCTCATCAGGATAATATGGGCAACGGCTCGGTCATTCACCCCGGCGATGTGCAAAGGATGAGCGCAGGAACCGGTGTACAACACTCCGAGTCCAATCACGAGCAAAGGGGTGAAACCCACTTCCTACAAATATGGATTCAGCCCAGCAAAAGTGGTAACCCTCCGGGCTATGAAGAAAAGCATTTTGATGTGGCCTCCAAGCGTGGTCAGCTCCGACTCGTGGCCTCCGAGCATGGCGAAGCGGGCTCAGTAACGATTCAGCAGGATGCGAAGTTGTACTCTGGTTTGTTTGATGGCGCGGAACAGGCTCAATTAGCTCTGGCGCCAATGCGACTGGGCTATATCCATTTGATCAAAGGCCAGCTCAACGTGAACGGACAAGCCCTGCAGGCGGGCGACGCCTTGATGATGAAAGATGTGCCAAGCCTTACTTTGAAAGCGGGTCAGGACGCGGAAGTGCTCGTATTTGACCTACCCGAATCATCGCAAATTAACGAGAAAGAAACGGAAAACTAATGAATCAAAAATCAATCAAGGTCGTAGTGGCCTATCACTCCGGATATGGTCACACCAAGAAAATCGCGGTTGCCGTGGCTTCAGGGGTGTGCTCCGTACAAGGTGCGCAAGCCGTTTCCATCGACGTATCGGCTTTGAAGGACAGCGACTGGGAGGAGATGGGTCGTGCCCAAGCCATCGTCTTTGGCGCGCCCACGTACATGGGAGGCGCGAGTGCACCCTTTAAGGCCTTTGCTGATGCCAGTGCGAAAGTCTGGTTTACCCAAGGGTGGAAGGACAAGGTCGCGGGAGGGTTTACATGTTCCCTAAATATGAGTGGCGACAAGCTCTCAACCTTGAATTACTTCAATGTCCTGGCCATGCAGCATTCGATGATTTGGGTGGGTACCGGCCTGATGCCCGGCGCAAAGCCGGGCGATCCCTATGCTTTAAATCGCTTGGGCTCGAGCGTGGGTGTGATGGCCCAAGCGGATAATCTCCCGCCTGAGCAAAGCCCACCCCAGGGCGATGTGGATACTGGATTTTCTTACGGCGCTCGTATTGCAAGCGTCGCCCAAAAACTTGTGTGAGTCCCCTCAGCGGGCACGCTGATTTAAGATTTGGCCTGCGCCGCCGCTATTTTTTTGCGAGTGACCAGGAGTCCAAGACTTCCCAGGCCTAGTAGTGCCAATGTGGCTGGAAGGGGCACTTCGGTGATCACTCGTAGATGGTCGTCGCTGGCCAGCGGCGAGGTCAGAAAGCGGAAATTCACCGTGTTGCCGGAGAAGGAAAGTTGATCTCCTAGTGCGGGCTCGATGCCGTACAAGCCAGCATAGGAGTACGCCGTGCTCGAATTTTCCAAGTAGCCAGTCGCTCCAAAACCTGGTTGACTATAGACGACCGCGAGAATCCTTTGTGAGAAAGTGACACTTCCCTGAACGCCTTGAAAGAGGGTGGACGGTTGGTAGTCAATCATGAAGGAGTCGACCCAGGTGCCCGCCGCAACCGTGCCAGCGAGCGCAGTAAGAATGCCGGTACCAGGAAAAAGATTGATCGAACCTGATCGCTATTGTTGAATGGAAGGTGCCATACCGAAGCGCATTAATTAACGCTGCAAGAGCCAGCTTAGGGGCAAGTCGTGAACTAATTTGCAATGTTCGAAGCAAAGCCATTCGTTTCAGAACAAAACGAGCACAAAAAAAGCCCGGCAGGTGCCGAGCTTTTGAAATGTCCTAGGAGTTCCAAACAAACTAACCAGACCGCATTACCGCTTCCACGTGATAGCGCTGTCCATAGATCGAACTCTATAGACCGTTCGTCGGTGCGGCCAGGTATTTCTTCACGTTTTCAGGGATTGCCGAGCTTGAAGGAGCAATCGTGCAAACTCCACGAAGCCTTCGCCATGCGATGCCCCGGTGAGCCATTGGGGGCGGTCGTGCCCCATTTCCCTGATGAAAGGCTGAATGTTGGCCACCGCCACCGATTTGGGGAACATTGCGAACATGGATCGGTCGTTGGGTGCGTCGCCGATGAAGGCCCAGCGCTCCTGTGCCTGCGTGGCCGCGAGGTTCCTGACTTCCATTAAGTATCTAAGCGCCATGGGCCCCTTGTCAAAAAGGCCATGCCAAGCGTTGATATGGACGGTGCTGTTGCGTGCTTGAAAACCTTCCTGACGCAGGGCTTGAATCACTTCCTGGACCATGGTCATGGGAACCCGAGGAACCTCCTCGCAGTAGTCGATGGCAACGTCGACTTGGCGCAAGATATTATCGCTCGCAAAGCGCAATAGGGGGTAGCTTGATAGAAGGCTCTGACAGGTGGACATAAGCCGTTGGCGCTCTATCGAGACTCTTTGCGGGGTGTCGAAAAACTCCACCTTGAGTGAGGCTTGCATGAGAGCGGATTCTGGGTCGACGCCATGGCTTGGGATTTTCACGGAAGGGCTGCGATGAAGGTAAAGGCCGCCACTTTCCGCGATCACCGCTTCGACCGGCCACTGTGACAGCATCATGTGCGCCCAACCGAAAGATCGCCCCGTGACCGGAACCACTGGAATGCCCGCTTCGCGCAATTGCCACAACATCGAAAAGGTCTTGGCGCTCAGTCGACCGCCTTTTGTGAGCGTGTCGTCCACATCCGTAAAGACGCCTTCGATGCCCGTCAAGTCACTGGCTTGAACCCGGGGAGGAAGTGGAGATGGATTCAAAGAGTCCTTAGGACCTTGGGTTGGAAGAAGCTGAATGCAGTGAGATTGCATCGGCGGCGCCTAGAATCGAATTCGCTTCCTTGACAGGCTTCAATGATGGATCTACACCACGTCGATCATCAAACACAAACAGGCTGCCACGCCAATGGTCGGTGCCTACTTCTTCAAAGTAGCGCAAAATGCCGCCCTCAAGTTGGCTGACTTTTTCGTAACCCTGTGCGGCCATGTACAAGGCGGATTTCTCGCAGCGAATTCCGCCTGTGCAAAAACTCACAATACGTTCTTTTTTGAGACACTCGTCTTGCTCAGCGATCCAGGCCGGAAGATCGCTAAATTTTTGAATATCAGGGTCCATTGCCTGCTCGAACGAGCCTTGCGCAACTTCAAAATCATTACGCGTATCGAGAAGTCTGACGGGCCTGCCTTGGTCATCGTGGCCCTGATCCAGCCAGCGCTTCAAGGTGCTCGGCGTTACGCTCTCGGCGCGTTGTTGGCCCGGGCGAATGCCGTCTTTCTTGAACGTGACAATCTCGGGCTTGATTTTGACCTTCCAGCGTTTGAACGACTGGGTTGCCGAAAGACTCTCTTTCCAATCCAGACCGGCTAAGCGCGGATCACGATTCAGTTCCTTTTGTAGCCCTTCAAATGACTCGCGCGAACAGCTAAGAAAGCCGTTGATGCCTTCGTCAGCCAGTAGCACGGTGCCTTTCAGTTGAAAATGCTCGCCCCAAGCCTCGAACTGTGCCTTGAGTTCGGGTAGATTCTGGAGGTCGACAAAACGATAAGTTGCAAGATTGAGAAACATGGGCAGCATTATAAGAGTCCGGTCCTGGAGCCTGACTCATGGCTTCCCTAGTAAAATGCAGTGATGAACTTCGTGCATTTAAGAGTCCACAGCGAATACTCCGTGACAGATTCCATCGTCCGCTTGGATGGTTTGGTGGACGCCGCTCTAAAAGATGGCCAGCCAGCGGTAGCGGTTACTGACTTATGTAACACTTTTGGCTGGATCAAGTTTTACAAAGCGGCACGCGCCAAGGGCATCAAGCCGATCTTGGGTGTAGATATTCAGATTACCAACCCCAAAGAGCGGGATCGTCCGTTTAAGGCCCTGCTCCTCGCAAAGAGCCGTACCGGTTACCTGCGGCTTTGCGAATTGCTGAGCCGCGCCTGGATCGAAAACGAGTACCGAGGTCGCGGTGAGTTTTTGATGGAGTGGTTTGATCAAGGCGATGTGGCGGGCAACTTGGGCTTGATCGTGCTCTCGGGCGGCGCTGATGGTGATGTCGGGCAGAGCTTGAATTCCGACCGTGAAGCGGCGGCTGAAGCCTTGGCGCAAGCTTGGCTGATGCGCTTTCCAGGGGCTTATTTTCTAGAAGTGCAGCGCGCTGGTCGCGATCAGGATGAGCGACATGTGCGCCAGGTCGCCAAGCTGGCAGCCAAGTTGGGCATTGCCTTGGTGGCGACACATCCGGTGCAGTTTCTAGCGCCTGAGGAATTTCGCGCGCATGAGGCCCGTGTGTGTATTGCTGAAGGCGAGATTCTCGCGAATCCCCGGCGCAGCAAGCGCTTTAGTGACCAACAGTATTTCAAGACTCAGGAGCAGATGACTCAGCTCTTCGCGGATTTACCTCAGGCCCTTGAGAACTCTGTGCGCATCGCTGAAATGTGTAATGTCAGCATGACCTTGGGTAAGGCTTTCTTACCCGATTTCCCTACTCCTGAAGGGCAGCCTCTGGATGCCTATATGCGCACGCTTTCCGAGCAGGGATTGCAGGAGCGCATGCTTAAAATATTTCCTGACGCAGCGGTGCGCGAGTCACATCAGGCGTTCTATCAGGCGCGGCTATCTTTTGAATGCGACACCATTGTCGAGATGGGTTTCTCGGGCTATTTCCTGATTGTCGCCGACTTTATCAATTGGGCGAAGAAAAACGAAGTGCCGGTCGGGCCAGGGCGTGGCTCGGGCGCAGGATCTTTGGTGGCGTATTCGTTGGGCATCACCGATCTAGACCCCATACCATACGCTTTGCTCTTCGAGCGTTTCTTGAATCCAGAACGGGTGTCGATGCCCGACTTCGATATCGACTTTTGCCAAGACAATCGCTACAAAGTGATTGACTATGTGCGCCAACGCTACGGCGCTCAAGCTGTTTCGCAAATTGCCACCTTTGGTACGATGGCGTCCAAGGCGGTGATTCGAGATGCGGGTCGCGTGCTCGATATGGGCTATAACTTTTGTGATCAACTCTCCAAGCTGATTCCCGTGGTGCAGAACAAACCTTTGTCGCTGGCGAAGGCGCGCGAGCAAGAGCCACTTCTCAAAGAGCGCGAAGAAAATGAAGACGAGGTCCGTGAGCTATTGGCCCTGGCCGGACCGCTCGAGGATTTAATTCGTAATGTAGGGATGCATGCCGGCGGAGTCTTGATCGCGCCTGGAAAGCTGACTGATTTTTGTCCGCTGTACAAGCAACCCGGCGCTGACTCTACGGTCGTAAGCCAGTACGACAAAGACGATGTGGAAGCCGTCGGCTTGGTGAAGTTCGACTTTTTGGGTTTACGCAACTTAACGATTATTGATTTGGCGGTTCGCTACATTGCCAAGCGCCATCCTGATTTAGGCCTGGATTTACAAACACTAAAGTTTGACGACCCGGCCGCCTATCAGGTGCTACGCGATGCCAATACCAATGCCATTTTCCAGGTGGAAAGCGATGGGATGAAGAAGCTCCTGAAAAAGCTTCAACCAGACCGCTTTGAGGACATCATCGCGGTCCTGGCTTTGTACCGACCCGGGCCTCTGGGCTCTGGCATGGTTGACGACTTTATTTTGCGAAAAAAAGGTCAACAAAAAATTGAATACTTTCATCCTGATCTACAGAAAACACTCGAGCCGACTTATGGCGTGATTGTGTATCAGGAGCAGGTGATGCAGATCGCACAGATCGTTGGGGGCTATACGCTGGGTGGTGCCGATTTGTTGCGCCGTGCCATGGGCAAAAAAAATGCTGCCGAGATGGCCGAGCACCGCAGTATTTTTGTCGAGGGTGCGAAGAAAAAGGAGTACCGCGAAGCGCTTGCCAATCAGCTCTTTGACTTGATGGCGATGTTTGCCGAGTACGGCTTTAATAAGTCTCATACTGCGGCTTATGCGGTGGTGACTTATCACACCGCTTGGTTGAAGGCCCATTACCCAGCCGAGTTTATGGCGGCAACTCTGTCGGCCGATATGGACGATACCGACAAGGTGCAACTCTTTGTCGCGGATTCCAAGACCAATGGAGTGCGGGTTTTGGGGCCAGATGTGAATCTTTCCCAGTACTTTTTCGAGCCCGTCAATGTGCCTGGAGTGAAGGCCTCTTTTCGCTATGGCTTAGGCGCGGTCAAGGGTTGCGGGCAAAATGCTGTGCTCAATATTATTCAAGCCCGTGAGCAAGCACCTTTTAAAGACCTATTTGATTTCTGTGCTCGCGTCGACCGCAAGCAGGTCAATCGTCGTGCGATTGAAGCGCTGGTACGCTCCGGCGCGTTTGATGGCATGGATGCCAACCGAGGCAAACTCCTCGCCAATGTGGGGCGAGCCATGGACTCGGCGGATGCCCAATTGGCCTCGATTAATCAGGTCAGCTTGTTCGGCGACGACGATCCTTCCTCCGGCTCGGCGCCGCAATGGATCGAAGCGACCACTTGGATTGAGCGACAACGCTTACAAGAAGAAAAGCAGGCACTGGGCTTTTACCTGAGCGGGCATCTCTTTTCAGAACACGAGAAAGAAGTGCGCCGTTTTGCAAGAACAAAGCTTAAGGATGTCGCGCCTGGCCAGCCACTGATTTGGATCGCTGGCATTGTGGCCTCGCTGCGCACCCAAATGACACGACGCGGCAAGATGCTGGTTGTGATGCTGGACGATGCCAGTGGGTCCATGGAAATTCCTTTGTATAACGAGCTCTATGAAAAACATAGAAGCATTGTCCGTGAGGACGAGCTTCTGGTGATTCAAGCCAAGATTAGCAAGGACGATTATTCGGGTGGTTTTCGCATCCATGTGGATCGGGTACTTGACCTTGGGCAAGCGCGTCAAGAGTTTGGCAAAGCCTTGCGCATTCGCATGAGTGAGGTGCATAACGGTGTGGATGGTCTAGGGTTGAGAAATGTGCTCAGTCCTTTCTTGGGATCCTTGCCTGTGATTCTGGATATCCAGGACGCTTGTGGTACCTGTAGCTTGCAGCTCGGTGACGCCTGGCGGGTTCGCGCCGATCCGGCCTTGGTGAGTGCGATTGCCCAGCGTCTCAAACCTTGCTCGGTCGAAGTGGAGTATTAAATTTGCTGATTGAACAGGCGCAAGCCTTGGCGACACGACAACCGTTTGACTTTCCCTGAACTTAAACAATGAATCAACCACAAAAATCTGAATTCCCGATGAATGATGCGCGACCCGTGAATTGTCAGAATGTTGCGGCGTTTCACGATGCGCGACTAGCTGAAACTTCATGGCCACCCGAAGCAGAGCCCGAGGAATATCAAGCACGCCAAGACGTTTGGCGCTGGATCGCCGAGAATCATCGCAACAATTGCCTGCTGTGGGACGAAGAGGATCTTGCTCGGCGGACCCAGGTCAGCGACACCGAGATCGCGCTCAACAAGCGCCATATCGATGGCTTTAACCAAGCTCGCAATGATGCAACCGAGCGTGTGGATGAGTTCTTGTTGATCGCCTTGGGCTTGGTGGGTGCAGCATCGGTAGGCTCTAGCGCCCCGGTCAGTCTGGCAAGACCGGGAGCGAGGCTCAATAGCGAAACTGCCGGAAGTATGATTGATCGAATGTCGATTATGGCTTTGAAGATGAAGGCGATGAGTTGGCAACTGCAGCGCGAGGACGTTGATGAAAAGTTCCTGGAAACTACCGGTATTAAATTGGCCAGATTGTTCGAGCAAAGACAAGATCTAGGAAACTGCTTGGACCGACTACTGGCAGATACTCACGCCGGCCATGCCTACTTCAAGATCTATCGTCAGTTCAAAATGTATAACGATGCCAGCATGAATCCTGTGCTGCTCGCCGAACGCAAGGCTGGCTAGAGCGCGTCGATATGCGAGTGCTTGTGGTTCGAGTCACCTCGATGGGTGATGTGGTGCTGACCTTGCCCGCGATCAGCGATATGGTCGATCAAGTGCCGGGCATTGAAATTGATTGGCTAGTCGAAAAACCCTTTGCCTCGATTGCCTCCATGCATCCAGGGGTTCGCAAGGTATTTCCGGTGACCTGGCGGAAGTGGCGAAAGTCACTCTGGAAAGGCGAAACACGTCGGGCGCTCTCCGAGTTTCGTCAAAACCTACGTGCTGCACCGTATGACCTTGTGATGGATTTCCAAGGCCAAATTGCCAAAAGCGTTATTCTTGGTGCACAGGCCGACGGGCCATTAGGGGGTTTCGCCTGGCAAGGCCTCAGAGAGCCTCTGTCTTCGCTCTTTTACAGCCGGAAGGCTCCTGTGAGTAAGTCGCTTCATTTGGTGCCCAGATCGCGCGCGATGGCCGCTGCACTTCTGGATTACAAGCTTCCCACCAACAAGCCCGACTATCGTCTTCAAGTCGCACCTAGCGCTTGGCAACCCTCCAGTTTTTCGGGCCTGACGAGCTTCGCACTGTTGATCCCGCATGCCAGTCGAGCGGAAAAGCATTGGCCCGAGGAGCGTTGGATCGCGGTTGGCCAACGTTTGCGGGCTCTGGGCCATCAGGTCGTCGTTTTTTGGGGAAGCCCCAAGGAAGAAGTAATGGCGAAGCATCTCGCCTCGCAGTTTGACGGGCAAGTGCCTCCCTTCTTGAGCGTTGCTCAGGCGGCAAGCGTCCTGGCCGAGGCGCACGTCGTGGTCGGACTGGATACCGGTTTCACTCATTTAGCGGCAGGACTGGAACGTCCGACCGTTGGAATTTACTGTGACTTTGATCCGCTGCTGGCAGGCGTCACGGGTCGAGGCTTCACGGAGAGTCTTGGTGGCGTCGGGCTGTACCCGGCCCTTGCCGAGGTGAACGCCGCATTGACGCGCGCATTAGAGGCTTCGGGCCAGCCCATGCTTTAGCCTCGGGCAAATCTTCGCGATAAACTGAATCAGTGCTTCCTTAAGCCAAGCCTCGTTTGATGGCCTTGAGCTTCGCAGAAAGCTTGTGCCGTAATTCGTCCTTCTTCACAACCCAGTCCGAAGTCACCCAGTTGAGCTGTATGGCGCGCCGCTCACCCTCGAAAGGTGGATGCCCATGCCAACTTTTGTCACTCCTTTTGAAGGCCAAAAGCATGCCTCCGCTGGGAGCGACCTCTTCGCTGTAGTCGTTGAGATCGGTGCCACTTCGCAGGATCCTCAGCCGACCGGTCTCTTGAGGCCAAGGGTTCGCGTTAAAGTACAAGAGCACGGTGACGATTTTGGTCGTGCTGTCGGTATGAATATTGCCATCCTTGGCACGGGTATGACCCCGAACGGTATAGACCTTAGGGTATTTAGAGAGGTCGAGATTGAAGGACTTGGACAGCGCTTGCTCAAATTCTTTCCCCATCAGTTCATTCATCGTGAGCGCGAACTGACCCGAGATGTTTAATTCATCCGGGGTATACAGTCCTGCATCCGCAATTGCCGGAAAATCTGCCAAGACCTGGGCTTGATGCTCCAGTTTGATAAAGTTGGGCATCACCAAATGGTCATAGGGTGCGGTGAGAGTGGGGAGCCGCGAGAGGCCATCAAGATCGAGAATCATGAACCGATTTTAACGACTTTTTAATTGGAGCTTCGCACCGGTCCTAAAAACCGTTTGCGAACTCTCGGTTAAACTCGCAGGTTAACCTTTTCCGAAATGCCAGTGACATCAAGCTACGCTGTTTATAAGCGCCTTTTAAGCTACACCAAGCCTTATCGGATCGCCTTCGTGGTGGCTCTGCTGAGTATGGTGATCGCCGCATTGACCGAGCCACTTTTCCCAGCACTGCTCAAGCCGCTTCTCGATAACGGCTTCGTCAACAAAACTGGCTTTCCGCTCTGGTACGTACCTGCGGCCCTCGTCGGTATGTTTCTGGTCCGAGGCATCGCCAGCTTTTTAAGCAACTATGCGATGAATTGGTTGGCTAACAAGATGCTGATTGATCTGCGCAGCGAGATGTTCGCAAAAATGATGCACTTACCCGCCGAGAACTTCCAGCGGGACGCGTCTGGATTGCTGATCTCAAAAATTGTGTTTGAAGTGGGCAATGTAACGGCGGCGGCGACCAAGGTGGTGACTGTCGCGATTAAAGACAGTCTCATTGTCCTTAGTTTGATGGCCTGGTTGCTTTACCTGAATTGGAAGCTCACCTTGATCGTCCTGGTGCTGGTACCCATCATGGCTTTGATCGTGCGGGTTTACAGTCGGCGCATGCATGATCTCAATCGCTCAAGCTTGGAGTACACGGGCGAGCTGACCCGTGTGGTCAACGAAGCGGTTGCCGGATACAAGGAAATCAAAGTTTTCGGGGCCTACGATCAAGTAGAAAGAGGATTTCGCAAGACCATCGACAAGCTGCGCAACTTCGCCATGCGCATCACGATCGCCAGTGGAGCGACAGCGCCAATCACCCAACTATTGGCTTCGATTGCGGTGGCTTCGGTGGTCACGATTGCCTTATTGCAAACGCAGCGTAATGAAACTACGGTGGGAGGTTTTGTATCCTTTATTACCGCCATGTTGATGCTGCTGGCCCCACTCAAACATTTGGCGGATATCAACGAGCAATTGCAGCGCGGTATTGCGGCGGCAGAAGGCGTCTTCGAGTTGATTGATCGCCAGCCCGAGATTGAGCCGGGCGGCCGTGAGTTACAAAACGTCCAGGGAGCGATAGAGTTTCGCGCAGTGAGTTTCCGATATGAGGCGGCCGAGCAGGATGCTCTGGTCGACCTTGACCTGTTGATTCGACCCAACGAAGTGCTCGCCCTGGTCGGGGAGTCGGGGGGCGGGAAGACGACGCTCATTAATCTTATCCCTAGATTGCTCCAGCCTACTCAAGGAAAAATCTTCATCGACGGTGTCGATTGCTCACAGGTGTCGCTACTGAGTTTGCGCCGGCAGATGGCCTTGGTGAGCCAGGACACCATGCTTTTCAATGAATCGGTTAGACATAATCTCTGTCTAGGCATGACCACCCCAGTCGATGATGATCGACTTTGGCAAGTGCTCGAAGAGGTTGAGCTCAAGGAGGTCATTGCGCAGCTTCCTGGCCAGCTTGACGGCAGCTCGGGTGAGCGTGGCGCACGCTTTTCAGGGGGGCAAAAGCAAAGGCTTGCCTTGGCCCGGGCTTTGCTGCGCAATGCCCCAATCCTGATTTTGGATGAGGCCACCTCGGCGTTGGATAATTTGACCGAACAGGCTGTGCAAAGAGCGATTGAAAAAGCGATGAAGGGGCGCACCACCATCGTGGTGGCTCATCGTCTCTCCACGATCGAACGAGCAGACCGAATCCTCGTATTGGAGCAGGGGCGTATTGCCGAACAAGGCAAACATGCCGAACTATTAGCCAGAGGCGGAATTTATGCCCGCCTTTATGGCCGAGCCACAGACGACGGGATTTTCGGGATCGCCGATAACACCTGATCAACACTAGGCCAGATCCCCTTGCCACCAAGCACCGTGGCAGACGGGCTCCAGGGTCCAGTTTCAGCGGGGTCGCCGGGACCAAAGATGGTGATCTGATGCTTGGTAACGGCTGCGGCTAGATGAGAGGGGCCCGAGTCGTTAGCGATGACGCAGTGGGCCGCCTCCATCAAGGCCGCATACTGTAGGAGGCCCACGTCACTCAGGACATATAGTCGCCCGAGCGAGCGCGGTTTTTCGTCTGCATCTACAGAGAGTTTGAACAGTGCTTCCAGGCTTGCAGGCAGTGCCTCGTTGGGTCCCGGGCAGACGATCCAGTGAAGTTCTTGTAGGGTCGGATCTTGACGACAATGCTGTACAAGGTCTCCATAAGAGGCCCATAGTTTCGAGTGACCCTTGATGGTTCCTGTTGCAAAGGGGCAAAGCAAAATGTACGGAGCGCCCAGTTCGTTGATCCGCTGCAAGGCTGTTTTTCTGGCCGACTCAGGAATCGGGAAGGTGATGCTTTTGGGAGGGCTGGCCGTGAGTGGCTCCGCAGTCCTATGTATCGACACGACCTTTTTCGCCAAAAGCCAGAACCTTCGCACCTGGTGAATATTCAGGTCCTGGT
>JAYUOT010000268.1:0-13680 GCA_043760705.1 Betaproteobacteria bacterium
CGCAAGGTCCCTGAAGGATGTCCGAAACGAATCTCGCTGCGATGTCCTCCGCCCGCAGCAAGATTGACCAAGGTGCCTGGAATTGCAGCGGCCGTACCAATTGCAACCGCGGCCGTCCCCATCATGGCGTGATGCAGCTTGCCCATCGACAATGCCCGCACCAACAGATCGACATCTTGGCTCGCGACCCGCTTGCCACTTGAGGACAGGTAATCTTTGGGCTTGGCCACGAAGGCAATCTTTGGGGTGTGTTGCCGCTTTGCGGCTTCGCTGAGATCCTGAATCAGTCCCATGCGCAGGGCGCCATGTGCGCGGATCGTCTCGAACATGGAGAGTGCCTTCGGATCGCTATTGATGGCGTCTTGAAGTTCAGTGCCCGTGTAGCCAATCGCATCGGCATTTACAAAAATAGTCGGTATGCCAGCGTTGATCATGGTCGCTTTGAAGGTACCCACGCCTGGCACGACCAGGTCGTCGACTAAATTGCCGGTCGGAAACATCGCGCCGCCTGCTCCTTCCTCGTCGGCGGCGGGGTCCATGAATTCGAGCTTGACTTCAGCGGCGGGGAAGGTGACTCCGTCTAATTCGAAGTCACCAGTCTCCTGCACCCTACCGTCCGTGATGGGTACGTGCGAGATAATGGTCTTGCTGATGTTGGCCTGCCAAATCCGCACCACCACCACGCCATTCTTCGGGATTCGGCTGGCTTCAACCAGTCCATTAGTGACCGCGTAAGGCCCGACGGCTGCCGACAGGTTGCCGCAATTGCCGCTCCAATCTACGAACGGTTGATCAATGGATACCTGGCCGAAGAGATAATCCACGTCGTGATCCGGGCGACTACTTTTTGAAAGAATGACCGTCTTGCTGGTGCTTGAGGTCGCCCCACCCATACCGTCAATTTGCTTGCCGTAAGGGTCAGGACTACCAATCACACGCAGGAGCAGGCGATCACGCGCGGTGCCAGGCGTTTGACAGTCCACGGGCAAATCCTGCAAGCGGAAGAAGACCCCCTTACTCGTGCCTCCCCGCATGTAGGTAGCGGGAACTTTGAATTGCAGTGCGTGGGCCATATTGTTTTCCAGGGTGCCATAAATCAGTGTGTGCTGCCGGTCTTGTGCGTGGTGCTTTTCGGTGGCGGGTTTAAACGGCTTTCGTGGATTCTAGAAAATCCTGTGCAAAGCGTTGCAGCACGCCGCCCGCGGCATAGATCGAGACTTCTTCGGCCGTATCCAGTCGGCAGGTCACAGTGACTTCTAGCCGCTCTGCGTTCTTGCGATGGATCACCAAGGTGAGGTCCTGACGCGGTTTGCGCTCCCCCAGCACATCAAAAGTTTCTGAGCCGTCGATACCGAGCGTCTTGCGATTGACCCCGATCTTGAACTCGAGCGGTAACACGCCCATGCCCACCAAATTGGTGCGGTGAATGCGCTCGAAGCCTTCCGCCACAATGGCTTCCACACCAGCGAGTCGCACACCTTTCGCGGCCCAGTCGCGCGATGAGCCCTGACCATAATCGGCTCCCGCAATGATGATCAGGGGCTGCTTTCGCTCCATATAGGTTTCAATCGCTTCCCACATGCGGCTGATCTTGCCTTCAGGCTCGATCCGAGCGAGGGAGCCTGCCTTCACCTTGCCATCCACCATGACCATCTCGTTTTTCAAGGTCGGGTTGGCAAAAGTGGCGCGAAGGGCCGTGAGATGATCACCACGATGGGTGGCATAGGAATTGAAGTCTTCTTCGGGTAGACCCATTTTGGCGAGGTATTCGCCCGCCGCGCTGTCGAGCATGATGGCGTTCGAGGGTGATAAGTGATCCGTGGTGATATTGTCACCCAGCACTGCGAGGGGTCGCATGGCCTTGAGTGTGCGCTCCCCGGCCAAGGCTCCTTCCCAATAGGGTGGGCGACGAATATAGGTGCTTTGCGCCCGCCAAGCATACAAAGGCGTGACCGAGGCGGTGCTGATCACTCGCTCTTCAAACATCGGTATGTAGACATCACGAAATTGCTGAGGCTTGACACTGGCGCTGACAATGGCGTCGATCTCCGCATCGCTTGGCCAAAGATCCTTGAGCAGGATCGGCTGGCCATCGGGTCCGCTGCCAAAGGAATCACGCTCGATATCAAAGCGTACTGTTCCGGCCAGGGCGTAAGCCACCACCAAGGGCGGCGAGGCCAGGAAGGCTTGTTTCGCATACGGATGGATACGGCCATCGAAATTACGGTTGCCGGAGAGCACGGCCGTCGCGTAGAGATCACGCTCGATAATTTCTTGTTGAATTTTGGGGTCAAGAGCACCCGACATACCGTTACAGGTGGTGCAGGCAAAGGCGACGATGCCAAAGCCAAGTTGCTCAAGCTCTTTCATGAGCCCGGCCGCCTCAAGGTAGAGTGCGACGGTTTTTGAGCCGGGGGCTAACGAGCTTTTTACCCAAGGTTGGCGTGTCAACCCCATGCGATTGGCATTGCGTGCCAACAAGCCTGCAGCAATCACATTGCGCGGGTTACTGGTGTTGGTGCAACTCGTAATCGCCGCAATAATCACGGCTCCATCGGGCATCTGTCCGGGCGTTTGCTGCCATGGCGCGGCGATGCCCTTGGCGGCAAGATCGGTCGTCGCGACCCGCGCGTGGGGATTCGAGGGGCCGGCCATATTACGTACTACGGTCGAGAGATCGAACTGGAGAACTCGCTCGTACTGCGCCGTCTTTAAGCTGTCAGCCCAGAGCCCAACGTGCTTGGCATAGGTCTCCACCAACTTCACTTGTGCGTCGGCGCGACCGGTGAGTTTCAAATAGGTAATGGTCTGTTGATCAATAAAGAACATGGCCGCAGTAGCGCCGTATTCAGGTGCCATGTTGGAAATTGTGGCGCGGTCACCCAAGGTCAGGGCCGAGGCTCCTGCCCCATAGAATTCGAGATAGGCCCCGACGACTTTGGAGGTACGCAGAAACTCGGTCAAGGCCAACACCATATCGGTGGCCGTGATCCCCTCGTTGAGCTTGCCTGAAAGCTCGACACCGATAATGTCAGGCAATCGCATCCACGAGGCCCGGCCCAGCATCACGTTCTCCGCCTCCAGCCCGCCAACTCCCACGGCGATGACGCCGAGTGCGTCCACGTGTGGGGTGTGGCTATCGGTGCCGACCAAAGTATCCGGAAAAGCCACTCCGTCCTGGGCATGAATGACGGGTGACATGCGTTCCAGATTAATCTGATGCATGATGCCATTGCCGGCCGGAATCACGTCGACGTTTTTGAACGCGCGACTGGTCCAGTCAATGAAGTGAAAGCGATCTTCATTGCGACGATCTTCAATGGCACGGTTCTTCTCGAAGGCCTGGGGGTCAAAGCCGCCGCACTCTACGGCTAGTGAATGATCCACGATTAACTGGACGGGAACCACTGGATTGACCTGGGCCGGATCACCGCCCTGTTCGGAAATCGCGTCGCGTAAACCCGCCAAGTCCACTAAAGCCGTTTGACCCAAAATATCGTGACACACCACCCGCGCAGGAAACCAGGGAAAGTCAAGCTCGCGTTTTCGTTCGATGATTTGCCTCAGACAGTCCTTGAGAATGCCTGGCTCGCAGCGCCGCACCAGGTTCTCCGCATGCACCCTTGCGGTGTACGATAAACGGGCCCAGGCGCCTTTCTGGATAGCCTCTACGGCCTCGCAGGCGTCAAAGTAGTCTAGGGTGGTACCGGGGAGTGCCTTGCGGTGGAGCTTGTTCATGGGGGAGGGGACTCTGTGATGAAGGAAATACTTGCTGAGCCCCTGATTTTACAATGTTGTTAGGAAAGCACTGATTAGCACTATACCGTCTCCTAGACCCCCATGGGTTGGTCGCGGTTCGTGGATTCTGAGGGGTTTTCCCGCCGGGGGAAAAAGGTGCTGACATCCTGTACGCAAGTAGGTCGCCCCAGCAGGAAGCCTTGCAAGTAGTCGCAATTCTCCAGTCGCAATATGTCCGCTTGCACCTCGGTTTCGACGCCTTCGGCGGTCACTACAATGCCAAGGCTTTTGCACAGAGCAATAATCGCACGAACAATTGCGATCGATTGATTCTCGGTCGCCAAACCGCCGATGAATGATCGATCAATCTTCACCTTGCTAAAGTGAAATCGGCGTAAGTACGCAAGCGAGGAGTATCCCGTACCAAAATCGTCCATGGCAATACCGATGCCTTGACGCCTCAGGCGTTGCAGAACCGTCGCAATTTCGCCACCGTTTTCCATCAAAGCCGATTCAGTGATTTCGATCTCGAGCCGCGAGGGGGCCAGATTATGCCGTAACAAGGCTTCGTTGACGACGGCGTAAAGATCGTGATTGATAAATTGGCGAGCGGACACATTCACGGCGACGACGATGTCCTCCGGCCAAGCCGCCGCGGTGCGACAGGCCTCGTCGATGATCCAGTCACCCAACTCTGTGATCAAGCCCAACTCTTCGGCAATCGTAATGAAGTCGAGCGGTGACACCCGTCCTCGCGTCGGGTGATTCCAGCGAATCAAAGCTTCGAAGCCGATCAGTTTTCTTTGTCGTGCCGC
The DNA here is from genome assembly GCA_043760705.1 of Betaproteobacteria bacterium. GTDB lineage: Bacteria > Pseudomonadota > Gammaproteobacteria > Burkholderiales > Burkholderiaceae_E > JAPOKJ01. The sequence goes on from JAYUOT010000268.1 coordinate 4,554, forward strand.
GAACACGGGCTGAAAATGCAGCTCAAATTGTTTCTCGAGCACGGCCCGTCGGAGATCGATTTCCAAACTCTGACGTTCCCTTGCCTTAGCCTCCAGGCCAGGTTCAAAAAAGCGATAGCAGCCTCTTCCTTCTCGTTTGGCTTCGAAAAGAGCCATGTCGGCGCTCTTGATTAAGCGGTCGGGATTGTCGCCATCGCGAGGGGCCATGGCAACGCCCACGCTGGCACCCACGATGACCGAGTGGCCCAATAGATCAAAAGGCTTTCCGATTTCCCGGACCACGCGATCAGCAAGCGCCGAGGCGTCTGGCGCTCCCTGAACATTGGCAATCAAGATCACAAATTCATCGCCACCTAGACGGCCAACGGTATCGCCTGCCCGAACGCATTGCTTCAGTCGCTTCGCGACCTCTACCAATAAGGCGTCACCGCCCGCATGGCCGAGTGTGTCGTTGACCGCTTTGAAACGGTCTAGATCTACACAAAGAACTGCGCAGTCTGCCTGAGAGTCATTCAGCGAGACGTAGATATGCTGTTTCAGGAGTCTCCGATTGGGAAGATTGGTGAGCGCGTCGTGTGAGGAAAGATGACTAGCCTTCGCTTCGGCCTTGCGGCGCTCTGTGACGTCCTCAAGAGTTTGTACAAAACCTCCTTCCTGCAAAGGGCTGTGTGCCACATGCAGCACCTTTCCGCTATCAAATACCAAATTTAAGGACGAGTTTTCTTGGGACCTGCTGAGCGCTAAAAATGCTTCGATGCGGGCGTGACCGCTTGCCAGTTTGCCCAGTTTTTCTAGAACTCTGAGGCAAAGTTCGTCGATCGTCAGACCTGTTAATGAGTCGTCTACATGTACTCCCAGTAGCCGCTTTGCTCGCTCGTTTGCGACCTCCAGTCGACCGTGTTCATCGAACATGTAGAGCCCGAGCTTCATGTGCTCCATGGCCGCTTCAAATCGTTTGCTTTGTACTTTCAGTGCGTGGGTCGCGAGCAAGGCCGCCGAATCAACTTGACCGAACGCGTCGCGCGATTGGGCAGGCTTCTCGTCGAGTAGCGCCTTCGACGAGATTGGAGTTGAGTGAAAAGACGTTGGCATGGGATTCATCGCAAAGAGTAGTGAACTAAACTGCGAGGACCCATCCGAAAAGGTGGAACGGGGTCACTTAGCGGCTCTACGGTCGAGGAGACTCTTTCGAGGCGCCTCGACGCAACGACTAAGTATCCCAATAGGCGCGACGTAAACTTAAGGTCCAATCCGTGCTTTCCTGTAGTTTTCTGGCTACTTTTTTGTTGCAGCCACAGGTTTAGAGGGTGGGCTGCCTGCAGACTTCGCTTCCTTGAAGACAGGACCCCACAGAGGGTGGCCAGCTTCTGCCCGACTTAGTTGAAAGTCAGGAGCAATCTTGAGCAAACTGCTGAACTGCGACTTGCATAGTGGGCGTTGACCGCTTACGCAATAACTGAAAGCTAATAGTCTCAAGCTATCTTGCTTGGTGGCGGAGGTTTCGTCGGCGGAATCACGGGCAAGAAGCAATTTGCGAATCGCTCCTTTGTAATCACCTTTTTCGTAGAGTTCTGTACCCTCGGCCAGTAGCTGTTCGGGTTTTGATTTTTGAATCGTGGGTGCGGCAGGCGACGAGTCCACAGCTTTCGGCGGGGCCGTATTACTGGGCGACGATGGAGGCGAATTCATCGCACCAGACTTGGCTCCTTCGGAAGTCGATTTGACGGAAGGCGAGACTGGTTTGCCGGATTCGGTTCCGGCTCGCGTGTCGCTGATAACGTCACCCTTGTGCATGCTTTCGGGACTGTCCGACGGCTTCGGGGTTTGGCAAGCGTTTAGGACAACTGCCATGCCGCCCATCAGCAAAATGCGGCTTGAATTCTTCATTTCTGATCCTGTTGTTTCTGAGCTGGATCTACAAAAGTATGATTGATTTTGAACACATCACCTGACTTAAGCTTGACCCTCACTCTATGGATTGGATAGTCGCCATTGCGAACCTCAAAGCTATATTCTCCGGCAGGCAGGCTGATGGTCTTAAGCGGTGGGCTCACGCCGCGCGCCTCGCCGTTCACGTAAACCTCGCCCCAAGGCTTAATAGCCAACCGTGCACGGGCCGGCTTATCGGCGGCCGCCTTGTCGTTCGCCGCTTGATTAATCGCTGCTTGATTAATCGCTGCTTGATCGCCGTTTGCTTTTTCGAGTGGAGTGGGGACCGTTGGCCTGGGCCTTGGTGAGGGTGACGGGGCTTCGGCTTGCTGGGTAGCCGGTGCAGGCACCGCTTGCGAACTCCCTGGCTGCCCAGGAGCTGCAACCTGGGGTGCAACTTTTGGAGACCCAGTGTTAGGTGAGTTGGGACTCGAAGCGCCAGACTTCGCGATGTGCTTTTCTAAGTTGTCTAAGGCCGGTGTTGCAAACCACCAGAACGCCACAATCAAGCCAAACACGCACGCCGAGGCGCCAAGCAAAAGAGCTTTTAACTTGGGCTTTTTGGCCTTGATCGGCTGATCCAGTGATCGATGCTCTGATGCGGAGTTTGAATTCAAATGGGGGGGCGATACCAAAGCGGCCTCTGATGCGCTCGCAAGGTCGACTATAGCGGCCGATGCGGGTCTTGGCATCGGTACGGTTGGATAGGTATCTTCAACGGGCGTCCGCTTGGTTGGGTCGAGATACCGGCTGGAGGCCATCGTTTCTGGTTTGGCGTCAAGCGCCAAAAGTAGTTTCAAGGCGACAACGCTTTGTGGCCGATCATCGGGACGAACGGCCAGGGCTGCATCAATGGCCAGGAGTAGCGCTTGTGAATAACCGTTCAGTTTGAGGTTGGCCACTTTCACAATAGAGTCGCTCATGATCCGGCTGGCTGAAGGCGGTGGTGGTTTACCGGTCAGCGCAAAGTATGCTGTCGCACCCCAGCCGTAGATGTCGGTCCAAGGGCCTTGCTGGCTGGCCGCATCGCCCGCGTACTGTTCAATCGGTGCATAGCCGGGTTTTACGAGCACAGTTAACGCTTGGGCGTTCTCAGTCTCGAGCCGACGAGCGGCGCCGAGATCCAGCAAAATGGGCCGTCCATCCTGAAGAATCATGATGTTGTCGGGCGAGATATCCCGATGATAAATTTGCTCCTGATGCATATGTTCAAGTGCATCCAGGACGGGCAACAGGATTTGTTTTAAGGTCGCCTCTTCAGGAACACCCGGCGATGAGCGCAGGCGCTGCTTGAGGGTTTGCCCTTCATAGAAAGGCATCGCCATGTAAGCCGTGCAGTTTTGTTCCCAGAATCGAAACACTTCGATCAGGGCGGAATGCTTGAAGCGCGCCAGCATTCGTGCTTCGTTAATGAAGCTGGCCTTACCGGTATCAAAATCTTGAATATAAGACTCAGAGCGCAGGCTCACTGTCGCTCCATCGCTTCGCGAAGCCATGGAAGTGGGCATGTATTCTTTGATGGCGACCGTGCGATGCAATAGTGTGTCATTCGCCTGATACACGATTCCAAAACCGCCGATACCTATCAGGCGCTCAATGACGAACTCTTGAAGTCTGGCGCCGGCTGGAAGCGGGCTTAGGCTGTCGACATTAGGTCGATTCGTGGAGGTTGAATCCATGTTATTTTTTTTCTAGCCAAAATCCGAAAGGGTTAAACTTTGAAGATGATAAACATGACCTGCCAAGGCCGTATTGCCTCAGGTGCCGCCCCGAATCCTCGTGATTACATTAGTAGGCATGATATCGACTCCTTGAGCTAGAGGAAGGTGCGTGCGGGGTAAAAACAACCCCATTCCGACGACCGGTAGGCGAAGAAATGGGCCTCATGCTGCGATCTCAAATCCAGAGAATTCAGAGGGCAATTCCGCGGACATGAATCCTTTCGCCAAGCCCGATGACGTCGTTGCGAACTCAAGAAAAAGTTATATAAACCGACGCGTCGGTTTGTTACACTTCGAAAAACGCGATGTTTTTACCGGCTGTTTTTAGTCTGCTTCGCCCAAGAGCCAAGCATCGAATCCGCAAGCGCGGGTCATCCCAATCTCCTCCCATACTCACTTGCTCAACTGGCTTGAGCTCATTCAGGACGATCACGTCCATGAATCGCTGTATTCCCGTCCGAAAATAGACCAGGCCGAGCTCGAAAAGTTATGAGGGAGTGGATCGGACGGGGCTGGGCCTCGGTCGTGTAGCGTGGGTGGCCACCTATTGGTGCTTCGTCTTTGGCTCATTCGCCGAGCATGGCCCGAGCCTTGGCGAACCTCCGGGTGCGGCCAAGAGTGCGATCGATTTACTTAGCTCAAATTCGCCCGAAGGGGAAATCGAAATCACGACGGACTTTTTGGAGTCGCCAAAAGCGGCCTCAATACACTCCTTTGGCACGGCCCGGTGGTCCCATTCACGCACTGGCACGAGCCTATGGCGAAAAGCTTGCAAAGCACTGGGGTCAAACGGACATCATCGATCCCAAGCCTGCGGCCCCAGCTACCCTATGAGCCGGTCGCTGAATCACACCCCTTTCGATGCTGGCCAGTGGTGGGCCGATGCTGGTGGCGCGCGCCAATGCACGGTACAACAATCTCAAGGAATTTATCGCCTATGCCAAAACTCAAAAAGGGCCTGAGCTTTGATCCCTCGGCAGCGCCAGTGCAGTTTTCTGCCGGTAAATTTTTAGCACCTTAGTTTTTTCCAAACACTTCATTCAGTTGTTGGGTCACCCGGATGAAGGTTGTTCGCTTGGAAAGCTCTTTGAGCCGTCGCGCTCCTACATAAGTACAGGCCGAACGCACGCCCCCCAGAATGTCCTGCAGGGTGTCTTCCACCGGGCCTTTAAAGGGCACCAAGACCTCCTTTCCTTCGGAAGCGCGATAGGTGGCCACACCACCTGCGTATTTCTCCATCGCCGCCTTGCTGCTCATGCCATAAAAGCGCTTGAATTGCAGGCCGTCGCGCTGTACCGTTTCGCCCGCGGACTCTTCATGACCGGCAAACATCCCGCCCATCATGATGAAGTCGGCGCCGCCACCAAAGGCCTTGGCGAGATCGCCCGGAACGGTGATGCCGCCATCTGTGCATATATGGCCTCCAAGCCCGTGGGCAGCATCGGCGCATTCGATCGTGGCCGAGAGTTGAGGGTAGCCCACACCGGTCATCTTGCGGGTCGTACACACCGAACCGGGCCCAATGCCGACTTTAACAATGTCGGCACCGGACAGGATGAGTTCTTCGGTCATCTCGCCGGTGACCACGTTGCCGGCCATGATGGTGAGCTTGGGATATTCGGCGCGAATCTTACGAACAAACCGGGCAAAGGTTTCGGTGTAGCCATTGGCCACGTCGATACACACAAACTCGATATGGGTCGCGCAGCGCTCCATCACCTTCACGAACTTTTCGTGATCGGATTGGGTGATGCCGAGCGAATAAAAAGCTGCCGATTTTCGCTCCAGATGAGTGAAAAATTCCGCATACTCCTCGACGCTATAGTGTTTATGAAGTGCTACGGAGAGGCGAGCGGCGTCGAGTGCCCGGGCCATCTCGAAAGTGCCCGTGGTATCCATATTGGCGGCCACAATCGGTATCCCCGTGTAGCGTGCGCCGGAATTGCGGAAGATAAACTCGCGCGAGATATCCACTTGCGAGCGCGAGCCGAGCGTGGAGCGTTTGGGTCGGATGAGAACATCTTTAAAGTCGAGCTTTATTTCCTGTTCGATGTGCATGTTTAATCCAGTTTTGCGCCAGAATCACGTACGGCTTTGCCCCAATGTTCAGTGTCTTCCAGCACGACTTTATTGAAGGCATCCAAGGGGGTCGTCATCACGTCTGCACCTAAAGCCGCAAACTTTTCCGCGATTTCTTTGCTTGCCAATATTTTGGCAATATCGGTATTAATGGTCTTGACCAAGGCCGGTGGTGTTGCCGAGGGCACAAAAAACGCAAACCAGGAATCCAGGTTGAGGGCTTTGTAGCCGGCCTCGCCAAAGGTCGGCACTTCGGAAAGTGCTGCGGCGCGCTTGGTGGCCGCCGCAGCCAAGGCTCGAACTGCTCCTGAGCGAATATGCTGAATTACAGACGGCGCACTGGCTACAAAAGCTTGAACTTGCCCACCGATCAAATCGGTGAGGGCGCCAGCGGCTCCCTTATAAGGCACATGGGTCATCTTGATGCCGGCCGCTGTGTTGAACATTTCACCAATTAGGTGGTTCACTGAGCCATTTCCGGAGGAGGCCATATTGATGGCCTCGGGGTTCGCCTTGGCGTAGGCCACAAACTCAGCCAGGTTCTTGGCCGGTACCTTCGGGCTAATCACTAACAGGAAGGGCAGGGTGGCGAGTGCGGCCAGGGGGGTGAGATCCTTAAGCGTGTCAAAGGGCATATTCTTGTAAAGCCAGGGATTGATGGCGTGGGTGCCCGAATAACTCATCAACCAGGTATAGCCGTCCGGGGGGGATTTAGCGACGACGTCTGTACCAATCGTGCCGCCCGCCCCGGCTCGATTCTCGACAAGCACTCTTTGGTTCCAGCGCAGCCCAAGCTCTTGCGCCATGATGCGCGACAATCCGTCCGAGGCTCCGCCGGTCGTTTGCGGAACAACGATCCTGACTGGTTTATTGGGGAAATTAACGGCTTGTGCGTGGCTCGACGGCGCACTGGCTGAGGCCGTGAGCGCGAGCGCAGGCGTTGAGATAAGGATTTGGCGACGTACTTTGTTCATGCGGAACTCTTGGTAGAAAAGGCGTTAAGCTTGAATGGATGTGTGTTTGCTGAGCCCATTCTATTCCGCCTTGATGTTGCGCTCCTTGATCACCCGAGCCCACTGAACAATCTCGCGCTGAATGAGCGCGTTAAATTCATCGGCGCCGCCTGGCGTGAGCTGTGTGCCCAATCTTTCTAGCTTCGCGATCACCTCCGGATGAGCGAGTGCTTGTTGCATTTCATCGGCCAGACGCTTGACAATGGCTTTCGGGGTCCCTGCCACTGTGACGAATCCGTACCAAGGCAAAAACGAGGCATTCGGGTAACCCGCTTCTTCAACGGTGGGGACCTCTGGCAGCGCTGGCGCGCGCTTCGGCGCGCTCAAGGCTAGGGCCCGTAAGGTACCGGCCTTGATGTGAGGCTCGGCGAGAGCCTGCGTCACCAGCCCAAAATGAACCTGCCCAGAGATGATGTCCGGGATCATTTGCGGCTGTCCTTTGTAAGGGATATTGATGAGATCGACCTTGGCTTGACTGAACAGCAGTTCTTGCCCAAGATGGTTTGATGTACCCGTGCCTGGAATCGAGACATTGAGTTTGTTGGGGTTGAGGCGGGCGTATTCCATCACCTCGCGCAATGTCTTGAACGGCGAGCTTGTTGGGACCACGAAAACATTGGGCGGCGCACCAATCAAACCAATCGCGGTGAAGTCGCTGGCCTTCCAACGGGTACCTGCGGTCAATAAAGGATTGGTGGCAAGAAACGGGGCTGCAACCAGTAGGTTATAGCCGTCCGCCCCGGCCCTGAGCACTGCGTCCGCACCAATATTGGCATTGGCCCCGGGTTTAGCCTCGACCACAAAGGGCTGCTTCATACTCATGGCCATGCGTTCAGTGATGATTCGGGTGACGATGTCCACCACGCCGCCAGCCGGGTAAGGTACGGTCATTCGTATGGGTTTGTTTGGAAATTCGCTGTCTTGCGCGCTAGCGCATTGAAGCGTCAGTAGCGCAGCGGTGAGTACGCCAAGGGCGAGAAAAAGAGTATTGCGGCGCTTCGTTGGCGCACCTATTGAATTCATTTTGTTACCTGGTTGGTTTGAGTGGTTACTATCCATCTTGCCCCGATGGCTCGCCCAGGTCAATGGTTGAAAAACTAAGTGGCGAACTAATCAAGAAATTCAGTCAAGGAGAACTATAGTGTCGCCAAGTAATCTCAAAGCGTTTGATCTGCAGGCCCTAAAGGCCTTCCGTATTGCTCAAGAAGGTGAAGGCTCGCAGGTGATCGTGTCCGGCCGCGTGGTCGAAATGAGAGTCTCCGACTTAAGTCCTGGAAATGTGTTGGTGCGGGTTGCGTACGCCGGTGTCAATTACAAGGATGCCCTGGCTGCAACTTCGAAGGGCAAAGTGATTCGCAACTTTCCACGAGTTGGGGGGTTGGATTTCTCCGGCACGGTCATGGCCTCCGATGACGCGCGCTTTAAGGTGGGTGATCAGGTGTTGGCCCACTCGCGTGGGTTGGGCGTGGATCATGACGGCGGGTTTGCAAGTTTGGCGCGTGTACCGGCCGATGCACTGCTGCCTTTGCCTCAAGGTTTGACCCTGCGCGATGCTGGCGCCATTGGTGTGGCGGGATATAGCGCCGCTTTGTGCATTCATCAGCTCGAGGCCCAAGGACTCGATCCGACCAAAGGTCCAGTGTTGGTCAATGGCGCCAGTGGCGCCGTGGCGGGCCATGCCATCGATATGCTCAGCAGTCTTGGCTACGCGGTCACCGCACTCAGTCGCAAAAGCGGGGCGCGAGAGCGCCTATTGGCCCTAGGGGCTGCGCAGGTCTTGCCTTCCATCCTGGACAGTGGCAAGCCGCTGGAAAAAGCGCAATGGGCCGGGGCGATTGATTCGGTCGGAGGAGCGGCTTTAGACGCGCTGCTGCGCGGCGCTCAACCCTTGGGGGTGGTCGTATCCATTGGCAATGCAGGCGGCAACGCGCTCAGTACTAATGTGTTGCCGTTTATTTTGCGAGGGGTTCGTCTCGTAGGGGTTTCCGTGATGACGCTCATTGGGCTTCAACAGCATCTATGGTCGCGGCTGTCGGGTGATCTCAAGCCCCTGCGTTTCATTGCCCAAACGCGTACCATTTCCTTGAGCGAATTACCGGCCCATCTTGAAAAAGTATTAGCGGGCACGGCTGATGGACGCGTGATCGTGACGCTCGAGTGAACGGCGCGCCAGGCTTTTCCGAATTTAGTCCAGATTGGCTGAACCATGGATAGCCGAGCCTTGCACGGTGATGCGGTGCATCAGGCGCCGTGCACCCTGATAGTCGTTGAGAGCGTAATGCCACGTTGAGCGGTTGTCCCAAAACGCAAGCGTGCCTTCGCTCCATTGGAATCTACAACTAAATTCAGGCCGACTGGCATGCTGATAAAGCGTTTGCAATAGTC
>JAYUOT010000269.1:0-2794 GCA_043760705.1 Betaproteobacteria bacterium
CCGAGCGATGAAGCTTTGCAAGCGGTGTTGAGACGAATCATCCGTCGTTTGATGAAGCACCTGGTGCGCCGGGGTATTCTGGTCGAGGATCAGGGCGAGGTGTACATGGCGGACGCTGGTGGGGCCTGCGATGAGGCCAGCCCGCGAAGACGACTACAAGCGGGCTCGGTGGTGTACCGAATTGCCTTCGGTGATCGGGCAAGCCAGAAGGTGCTGACGATGAAGGGCCTTGCAAAATGAGAAGGGTTGGCCGGTGATCGCGAAGCTTTTCTACGATCTTGGGTGTTTTGACCCTGGAGGTCGCCTGGGTCTTAATCACTCCATTTCCAACTAAGTGGGCGTAAACATCGCCAGCATGGTTCCCTTGGCGGCAGGCTTAAAGCATAGCTTCACCTTCTGGCCGATGCGCACCGTGTCGAAGTCGCAATCCACGATATTGGTCAATACCGTGACGCCTTCCGGCAAAGCGACATAGGCGATGCAATAAGGAATCTCCACACCTTTTCGCAGTACGCTAAAGCTATAGATTTCACCGGTGACTTGTTTCGCACCGCCTGTGCCCGTAGCGGTGCTCGTAGCGGTGCCCGCTTCAAACCACTCGGTTTGATCAGAGCCACATAGGGGGCAAATGTTACGAGGGTAGTAGTGCGGCTGGTTACAGCTATGGCAGCGCCGTAGCAGAAATTTTCCAAGCGCAGTGGCCGCGAAAAAATCTTGATTCTCCGGGGTAATCATGGGCTCGGCGAGCGGACGATCTTGATGCATCAACATGATGAAATCTTTCTAGGGTATGTGCTTCAATAAAATACGGGCGTGCAATAGATGACCTACATCCGCTCAAGAATGACCGTGGCCGCGCCATGCCGTGCGGACAACATGCCACCGATGCCGGTGGCGACCGCCAAGCTGCAATTCTTCACTTGAACCGCCGGGTGGGCCTCGCCACGCAACTGGCGCACCGCCTCAATCACCTTGGTAATACCGCCACGATTGGCGGGGTGGTTATTGCACAGGCCACCGCCATCGGTATTAAAGGGTAGCTTGCCCACGCCGGAAATCAGATTGCCATCGGCCACAAACCTGCCGCCTTCGCCTTTCTTGCAAAAACCGAGATCTTCCAGTTGCATCAATACGGTGATCGTGAAGCTATCGTAGATCGAGGCGTATTGAATGTCGCTCGGCTTGATACCGGCTTCCTCGAACGCCATCGGACCAGAGATTGCGGCGCCACAAGTCGTCAGGTTGATCTGGCGGCCACGCGGGCCGTAAGGGGCTTCGCCGCCTCCGCGCACGGCCACCAAGGCGCGATTTTTGGCGGCAGCAAGCGTTCGGGCAATCTCGGGTTTGGCCACAATCAAGGCGCCGCCGCCATCACTCACCACACAGCAATCCAGGCGGTGCAAGGGGTCGGCAACCAGGGGGGATGCCAGCACGTCTTCGACGCTCACAACATCACGTAGCATGGCATGCGGGTTATGCTGAGCATGGTGCGAGGCCGCAACTTTAATCCATGCCAATTGCTCACTGGTCGTGCCAAATTCATGCATGTGCCGTGCGGCGACCATGCCGTAGCCATTGGTCGTCGCCATGCCGTACGAGCCTTCGTAGGGAGACTCCGGGGTCGGCCCCCAGTTTCGAGCCGTTGTGCCGCTCGAACCTTCGGAGCGAGGTCGGCCCGCCAAAGTGATCAGTGCAATATTGCACTTGCCCGCAGCAATCGCCTGTGCGGCATGATTGACATGCAAAATATAGGAGGAGCCCCCGACATCGGTGGAGTCCAGATGCCGGACATTTAGGCCGAGATAGTCCACCATCGACAAGCCACCCAGACCGGGCGCATCGCCGGCACAAAAGTAGCCGTCAATATCCTTGATGGTGAGGCCTGCATCAATCAGAGCTCCGCGCGCGCTCTCGGCGTGGAGCTGCGCCACGGACTTGTCCGGAGCTTTACGGGTAGGGTGCTCATAAGCACCGACAATAAAAGCTTTATGCTTGATACTCATGGACCTGCTTTGCTGGGATGACTTGGGGGATAACCCCAGTATCCTATGCTCTGCGTTTTAGCAGGTCGCGAGCGCAAAAGAAACGAAATCGAGTGTATTTAATGAAGTCCCGCCGAATTGTCCTGAAACGAATCCTTCAACCTCTCCTGAGAAGCCTGCTGGTGACAAGCGGCGGCATCGCCGTCGCCGCAAGCCCCGCTCTCGCATGGGCCCAAAGCGCTGGTTTCCCGAGTCGAAGTGTGCGCATCATCGTGCCTTTCCCGCCCGGCGGGCCCGTGGATACGACCGCGCGCGCCCTGGCCGCCAAGCTGAGCCAAATCTGGGGCCAGGCTGTCGTCATTGAAAACAAAAGCGGCGCGAATAGCGTGATCGGTGCCGAGGCCGCTGCGAAGGCGAGTCCGGATGGCTATACCTTGTTCATGGGCGCCATTCATCAGTCGGTCCTGCCCGGCTTAGGCCTAAAGCTACCCTACGATATCGAGAAAGATTTTCAGCCAGTGATGTTTGGCGCGGCGTTTCCAATTGTGCTGGTGGTCAACCCTTCCGTGCCCGCCAAAAATCTCAGCGAGCTGATCAAACTGGTGAAAGCCAATCCCGGCAAGTACGCCTATAGCTCAGCCGGTAACGGCGGTGGCACGCATCTTTCAGGCGAGCTCTTCAAAAGCCAAGCGGATGTGTACATGCTCCACATTCCCTATCGCGGCTCGGCACCCGCTATGGCGGATTTGCTCGGCGGGCAGGTACAGATGATGTTTGCCGATGGCCCGACCGCGATTGCGCAGGTGAAGTCT
>JAYUOT010000270.1:0-2787 GCA_043760705.1 Betaproteobacteria bacterium
ATTTTGCGGCCAATAGCACTTGCTATTGGCTAAAAATTCAACGAAGTAGACCGCCCGATTCAAGGAACCAGGCGCCGCGCGATTAAATCCGCGCTTCCCTAGCCCTAGGCGCGTGAGAGTCTTCTCAATACTTGAGCGTTGCACAATCACAGCAATGAACCTCAGCTCTGCCCCACAGTTCGGGCAGTGTTCCAGATCTATGTTAAACACCCGCTTCAATAGCTTCGCCCAACCGATGTGCGCTGGGCGTAATCGGTGCGGCTCGCCTAAGTCCACAGGCGATTGCGCCACATCGGCCTCTTGCGGCTTGGGCACCACCTTGGCCCTCAGCTTCGCGTTCGGTGCCAACACGCCGTGGAACCGGATCAGATGCAGCCTCGGTCTGGGCACTAACGCTGCCAATCGCTGCATGAACTCCATCGGTGGCATCACCTGATGGGTCGTGCCGTCTCGCCACGAGGTCTTAAGCTTCAACACAACTTGGCCTGCGCCATTGCACTGAACGCGCTCATTGGCCAGAGCTGGACGGCTGATGTATCGGCACAACCTCTCCAACTTCTTGCGCTCGCGCCGTGCGCACTGTACTGCTGCATGACGCCCGGCTTCAATCTAGGCGAAGCTAAGTCGAAGAATCCGAACCCAATGAGCTCGTAAGCGTAAAATGCTCTATCAGCGGAGGGCTCGCAAAGTACTGACCCACAATGTTCCGCCACATGGCGTAAGCAGGCGATGTTCGAAAACCGACGGTGTGATCTTCTAAGTTATCCCAGCTAATCAGCAACACGAAGCGCTCCGAGGTTTCCATGCTGTGACGAACTTCAAAGCTTCGAAAACCTTTGGCTCTACTCAGGACCGTGACGAGACCATGCTGCACAGCGACTTTGAATGCCTCATGTTCGCCCGGACGAACCCGGATGTCTGATTCGCTTGGGACGATTTTCGTAGTTCCGGCGGAATCAAGGCAGCCAAGGTCAACAATCTTTCAAACAAACCGGCGAATCTACAAACGGGATAAATTTCAATCGATCCATTGCATGCAATATGCATATTGCATATAATCTCTACATGAAATCCTCCGGAATTCTTAGTAGACTGAGTCATTCGCAATGGTCCCTTAAACCCCAGGATCTCGCGGTTGCCTTCAAATTAGCCTGCCATTCAGGCCAACGCCTCTCCTATGCTGCACTAGCAAAGGCGATGCACCTATCAGTATTTGAAGCTCATTCCTGTGTGACCCGGCTAATATCTACCCGACTTCTGACCGAGGTCGACAAACAGGCGAAAATCATCCTGCCCGTACTACGCCCTCTCGTACTCCATGGAGCGCCCTACTTTTTTCCGGCAGTTCGCGGCGAAATCACGGTAGGTATGCCCACCGCCCACGGCGCTGCGCCGTTAAAGCAACACCTGTTGCCTAACGACGATTTGCCGCCTGTTTGGCCGATTGTCGAAGGTACGGTTCGCGGATCCAGTCTGCTGCCGCTTTATCCGAAGCTACCCCTCGCAGCCCAGGAAGACCCCAAACTCTACGAGTTACTCGCGCTCTTCGATGTCTTGCTCATTGGGCAAGCGCGAGAGCGCGAATTAGTCAAAGCCATGTTCGAAGAACGTTTGAAATGATGGAAACATGAAAAAACCATGGCCGACACAAATCCGAATCTTGTGATCCTCGAAATTGTGGCATCCGCGCTTGGACCAATACGTGAAGAAGTCGTCTTCGTAGGCGGCTGCGCTGCGGGCTTGCTTTTGACTCAAACAAGAGCAGAGGCGATTCGACCCACCGAGGATGTTGACTTGGTCATTCACGCCATTACTACATTGGATTACCACCGCTTCGAACAAAGGATTCGTAAGCAGGGCTTTGCAAACGACCTGCGCCAAGATGCTCCAATTTGTAGATGGGTCTACCAACAAGTTAGAGTCGACGTGATGCCTACGAATGATGTCGCGCTAGGTTTTTCGAATCGCTGGTATCCCTATGCTTTCGAAAGCGCCCAACCCTACGAATTGCCTTCCCGAACCATCATAAAATTAATCAACGCACCTTGTTTTCTGGCCACTAAAATGGAGGCCTTCAAAGGCAGGGGCGTTGATGCAAGCGGCAACCCAGACTTCATGGGTAGCCACGATCTTGAAGACATTATCTCGGTGCTGGATCGCCGCCCCGAACTTCTCGATGAGTGCGCAATGGAGAGCCAGGCGCTTCGAAAGTATTTGTCCTCCGAGTTTCGGGACTTATTGAACCAAGACGATTTCAGTACCACCCTGGCAGGTCACTTACCGGGAGATTTGGCGAGCCAATCTCGACTTCCCATGCTACAAACAAAACTAAGACTTCTCACGAAACTTTCCTGATAAAAAATGATCCTGCAAAACCCAATGGAACAATTCGCGCGTTGGAAGCGAACCCTAGGTAGCGATGCCTCTGGCAATGCTCACGGCCTCGAAAAGCTACGTCATAGTTATTTAAGTTTTCGTGAGCGCGTGAGTTATCTCGTGGCCGATATCGGAGCATTGCTTCCGGGACTTACCGACCACAGCATTCTTCACTTAGGGAAACGCGGATTTAATCGTGTTTATTTGCCAACCTAATGTAGTGTTGAAGCGTTGTATAAGGCAGCCCAAATAACAGAGTTCAAATGAAACCATCCCCGAGCCAAGTCAGTTTTGCGCAAGCTGAATACGCGAAGAAGAAAAAGCAAACGAGGCGGGAGATTTTTTTGGGGAAGATGGAGCAGGTTGTGCCGTGGTCTCGATTGATGGAAGTCATAGAGCCGCATTATCCGA
>JAYUOT010000271.1:0-54798 GCA_043760705.1 Betaproteobacteria bacterium
GTCGTTCAAGATGATCGAAACGATGTCGGCAGCCTTTTTGTCACCGGCGGACACAAGCTTGTTGCGCACTTGCGGCGAGGCATCGAGTCCGCGCGCCTCCAGTGTTCGCGGCACCAGCGCCATGCGGGCCAGCACATCATGCTTGGTTGATTCGGCCATGTCCCACAAGCCGTTATGGGCGGTGAAATCGCCATAGCGAAACCCCAGTGTCGTTAAGTGCGCCTCAAGCAAGCCAAAGTGTCGGGCTTCATCTCGAGCGACGGACAGCCAGTCGCGGTAGTACTTTTCAGGCATGTCGGCAAACCGCCAGATGGCATCGAGCGCGAGATTGACAGCGTTGAGTTCAATATGGGCGAGCGCATGGATCAGTGCGGCCCGGCCTTCTAGGGTCGCCATGCTGCGATGCTGAGCTTGGTGCGGGGGGACGGTGGATGGCTTCTCAGGGCGGCCGGGTAGATTGCCGGGTTCGAGGATGAAGGCTTTGATCGCGTCTGGTGCGAGGTCGTCCGCATCGTCTGTAAGCTGCGCAGTGGCCTCGCACTTGTCGGCTGGCTCACTCAAGGCGAGGGCCACCAACGCGCGGGCTCTTAGGCTGGTCGTGAAGCAAGCGATTTTTGGTCGGGCGGATACGGGCTGCAAGCGGTCCTCTTTGGCGCGCAGTGTAGCAGGGCTAGGAGGCAATCGCGAATGATCTCCAACTCCCAGGTCGGAATGAAGATTGAAGGTGTTCGCGGTTCAGTATAGACTAAGCCATGGGAGGATCTATGCGCGCCATTTCCATTTCCGCGTCACTGCGTTTAAGCCGCGTCGCAAGCTTGCTGGCAGCCCTTTTTCTTTGGGTTGCACCGCCTGCTTTGGCGCAGCCCAAAGCGATTGCCGCTGGCCTTTGGGAAAACAAAGCCTCCAGCCCTGAGCTTGATGCAGCCCGTGCACAGATGAATGCGCAAATGGCAAACATGCCCGCCGCTCAACGCGCCCAGATGGAGAAAATGATGAGCGGTAATGGCGCCATGATGAGTAAGGACGGAGCCACCAAGGTTTGCATTACGGCTGAGATGGCCAAGGCGGATCCTTCTGCTGGAGCGACTCCCGAAGGATGCAAGCAAAACTTAATTTGGTCGGGCAATACCGCCAGAATGGACTTTTCTTGTAAGGATGGCGCCCAAGGCCGGGGCGAATTTGTTTACGCAAGCGATAAGGCCTATTCAGGCTGGATCGAGTCTCAGGGCAAATCTACCAAGATCAGCCGAATGACAATTTCGGCTAAGTGGCTAGCGGATGACTGTGGCACGGTCAAGCCCATCAAGCGCTAAGTGCGTCCGGATTTGACGGAAGAACTTACGCAGTTTTTTCCTTTGCCGATACTATTCAAAGATTCAAAATCTTTGAGCGGAGCACCCATGACCGAAACGTTCGCCCCCAAGGCTCCTGAAGTGGGCCTTAAGCGCTACCCTCACGTGTTCGCCCCTCTTCATCTGGGTTTTACAAGCTTAAAAAACCGCATCCTCATGGGCTCCATGCACACCGGTCTCGAAGAGGCCGAAAACGGCTTCGAGCGCATGGCTGAGTACTTCGCAGAGCGCGCGCGAGGGGGCGTGGGCATGATCATCACGGGAGGCATCGCCCCGAACGAGGAGGGTGGCTCGGGGAGCAAGCTGTCGACCCTCGCGGAGTCCGATCAACATAAACTGATCACGCAGGCCGTTCACGCGGCTGACCCCGAGGTAAAAATCTGCCTGCAAATACTTCACACCGGCCCGCTGGCGCGTACTGAGCGCTGTGTCGCGGCCTCAGCGGTGAAGTCGCGGATTGGCACGTACCGGCCCAACGAGCTCGATGAGGCGGGAATCGAAAAGCAGATTGCAGACTTTACCCACTGCGCTCTGATGGCCCAGCGCGCAGGCTACGACGGCGTGGAGATTATTGGTTCAGCGGGTTATTTGATTAGTACCTTTTTGGTGCGCAAGACCAATCTGAGAACGGATCGTTGGGGAGGCTCCTGGGAAAATCAGATTCGTTTTCCGGTGGAGGTGGTGCGCCGGGTACGGGCAGCGGTCGGCGAAAACTTTCTTGTGATCTTCCGGATTTCGGCCATGGACATGCTCGACGGCGGACTGGCCTGGGAAGAGGTGGTCTCCTTGGCGAAAGCCATTGAGGGCGCTGGGGTGAACATGATGAGCACGCATTTTTGCTGGCATGAAGCACCGGTGCCGACCATCGCCACCATGGTGCCGCGCGCCGCCTTTGCTCCGGTGAGTGGTCGGCTTCGCAAGGAATTGAAGATTCCGGTGATCACGAGTAACCGAATTAATATGCCTGCCGTGGCCGAGGAGGTGTTGGCGCGCGGCGATTGCGATCTGGTCTCGATGGCGCGCCCGATGCTGGCCGACGCTGAGTTGGTGCTGAAGGCCCTGCAAGGCAGAGAAGACGAAATCAATACCTGCATTGCCTGTAATCAGGCCTGCCTCGACCATACCTTCGGAGGCCGTCAGCAGGTCAGTTGCCTGGTGAATCCGCGGGCTTGTCATGAAACCGAGTTGCGCTATGTGCCGACGCTGAAAGTGCGTCGCATCGCCGTGGTGGGTGCCGGTCCGGCGGGTCTGGCCTATGCCAATGTGGCGGCGCAGCGTGGCCATCGTGTGACGCTCTTCGATGCCGCCGCAGAAATCGGAGGCCAGTTCAATCTGGCCAAAAGAATTCCGGGCAAAGAGGAGTTCTACGAGACCCTGCGCTATTTCGCACGCATGATAGAAATTCAGAAGATCGATCTGCGCTTGAATACCCGGGTCGATGCCGCTACGCTCTTGGCTGAAGGTTTCGATGAAGTAGTGATCGCGACCGGTATTGAGCCGCGCCGCCCAGCGCTGCCAGGGATCGACCATGCCAAAGTGGTGCCCTACATTGATGCCATTCTGGGTCGCAAACCCATCGGCAAGCGCGTGGCCATCATGGGCGCAGGCGGCATTGGTTTCGATGTAGCCGAGCTAATTTCCCATGAAGGAACCTCGGGCGCCTTGGATGTGAAGGTGTTTGCGCGTGAATGGGGCATCGATTTTGTGAATCATCCCCGCGGCGGCGTGACGGACATTGAGCCCATAGTGTCCAAGTCGGATCGCACGGTCTATCTGCTTCAACGCAAAACCGATGCCATGGGTAAGACGCTTGGGCGCACTACTGGCTGGACCCACCGCATCACGATGGGTCGCCGAGGTGTTCAAATGATGAATGCGGTCGAGTATCTCAAGATTGATGATGCGGGTCTGCACGTGCTCGTGAATGGTCAGCCGAAACTTTTTGAAGTGGACACGGTGATCGTCTGCGCGGGTCAAACGCCCAAGCGGGACTTGTATGATGCCCTCGAAGGGAAGGGGGTCAAGCTAAGCTTGATCGGCGGCGCCTTTGAAGCGACTGAGCTGGATGCCAAGCGCGCGATTGACCAGGCTTGCCGCATGGCGGCGCAGGTTTAAGGCGCCTGCGTAAAATCACATCGTCGTACATCTGTGCGACGATCAACGAAAAGCAAAGAATTAATGGATACTGCGAAGACACGCTCGACGGCAAGCTCAATTCAGGCCTCGCGGAATTTACTGAAACAGACTCGAAGGATCTTTGAGCAGGCCGTGCGGACCTTGGCCGAGCAATGCAGTATTTCGGGGTCGCTTGATTCGGAGCGGGTAGACAGCTACCAGCCCGCTTGTTTCGAATTGGCCTGGGCGAGTGCAGACTTGCTGGCCGCTGAAACGGTCATGAATGGCGCGGCCACCGCCAGCGCCCTGAATAGCCACCTCTCCTTGTGCTTTGCCGCCGAGGCGATCCAGGCGGTGGCCTATCGCTTAGAAAGCATCTTTCGCGATCTTGGTTTGGATGCCAGTGCTTTGAAAGCCCTTTCAGTGGCGGCTCCTTTTAACGATCTAAAGGATGCCGTCCTGAACAGCAAAGTGTTGAGCGATCTTGGCAAGACCGTCTCGCAAGTCCATGGTGAGATCGCCGAAATCAAACTCGATGACGATCTTGCACTGGCGCAGGACACTTTCCGGCGCTTTTCTGCGGAACAGGTTGCGCCCTTGGCCTCTGACATTCATCGGGGCGATCTGATCGTGCCCGAGTCGCTTCTGAAGCCTCTGCGCGAAATGGGAGTGTTTGGCCTGTCGATTCCTGAAAGCTATGGCGGCAGTGCGCCCGAGGGTTCGGACAATACCTTGATGATGATTGCAGTCACGGAAGCTCTTTCTGAAGGTTCACTGGCGGCCGCAGGTAGCCTCATCACCCGGCCCGAGATCCTCGCACGGGCCTTGATGAGCGGAGGCACGGATGCGCAAAAGACATACTGGCTTCCAAGAATCGCGGTAGGCGAGCCGCTCTGCGCCATCTCCATCACCGAACCGGATTTCGGTTCGGATGTGGCGAGTCTTTCTTTGAAGGCGACCCGCACGACCGGCGGTTGGTTACTCAACGGAGCAAAAACTTGGTGTACCTTCGCAGGCAAGGCCGGCCTGATCATGGTGGTCGCACGGACTGATGCGGATAAGTCTAGCGGCCACAAAGGGCTGAGCATCATGCTGGTGGAGAAGCCCTCTTATGACGGGCATGAGTTCCGCTTTGAGCAGGGCGGGGGTACGCTGACGGGCCGAGCGATTCCGACCATCGGTTACCGTGGCATGCATTCCTTTGATCTGGCCTTCGAGAACTTCTTTGTGCCAGGTGATCGCGTCATCGGCGAAGAGAACGGTGTGGGTCGCGGTTTTTATTACACCATGGCCGGCATGGTCGGTGGGCGCATTCAGACGGCGGCGCGTGCTTGTGGTGTGATGCGCGCTTCCTTGAATGCGGCGATTCAATACTCTCTGGATCGCCATGTCTTTGGCGCTCCACTGATTGATTTTTCGCTCACTCAGGTCAAGATCGCTCGTATGGCGGCACGTTTCAACGCCTGTCGGCAACTCACCTATGAAGTAGGCAGAAGACTTGAAGCGGGTGGTGATCGTATGGAAGCGAGTCTCGTCAAGTTGCTGGCCTGTCGCTCCGCTGAAATAATTTCTAGGGAGTCTTTGCAGCTTCATGGCGGAATGGGTTATGCCGAAGAGATGGCGGTGAGCCGCTATTTTGTGGATGCGCGCGTGCTGAGTATTTTTGAAGGAGCGGAAGAGACGCTTGCCCTCAAGGTGGTGGCACGCTCGCTTCTTGAAAGCTCACTCAAAGTTCCCGCTTAAGTGGCGTCGCAAACTTCAAACCCTCGCCACGACTTCAAACCCTCGCCATGGAATCCCGATGAACTTGAACACTTCCATCACAAAAAAAAATACCCGCCCAATTCTTGATGGACTGCGGGTTGTTGAAGCCTCGGCCTTTGTCGCGGTGCCGCTTGGCGGTATGACCCTGGCTCAATTAGGCGCCGATGTCATTCGCATCGATCCACCTGGGGGTGGTCTGGATTACCGGCGCTGGCCAGTAACGGAAAACAATACCAGTCTCTTTTGGTGTGGGCTGAACAAGCAAAAGCGATCGGTGGTCATTGATGTCGCTCAACCCGAGGGTCGAGACATCGCCATGGCGCTGATTTGCGCTCCGGGCGAAAGCGCCGGTATTTTGTTGACCAACTTGCCGCCGCGCGGCTATCTTGCTTATGAGGCCTTGAGCGCTCAACGCCCAGACCTGATTCAACTCACACTGTCCGGTGACCGTCTCGGGGGCTCGGCGGTGGACTACACCGTGAATCCGAAGATGGGTATCCCCTTTCTCACGGGTTCAGGTGAGGTCGAGTCCGTGGTCAATCATGTTCTGCCCGCTTGGGATCTGTCGACCGGCAATATGGCCGCACTGGGTCTGCTCGCTGCAGAAAGACATCGGAGCCGCACTGGGGAAGGGCAGCATATTCGGCTCGCTTTGGAGGATGTTGCTCTGGCGATGATGGGGCACTTAGGCTTCATCGCAGAAGCTCAAGGGGGCAAGGCTCGCGAACGCATCAATAACGATCTGTTCGGTGCTTTTGGTCGAGATTTTTTATGCGCTGACGGCGTGCGCGTGATGGTGGTCGGGCTGACCTTGAAGCAATGGAAAGCTCTTGTCAAGGCCACTGGTACGCACGAGAGCATCGTTCGCTTGACGGAGCAGCTTGGCGTCAATTTAAATCTTGAGGGCGAACGCTTTCAGGCCCGAGAAAGTATCGCCGCGCTAATCGCACCTTGGCTGGCTGAGCGTACCAGTCAGCAAGTGGCCGCGATCTTTAATGAGCATGGTGTTTGCTGGAGTGCCTATCAAACCGTCGCGCAACTGCTGGAAAGCGATGTGGCTTGTTCGTCGGCCAACCCCATGTTCCGCGAGCTTGATCAGCCCGGCGTCGGCAACATTCTGACCCCCGGCATCCCCCTTGAATTTTCGGCCTTTGATCGTATGCCGCCGGGGCCTGCGCCTTTGTTGGGTCAACATACTGAAGAGGTGTTGCTGGGTATTTTGGGAATGGCCTCGGGCGAGTTTGGCCGCTTGGTCGATAAAGGCATCCTCGCTTGCGCTTCGTAGATTATTTAAGGCCGGGCGACACCGTCATCTGGGGGCAGGCGACTGCTGAACCGCTGACCTTGACCCGTGCCTTGATCGCCCAGCGTGCGAATTTGCCGCGAGTACGCTTGATGATGGGTATTGATCTCGTCCAAACCATTCGCCCCGAACATCACGACGCGTTCGACCTGGCTAGCTATTGTGGGGCTGGCGGTCACCGACAACTAGCGAAGGCTGGACTGCTTGATCTCTACACCCTGCCGTACTCACAGCTCGCGACCGAGATTCGACAAGGGCATTGCAAAGCCGATGTGGTCTTGGTGCAGGTTTCTGCGCCGAATGCACTCGGCGAGTACAGCCTCGGGCTTTGCAACGATTGGTTGATCCCGGCTCTGCACAGTGCGCGGGTGGTGATTGCCGAAGTCAATGCCGAGGTGCCCTGGACTCATGGTGCGATGAGCCTTCGTAACGACGACATGGATATTAAAGTGCCCGCGCTCCATCGCCCCCTGGAGTACGCTTCCAAAACCTCCTCAGACACCGAGGCCAGGATCGCTGCCAATGTCGCCAGCTTGATTGAAGACGGAGCCACCTTGCAGGTTGGATTGGGTGGAGTGGCCAGTCGAGTGCTCTCTCTTCTCAGGGACCGTCGCGATCTTGGCTTTCATTCCGGTTTGGCGATCGATGCCTTGGTCGATCTCGCCGAATCGGGTGCACTGACCAATGCCCGTAAAACCATTGATCGTGGCCTGACGGTTGCAGGCATTTTGATGGGCAGCCGTCGCCTGTATGACTTTGCGCATCAGAACCCGGCCTTTCAGATGCGCGGCAGCGAGTACACCCATGATGCGCAGGTGTTGCGTTCCATAGATCGTTTCGTGGCGATTAATTCTGCGATCGAAGTTGACCTGACCGGGCAAGTGAATGCCGAAGTGGCCGCCGGAACGTATGTAGGCGCAGTGGGCGGTGCGCCAGACTTTCTAAGGGCGGCCCATGCCAGCCGTGGTGGCTTGCCGATTATCGCCTTGCCCGCTACCGAGAAAGGCCATAGCCGCATTGTTGTGAACCTGAGTGGCCCGGTTTCAACCCCTCGTTGCGATGCCGGTCTGTTTGTGACTGAACATGGCGTCGCTGATTTGCGAGGTTTGCCCTTGAGCTTGCGCATGAAGCGAATGATTGACATCGCAGCCCCTGAACATCGCGAAGCTTTGGAAATGAAGTCACAGCAAGTGTTAGGGCTTTGAGAATCACGCACTCCTAGGCTGAGATCGTGCTTGCTTTTTGATGCGCGACGCAACAAAGTCAGTGCGGCCTGATCCCTCGACTTAAAGCGCCTCGATCTTTTGAGGATCCTCTTTCAAGGTCACGCGCCACAAGGTGCGCGCATGATTTGGATCAATCAAGGTGGCCGCATGTAGCAGCGCAGCGTTATCCCACACCACTACGTCGCCCGGGTTGTATTTCAGTGCATATTGGTATCGAGGCTGGGTGGCGTGGGCCTTGAGTTCATCCAGTAACTCAATGGCTTCCTTGTCGGGCATGCCTTCAATACCGAACGAGCTGCCGGACACAGAGTACAGTGCCATTTTGCCGGTGAGTGGATGGGGGCGTGCAATGCGATGCCGCACCCAATGCATCTTCTTTTCCTGCTCATCGCTCAACACCGAGGCGACGGTGCGTGAGGTTTTGACGAGATCGTCTCGATTACCGTAGTGATGGCGGCCAATGAGAGGCGCGATGCGTTGCTTCATTTTGCTCGACAAATCGTCGTAAGCTGCGGTTTGATTCGCGAACAAGGTTTCGCCCCCGACGGCCGGTACGGTGATGGAGTAGAGCGTGGTGCAGCGCGCAGGTACATCGAGATATGAATAGTCGGTGTGAAAATAGGTGCCGGCGTCTTGCAGGCCCGTGGGCTCACCATTCTTCTTTACATTGGAGAGAATCAAAATGTCATTGACCTCAGGGTGATGAAATTGACTGATGACATGGGGTTCGGGTTTGCCAAAACGCTCGGCAAAACGATGAAACTGCTGAGGGTTGAGTTCTTGATTCCGCACCACCAGGACATGGCGATCCAGCCAGGCACTCCAGAGCGTTTGAAAAGAGGCGTCGTCCAGATGCTTGAGTTCGACATCACGGGTTTCGGTGCCGAAGCCTTCGCAAAGTTTTGAGAATTTCATGCTCAGGCTCCCGTCAGCGATTACTTCAGCATCTCAGGCGAAATCCAGCGCGGCAAGAGCAGAGGAATTTCGGGCCAGATAATAATGGCGCACAGCACCAGGAGCATGGGAATCAACATGATCATGGTGTCCTTGAGCGCATACCTGAGGGGCACTTTAGCCACCGAACAACAAATCATCAGACACAGCCCGTACGGTGGAGTGACCAAGCCAAAGGCAAGAGACACGATTCCAATAATCGCGAAAGACACGGGATGCAGTCCGGCCGCCTGAGCTAGGGGCTGCATGACCGTGCCGACGATGATGATGGCCGGGATGGCGTCCAAAAAGCAACCCACCACCAAGAAAGCGCCGGCGATCAAAAAGCCCGTCGCGGTAATGCCAAAACCGAGTTCCTGCAAATTGGAAAGCAAGGCCTTGGGTATTTGGTAATACGCGAGCAGCCAGCCAAAGACGGAGGCCGTACCGATACAAAACAATGCGACCGAAGACAGCTTGCCAGTCTCGACGATACAGGCGTAGAGCTTTTTAAGTGTCATCTCACGGTAATAGAATATCGATAATGCGGCGGCGTACAACACAGCGATTGCGGCCGACTCCGTGGCCGTGAACCAGCCCAAGAGAATGCCTCCAACGATGATAAAAGGAGTGGTCAGCGCAGGAATAGAGACCAAAGCAGCTGTTAGAAACTCCTTAAAGCTTGAGCGTGGATAGACCGGATAATTACGTTTCTTGGCATAGGCGTGCACCGTGGCCATTTGTGCCAGGCCGATCAACAGCCCAGGGACGATACCTGCCAGATACATCGCGCCAATCGAGGTAGAAATCACGCCCCCCCAAACAATCATTAGGATCGAAGGCGGAATGATCACCGCCAGCACGGCGGACACGGCAGTGATGGCGATGGAAAACGACAGGTCGTAACCCTCCTTGACCTGGGCCTCAATGAAAAGTTTTCCTTGGCTCGCCGCATCAGCCGTTGAAGAGCCAGAGATACCCGCGAAGAACACGGACAGCACCACATTAACTTGCGCCAGGCCGCCAGGGAAATGCCCTACAAGGGCACGTGACAGGCGCATCAAGCGGTCTGTAATGCCGCCTACATTCATCAGGTTGGCAGTAAGCAAGAAGAAAGGTACGGCAAGCAAGATGAATGAGTTGTAAGCCTTGAACATCTCGTTGAAAAGGCTGATGGGTGAAAGCCTGTCCTCCCAGATTAGTAGCGGAATAGAGGCCAGGCCTAAAGAGAAAGCGACGGGTACACGAAGTACCAGCAGAAAAAAGAATGCACCAAACAAGACGATAGCCGCCATGCCCGGTGTCAGTGAAGCGCTCATCATGAGAAATCTCCGGCAAGCAAGACCTCGTTGCGCTTATACATACGAATGTCACGCACAAAAGCTTCAACTAAAAACATGACCCAGGTGATACCCGTGAGAGGCCAGGCAATGAAAATAAGCCACATCGGCAAATCGGCAAGCTCAGAGGTTTGGTTCCAGCCGAACTTTGTAAACTCAATCCCCCAGACAATCATGACGGCACTAAATGCGAGTACAAACACATTGGAGATCATACGTAGTATGGCGTCCTTCTTAGGACTCAAGGGAGACCAGAGATCGACATCAAAATGCAATCTTTCGCGTAGAGCGATCATGGCACCGAGCATCACCATCCACACAAAGCAAAACCGTGATAACTCTTCTGTCCAGATGTAGCGTGGAAGGATATCGGTGAAACGAGAAAATACCTGCAAGGACACGGGCACGATGAGTATGGCGACAGTCAAGGACATCGTCCAGGTCAGTATTTTTTGCCACCAGTCAAGAAATTGGGTCATGAGAATGTGCACTCAGGCTAAGGAGTATGAGTTCGAAAAGGCTATGCGCGAAGTCGCTGATCTGAACGTCCAGGTGGTGCCGCGTAAAGAGCGGCGCCGAGTTTGTAGCATGTTTGAACCGCGAAGGGTCCGCGCGGTCTAAGGGTGCGGGCTGCAATCTACGATTGGATGGTGCTTACTTGATACCGTTGATTTTGGCGTAGACGCCCTCTGCACCAATTTCCTTGGCGTATGCGGCCATCACTGGATCCACCAGTTTTTGCATGGTCGCCCGATCTGCAAAGGGAATTTGCTTGAGCTTGCCAGATTTTTCCATTGCGTCGAGTTTTTTCTGATCTTCCGAGGACTCAAGCTCGCGGCCATAGGTACCGGCTTCTTTGCCCGCTTTCACGATGGCGGCCTGAAGATCTGGCGGCAGCTTGGAAAAGGATTTGCTCGAAAAACAAATCGGACGAATGGTGATCGCATGCTGAGTCAGTGCAAGGCTCGGAGCCACTTCGTAAAACTTCACCGCCTCAACACCAGCCGCTTCGTTCTCACCGGCTTCAATCACCTTGTTTTGAATGGCGTTATAAACCTCGTTATAGGCAATGACGGTGGGTGCCATACCTATGGCGCTAAAAGTCCGGCTCCAAATAGGTGCGCCTTGCACACGAACCTTGAGCCCTTTGAGTTCCGCCAAATTCTTGACAGGCTTGATGGCAAAAATATTGCGTACGCCGCCACCGGCATAGCCAATTAACATGACCTCGCCTTTTTGGGCGACCTCGTCAGCAATAGGCTTCAGGATGTCTTGGTCGAGCACTTTGTTCCAGTGCGCAAGGTCGCGAAACAAGAAAGGGGCATCGATGAAGGGTGCCGCCTTCGAGAAGGTGGACATATGCGCGGGCGATACGATGGCGTAATCGACCGCCTTGCCCTGATTCATGTAAGCAAAATAGTCTTTCTCGAGACCCAGTTCGCTATTGCGATGCAAAACAAAATTGATCGGCTTGCCATAGTATTTTTTGACCAGCTCTTCAAACTTGAGCAAAGAGCGGTTAAAGGCGTGGTCGTCACCAAATTGCACCGCACCGTGCAGGGTAATTGCAGTCTGGGCTTGCACAGCAAAGTGGCCCGCGCCCAAAAGTAAAGTACTGGCAGCGGCGAGCGCCATTCGTCTCATGAGTTTCATTGTCATTGTCTCCTCAGTGGGCAGGCCGAAAAATTGGCCGGGGCTGATTCCTCTAAGTGGGAACCTCTAGAGCCATCTAATCGTTGCTTTCGAGCGTCGAGGATTGCACAGCTTGCGATTGGTGTCAACGCGAAATCTCAGAACCTGGAGTCCCCCTGACCCTGTGCAATGTGGCTCAGAGGCTGGGACACCCGATTTTGACTGAAGGCTTGGTGCCCGACCGAGACTTCATCAGCGCCGACTTGATGTGGGATACTGGCGTGAGGCCTATCGAATCCCACCCTTTCCTTCCAATTGAATGGCAGCCGATGATTACCGTCAGACTCTCTAAATTGTTTTTCGACGCCCGTCTAGTGGCGGTCGGGCTGGCTATGAGTATGAGCTTTATCGTGACAATGCAAGCCGAGGCACAAACCGCGGCCCGCTTTGGAGCGCTCAGCGCCACCGAAATCAAAGCAGAGGTCGCGCCAGAGGCAGCGAAGCTCTTGAAATCACTCGAGTCATTGACCTCCATCGAATCCGGAAGCCGCGACCTGGAAGGCTTGGCTCAAGTGGAACAATGGGTGAGCCAAAGGCTGAAAGCTGCGGGCATGACGGTGGAATCCCTTCCCATGAAAGCGCCCGAGGATCATATTCTTTTGAAAGGCGCGACTTTGGGGTCGGCGGTTTACGGTCGTTTGATGGGCGCGGGCGTCAAGAAGGTCTTGTTGATCGCTCATATGGACACCGTGTATCCCCGAGGGATGTTAGCTAAGCAGCCTTTTCGCATTGACGGCAATCGAGCCTACGGTCTGGCCATCGCTGATGACAAGGCCGGGGTTGCATTGATCATGCACACGGTCGAGATGCTGCAACGTTTGGGGTTTAAGGACTACTCGGAATTGGCCGTGCTCATCAATGCGGACGAAGAGGTCGGCTCGCCAGGATCGGGTGCTCTGCTCACCCGCCTTGGTGGCGAGTACGATGCCGTGCTGTCGTATGAGGGCGGTGGCAGCACCAAGGACTGGGTGCGCTTGGCGACCAGCAGTATTGCGATTGCTACTCTCAAGGTCACGGGTAAAGCCTCCCATGCGGGCGCGGCACCGGAGGCCGGTCGCAATGCGCTCTATGAGTTATCGCACCAAATTTTAAAGACCCGCCATCTGGGTGATAAGAGTAAAGGCCTGCAGATCAATTGGACGGTTGCACGTTCAGGCGAAATTCGCAATGTCATTCCAGCGCAGGCGAATGCCGTGGCCGACATTCGGGCCTTCGCCAATCAGGATATGGATGGGATGGAGAAGGCCTTGCGCCTAGCCATTCAAGAGCATCTGATTCCAGACACCAAGGTCGAGCTTGAGTTCTTGCGCAGCCGTCCAGCCTTTGTGGCCAATGACGCCTCGCGGGCCTTGGCTCGCCATGCGGTCTCGGTGTTCGGAGAAATCGATAAACCACTCGAGATTCGTTCGGTCGCGACCGGCGGCGGCACCGACGCCGCCTTTGCTGGCTTGAAGCCCAAGGGGGGCGTACTCGAGAGTTTTGGTTTGCGCGGTCACGGCGCCCATTCGAATGATGACGAATATATTTACATCGATTCGATTGAGCCGAGGCTCTACCTTTCGGCTCGGATGGTCATGGACATTGGCCGAGGTTTGGTGAAGTGGTGAGCGAGCTTCATCACCCCTTACGCCCATTCCTCAAAAACTGGCTTTGGGAGCACGGCCATATCGGCACCCGCTATCTCGACTGCACGAACGGTGAGCTGAAGTTCGACGAGGGCAAGAAGGCCGGGTTTGCGGCTGACCATACCGCCTATATTCCCCTGGCGAAAGACGAAACGGCGGCCCATCAGAGTCCACCCCTCGTCCACGAGGCCGCCTTGGCGAAATTTTTGAGAGCGGCGCAGTTGGGCGATCCCGGCGAAGCTGGCTTGCCCGCGGAGGTGCAAAGGGCGGTGCAAGAGTGCGTCGATATTGCCCTGCGTTGTGCCTATCAAAGCGAGGCACTTGCCGCGCAAGCCCGCTACGCGCTCGAGCCCATGTTTGATGAGGAAATTCGCGATGCCGTGTTCGAGGATATTCGTAAACTTTATCGGCCTTTGCGAGAGCAAATGGCCTTGTATGACTTCATCGTTTTCTACGGACTACCGGCTCCGCTATTCATCTGTGAATCCCCTTTTGTCGACTGGCGAGTGCGTGCCAATCCGGGCAAGCCCTTCGTTTCCATTGTCTTAGCCCCTTACGCAATCTTGATCGGCGCGCCGTCTGCCAAGACCAGCCGGGCCGGTCCAGTGGTATGGACCCAGGCGGCTGCCATGGGGCCGTTTAAAGATCACAACCAACTCCTGGTCAAACAAGCGAAGCAGTGGTTGGTGGCCACAAGCGATGCTGAGCTGGAAGCTTTGCAAGCAATCTTTGCCCCCCCACAGACGGACGACAAGGTCTGATCGCGCCGTCTGACAATTCGTGCGATCTTAAACCTCGCGGGGGCATGAGCGCTGAGTTGGCGTTGCCATGACGGCGCTGGGGCTAGACGGCGCTACAGAGATTCTTTGATCCGCTTGATGTGTTGAATGAGAAGGTGGATGCGCATGGGCAGGAGATTCTGTCGCCGCTGTAGGACGATGCGAAGCCCATTGCACCGACCATAGCACCGATCGTAGAGTCCTTTTGAAACCCGCCGAAGCGCCTGTCAAGCGAAGCGCTGTCTGGCCGACACTGACGACGGTCCGTCTGCCGCAGCGCAGCAAAATATGGGTGAAAATTCATGGTTAAATACGAGCCACGGATCCATGCAACTATTACAACTCATCATTAGCGGAATCGCCCAAGGCTGTATCTACGGTCTGATCGCACTGGGCTTCGTCCTGATTTATAAGGCCACGGAAACAGTCACTTTCGCGCAAGGCGAAATGATGATGTTGGGCGCTTTCGGCGGTCTCGCCTGCATGACCCTGTTGAACTTCCCGTTCTGGCTGGCGATACTTTGTTCGGTGCTCGCCATGGCCCTAGTCGGTGTGCTGCTTGAGCGAGTGGTGATTCGACCTGTGCTGGGCCAACCGGCCTTTTCGATTGTGATGTTGACGATCGGTATCGGCTATGTGGCCCGGGGTCTGATCACCATGATTCCCGTGATTGGTACAGAAACCCACACCATGCCGGTTCCGTACAAAGACCAGGTCTGGAAGTTGGGCGCGCTAATTCTTAATCTTGAGCATTTGGTCATCATCGCCGTGACCGCAGTGTTGTGCGCAGCGCTTTACGCGCTATTCAAATACAGTAAGCTCGGCGTTGCAATGCAGGCTTCCTCACAAAACCAGTTGGCGGCCTATTACATGGGTATTCCGGTGCGCAAGCTAAATGGCTTAGTCTGGGGCTTGTCGGCAGCGGTGGCCGCTCTTGCGGGCATTTTGCTCGCCCCGATCACCTTTGTGCATGCGAATCTTGGTTTCATTGGATTGAAAGCCTTCCCTGCCGCGGTCGTGGGTGGTTTTGGCAGCCTGCCGGGGGCCATTGTCGGCGGCCTGGTGATCGGCATTGTGGAGTCACTGTCGGGCTTCTATTTGCCCGAGGGTTTTAAGGACATTGCTGCGTACGTCGTGGTGTTGCTGATGTTAATGTTGAAGCCGAATGGTTTGTTCGGTGAGAAACTGCGCAAGAAGGTTTGATCGATGCGTTTCCTGTTCAAGACTGACTACGCGCAAGACATTCAGCTCGCCAAGCATGGCGGCCACACATTTTGGTACGGCTTGTTGATTTTGCTGCTGGTCACCTGCCCTTGGTGGATTTCTGAATACTGGGTCGCTCAACTTACCTTTGTGTTGATCTATGGAATTGCGGGCCTGGGGTTGATGCTATTGGCGGGTTTTACAGGCCAATTCTCGATTGGTCATGCTGCGTTTATGGGGGTGGGTGCCTATACTCAAGCGGTCTTGGTGAAGGCCGGAGTGCCTTTTCTGCTGGCCTTTCCTTTAGCGGGCGTGTTGGCCGCCTTGGTGGGCATCATCGTCGGCTTGCCAGCGCTGAGAGTCAAAGGCATCTACCTTGGGATCGCCACGCTTTCCTGCGGCTATATCGTCCAGGAGGTCTTTTCTCGTTGGGAGAAGGTCACTGGGGGTAACTCTGGAATGAATGTGGGTGCGCCCGATATTTTTGGGTGGAAGCTATCCTCCAGTACCGAGTTCTATCTGCTCTGTTTGGTCATCGCCGTAGCCTGTACTTTGGTGATTGTCAATCTGCTGCGCTCTTCAACAGGGCGGGCTTTTGTAGCGATCCGGGATTCGGAAATCTCGGCGCAGAGCATGGGCATCAACCTCGCGCGCTTCAAGACGATGTCGTTCGCCATCTCGGCACTTCTTACTGGTTTTGCCGGTGCACTTTATGCCCATGCGCTCAAGTTTATTTCACCCGAACAGTTTGACCTTGCGCAGTCGATTGACCTGTTGCTATTGGTGGTGATTGGCGGCTTGGGTTCGATCCATGGGGCTTTTCTAGGGGCGATTTTTCTTATTACGATGCCCCAACTCATCAATCTATCGAAGGGTATCCTGCCTGAAGTGGTTGCCAATGCCCCGGGCTTGAAGAGTGCAATCTACGGGGCCGTTCTCATTTTGTTTGTGATGTTTGAGCCGCTCGGGCTGTACGGTCGTTGGCTCAAGGTGCGCACGTATCTGCAAATGTTCCCATTTTATCGTCGCGGTATGTTCAAGCGACAAAAGAGCTTTCAGAAATCGGATCGACTCAAATGAGCGTCGCTATTCTGCACCCCGGTGCCACTCAGAATGTTACCGCCGATCTCTCCGTGGTGTCCGGCCCGGGCGACGACATCCTGCTCTCGGCGCGCGACATCAGTGTGCGATTTGGCGGCCTGCTGGCTGTCAGCCAAGTGAGCTTCGATGTCAAACGGGGTGAGGTGTTTACCCTGATCGGCCCGAACGGCGCGGGTAAAACAACGGTTTTTAATTTAATCAGTCGCATCTACACGCCCACCACGGGCGAGATCCAGTTCGAGGGCAAACGCCTCAGCGAGGTCGCGCCGCACGACGTGGCGCAACTAGGCATCGCGCGAACCTTCCAGAATATTGAGCTGTTTGAGTACGCGACCGTATTGCAGAATTTGCTGATCGGCCGTCACGTGCATCGCAAGACGAGTACCTGGCAAGACGCGTTCTTTACGGGAAAGGCCCGTAAGGCCGAAATTGAAGCGCGCGAAAAAGTTGAGAAGGTCATCGACTTTTTGGACATGCAGCCGTTTCGCGACACCATGGTGGCCGGCTTACCCTACGGCGTGCGCAAAGTGGTTGAGTTGGCACGGGCACTCTGTACTGAACCGAAGCTCTTGTTGTTAGATGAACCCTCCTCGGGCTTGAATGTCGAAGAGACGGATGACATGGCCTTTTGGATCCAGGATATTAAGCACGAGCTTGGCATCACGGTTTTGATGGTCGAGCATGATATGACCCTCGTTTCGAAAGTGTCCGACCGAGTATTGGCTATGAATCAAGGTGAGCGCATCGCCATGGGGACGCCTGCGCAAGTGCAGCGCGATCCCGGCGTGATCGAAGCGTACTTGGGTTCGATGGAAGACGTCACCAACTTGCGTAGACCCACCGCATGAGCAGCATGCAAACCCAGAGCGGCCAGACTTCTGGCCCAAGTAGCGGCCCAAGTAGCGGCCCACAAATGGGCAGCGACAAATCCGCCATGTTGACGCTCTCGAATGTTGAGAGTGCCTACGGGCCGATCAAGGCGATTCGCGGCGTGAGTCTGAAAGTCGCCCAGGGCGAAATTGCGACCGTTTTGGGATCCAACGGAGCCGGCAAAACCACAATCCTCAAAACCATTTCCGGCATTATTGATCCGAGTCGCGGCAGCATTCAATTCAATGGCGAAGACATCACCGCCGTAGACCCGACCGTTGTGGTGCAAAAAGGCCTGAGCCATGTGCCTGAGGGGCGTGAGGTGTTCCCGCTGCTGTCGGTGCGCGATAACTTGTTGATGGGCGCCTATACCCGCAAGGACCGCGATCAGGTTGCGCGCGATATCGAAGGGGTGTTCGGCTACTTTCCGATTCTGCGCGAGCGCGCTGCGCAAGATGCCGGCCTGCTCTCGGGCGGGCAGCAGCAGATGTTGGCGATCTCAAGAGCCTTGATGGCCTCGCCCAGGCTGATTCTCTTGGACGAGCCCAGCCTCGGTTTGAGCCCCAAGCTAACCAAAGAAATTTTCGAGATTGTGGTGCGTATCAATCGCGAGCGCGGCACCACCATTTTGCTGGTCGAGCAAAACGCGAATATGGCCCTCAACGCCTCCGACTATGGCTATGTATTGGAAAACGGCCGCATCGTGATGGAAGATACCTGCGAACGCCTGCGTGAGAAGGACGACATCAAGGAGTTCTATCTGG
This sequence comes from Betaproteobacteria bacterium, assembly GCA_043760705.1. Lineage (GTDB taxonomy): Bacteria > Pseudomonadota > Gammaproteobacteria > Burkholderiales > Burkholderiaceae_E > JAPOKJ01. The sequence continues at coordinate 18,068 of JAYUOT010000271.1, forward strand.
GCATGAAGGAAGCCGGTCTTCGTGGCGAGCGGCGTTGGAAAAAGAAAAAGACTTGGCGCTAGGAGTGCAGCATGGCTAATTTGTGGGATCTCTCGCATATTCAACCCAAACTGGAGTCCGTGTTGGACGGGGACACCCTGCCGGCCATGTTTTGGAATGCGGTCGCTAAGCGCGGTGATCAGGTGTGGTTGCGCCAAAAAGAATTAGGCATTTGGCGCAGTTGGACTTGGAACCAGACCGGTCGGCAAGTGCGCGAGATCGCCAATGGTCTGATGAGTCTAGGTTTAGCGCCGGGCGAGTGCGCTTCGGTGTTGGCCAACACCACGGTCGATTGGGTGTTCGTCGACTTGGCGATTTTGAGTGGCGGCGGCGTATCCAACGGGATCTATCCCACCGATGCGGCTGTGCAGGTGCAATACCTGTCCCAGGACTCCAGCTCGGTTTACTTGTTTGTTGAGGATGATGAGCAGCTCGACAAGGCCCTGGAGGCACGTGCCCAATTGCCCAAGCTGCGCAAGATCATCGTGCTCGATATGGAAGGACTGCGTGATTTCTCTGACCCGGGTGTCATCGGCCTGGATCAATTGCGTGAGCTGGGCCGCGCCTATGCCCAGCAGCATCCGGGCGAGATGGACGCAAGAGTCAAAGCCGTCAAGCCGTCTGATCTGGCCATTCTGGTCTACACCTCCGGCACTACGGGAAAGCCGAAGGGTGCAATGCACATCCACGAAGGCTTGGTGTACACCGTTCGCGGCTACAACACGTTAACCAGCCAGGACGAGACGGATGAGCGCATGTGCTTTCTGCCGCTTTGCCATATTGCAGAGCGAATGGGCGGACAGTACTTTGCGATGTACACCGGCTCAAAGCTGAATTTCGTGGAGAACCCGGATACCGTGCCAGACAACGTACGAGAGATTTCCCCCACCGTCTTTACGGCGGTCCCGCGCGTGTGGGAGAAGTTTTACTCGTCCGTCACCATTGCTGTGAAGGAAGCGGGTAAGGTGCAACAGCTCGCCTACGCTTGGAGCATCAAGGCCGGTGCCGAGGTCGCCGATCTGGTGATGCAGGGCAAGGCTGTGCCCTTCTTGAATAAGCTCAAATACCGGATTGCCCGAGTCCTGGCGATTGATAATGTTCGAAAACTCATTGGCCTGAATAATGCGCGTTTCGCAGTCACGGGCGCGGCACCGATCTCACCCGAACTGGTGAAGTGGTATTTGTCGATTGGCGTACCCATGCTTGAAGTTTGGGGCATGACCGAGACCACGGGCGCCGCGACAGGAATGCCGCCTAACAAAATCAAACCGGGCAGTATCGGCATGGCTGCGAATTTTTGCGAAGTGCGTATCGACAAAGACACCCAAGAGATTTTGGTGCGGGGTAAAAGTGTGTTCGCAGGCTATTTAAATCAGCCCGAAAAAACCGCTGAGACGATTGACAAAGATGGCTGGTTGCATACCGGCGATGTCGGTTCAGTGGATGAGGAAGGCTACTTTAAAATTACTGACCGGATGAAGGACATCATCATTACGGCGGGCGGTAAAAATGTCACGCCGAGTGAGTTTGAGAACGAGTTGAAGTTCTCTCCTTATATCACTGACGCGGTGGTGATTGGCGACAAACGCCCCTACCTCACCGTGATTATTCTGATCGATCAAGAGAACGTTGAGAAGTTCGCTCAGGATGGCGACATTCCTTTCTCGAACTACGCCAGTCTGTGCAAAGCGCCCCAGGTGCAAGAACTTATTCAGGGCGAGATCGATAAGATTAACAAAAAATTTGCTCGCGTAGAGCAGGTGAAGAAGTTCTTCCTGTTAGAAAATCAACTTACCGCCGAAGATGAAGAGCTCACCCCGACCATGAAGCTCAAACGAAAACTCATTCAACAAAAATACTCGACACAGATCGAGGCGATGTACCGCGCATGATGTCCTTGCGCATGACACTTAATTTTCCCGAAGGAGACACTACGATGAAACATTTCACCCTCAAGAAGGCACTCGTTGCAGGTACCATGCTGGTCACTTGTGGCCTGAGCGCTGCGCAAACCCAGGGCGTTAATAAAGGCGAACTGGTGTTGGGCTCTATCCAGGACTTGTCCGGGCCCATCGCAGGCTTTGGTAAGCAAGTACGTATGGGAATGATGCTTCGCATTGACGAAATCAATGAGCAAGGTGGTCTCAACGGCCGCAAGCTCAAACTGATCGTTGAAGACTCTGCCTACGATCCGAAAAAAGCGGTGTTGGCGGCGCAAAAGCTTGTCAATCAAGACAAGATTTTCGCGATGGTGGGCCATATTGGAACCGCTCAGAACTTGGCCGCGATGCCGGTTCAATTTGAAAAAAACGTGATCAACTTTTTGCCGGTGACCGCAGCTCGCGAGATGTACGAGCCCTTCCACAAGCTTAAGTATTCTTTTGCAGCGACCTACTTTGACCAGATGCGCACAGCCCTGCCGACACTGGTCAAGGAAAAAGGTGCAAAGAAAGTCTGCGCCATCTACCAGGATGATGATTTTGGTTTGGAAGTTATTCGAGGTGCCGACGAAGGTCTCAAAACCCTCGGCATGACCATGACCGAGAAAACCTCGTTCAAGCGCGGGGCGACAGACTTCTCGTCACAAGTGGCCAAGCTCAAATCTTCTGGCTGCGACTTTGTGGTGCTGGGTACCATTATCCGCGAAACCATTGGGACCATTGGCGAATCTCGCAAAACGGGCTTCACTCCAACCTTTATGGGTTCAAGTGCCTGCTACACCGATCTGATTCACAAGCTCGGTGGCAAAGCGATGGACGGCCTCTATGCGACCATGACCGTTGCCAATCCCTATTTGGATGACGCCTCTCAGCCGATTCGCTTTTGGGCGACGAAGTACAAGACCAAATTCACCGATGATCCAACGGTGTTCTCTGTGTATGGCTATAGCATTGTCGACATCTTCGCAAAAGCAGCTCTCAAGGCCGGTGCAAACCTGACCACCGAAAGCTTCATTAAAGCGATGGATACCATGGTGATTCCGCCCGACATGTTCGGTAGCGCGCCAGCTTCTTACTCACCCACCAAGCGCCTGGGCAGTGATGCTTCGCGCTTGTCGCAGTTGCAAGATGCACGCTGGAAGGTCGTTTCGGAATACACAAAATAGTCCGCTAAAACGGGTTTCGATGGGACGAAAACCGCTGCCGACTGCTGCGGTTTTTTTTCGGACTTGATGAACGAACTTCAATAAATTCATGGGTAGATCAAATGACGAGTAATGACGCGACTGAGCTGGGCACTCGACTTTTGGCGATATGGGCATCGGCTTTCGCCGAAAATAGCCCTGCGGCCATGGCCTTGTTGTATCAAGAAGGCTGCATGCTGTACGGCTCGAAGGCCGAACTGTTCGTCGGCCCTGACGGTGCCATGCACTACTTCAGCGGGCTGACTCCGCGACGAAGCCGGGCTGTTCGATTCACGGAAGTGACGGCCAGCTTCGCGACTGAGGACGTTGTTGCGCTGGCGGCAAGCGCCACCTTTCTTATCAGTGATGCCCCGCCCTTGATGACACGATTTACCCAAACCTGGATGAGAGTCGGCCCGCAGTGGCGGGTGATGAGCCACCATGCCTCGCCGAACAAGCCCTTCCCCGTTTAGCCGTATCTTCATTTGCCGACTTTGGCGACCGGGACTTCCCGAAAACTCTTTGCTGGCGTATATTGAAACCTCAAGCTCAACCAAGGAAGAGCCGCCATGGGACTTATTCGGCTTGGAAGCAAACCTCCTCTCACCATCAGCCCGACGGAAAGCGCGACTCGGGCGGCGAACGCGATGACCGAGCGCGGTGTTGGTGCGGCGGCAGTGCTTGAGGGCACGAAGGTCATCGGCATCGTCACCGAACGCGATCTCATGAAAAAGATCGTTGCTGAACAGCGCGACCCGGTGCGCACCACGGTTCGCGACATCATGACTAGCCCGGCCTTGTCGATTCGCCTGAAAACCAGTGTCGACGAGGCCGCCGCCTTGATGCGCAAACACCATATTCGTCATTTGCTCGTCCTTGACGAACGCGAGGCCTTGGTAGGCATCGTCGCGCTTCGCTACCTGCTATACGACCTGATGGACGACTTGAAGCGAGATGTTGGCGATTTGATGGGCTATGTAATGATTGATAGTCCTGGGGGGTGATTTTGGTGCTCGTCAGGGACCGTCCTCGAAGGGATGGTTTTTATCCGCTTTAAAACGGCGGAACCCTTGATGGTTGATTTTCTGTAACAATGGGGTGATCACTGGTCGGGACTCGCATCGCCCAGGCATAACCCTATTCTCACAGGACGTCATCCATGAGCACCTTGCCAAAATCCGTCACAATTAATGACGACACCATGCGTGAAGGCTTGCAGATCGAGAGTGCCTCGATCTCGGTCGAGGCCAAGCTGCGCTTACTCGACGCTCTCGGTGAGACCGGTGCCAGACTCATTTCCATTGGCTCTTTCGCCAGCCCCAAATGGACACCGCAAATGGCTTGCATTGAGGAAATTGCCGAGCGTTTTGTGCCTAAACCTGGCGTGGTCTACACGGCGGCAGTTTTCAATAAAAAAGGCTACGAGCGTGCGGATGCCTATTACCCCAAGCTGGATGTTCGGCGCAAAGATCGCGGGCCAGGCAGTAGTGTTGAGCTTTGCGATTCCTTCGCGCGCCGCAATTACAACCGTACTCAGGCGCAGCAGATTGCCGGGCTAGACGCCACCATCGCTGCAGCCCAAGTAGCCGGCACGCAAACGGCCTGGGTCGGCATCGGTAACCCGTTCGGCTCAAATTTCGAGGGTAAGTTCAGCCTCAAGCAACGCATGGATTTGCTCGGATTGATGATTGACAAGTGGCAGGCGGTCGGCATTAAGGTCAACCGTGTGGGCTTTTATGAAGCCATGGGCTGGAACATGCCCCATCTCGTGCGAGAGACCATGATCGCGATTCGTGAGCGTTGGCCCGACGTCACGAGCTTTCATATGCATTTACATAACCAGCGTGGGGCAACCATCGCCAGTTACTACGAAGCCTTGCAGCTCGGAGCTAACGAGTTTGATACCTGCCTGGGGGGAATGGGCGGTTGCCCTTACTGCGGCAACGGACGCGCGGCCGGCCATGTACCGACGGAAGACTTGGTCGACATGTGTCATGAAATGGGGATCGAAACCGGATTCAAGCTCGATAAGTTGATTGAGGCGGTGGCCATCGCTGAAGAGGTGGTGGGACATTCGCTTTGGGGCCATGTATCGAAGTCTGGCCCGCGGCCGCATGACAAGAAAGATTTCTACCCGATCGATATGCCCTTTGTGGAAACCCTGGAAGAGGCGGCGCACTTCCGTAAGGGCGCCAAAGTATACGAAGGCCAACTCTCCCCATGGCGTGAAAACGACGCACTTCTGCGTCAGTAGCCTGATGACCCTCAAGCTCTATCACTGCACTCGTGCCCGCTCCATGCGGCCGCTCTGGACCCTGCTCGAAATGGGGCTGGACCATGAGCTGATTGTGATGCCCTTTCCTCCACGCGTCACGACCCGGGAGTATCTCAAGATCAATCCGCTCGGAACCATTCCTTGCCTGATCGATGGCGATGTCAACATGACGGAGTCGACGGGCATTTGCCATTACCTGGTGGATCGTTATGGTCCGACCGATTTAGCAGTAAAAGTGGACGAACCCGATTACCCGGCTTACCTGAACTGGCTTTATCGCAGCGATGCAACCCTGACCTTCCCGCAAACCCTGGTGTTGCGTTACACCCGTTTGGAGCCAGAAGAGCGTCGCAACCCTCAGGTGGCCACGGATTATCGCAAGTGGTTCCTGGCGCGCTTGCGCTGCGTCGAGGAGGCGCTTGCGGACCGACAATATCTGTGCGCCAAACGTTTCACCATCGCTGATATCGCCATCGTCTATGTCCTGGTCCTGGCAAAGTCTTTGGGTATTGAAGAGGCGTTCACTCCCAATATCCTTCGCTACTGGAACCTCATTACCGAGCGTCCGGCCTATCAAAAGGCCTTCAATCTTTAAAAGGCGTGCAGTTTTCAAAACGCCTTCGACCCCTTCCCGTTAATGACCCATAAACCTATTTTGGGAGCGCCATGCCGGTTCTAGAATCGCAACTTGACCTTCGATCCGAACAGTTCAAGATTAATCGCGACCATATGGTCGAGACCCTTAATTCTCTCGATGCTTTGTACGCTGAGGCGGCCGCGGGCGGCGGCGAGGAAACCTTGGCGCGCTTGCGTAAGCGCGGCAAGATGCCGCTGCGTGAGCGGATCTCATTGGTGCTTGATCGCGACTCGCCCTTCCTTGAGATTAGCCCCTTGGCGGCCTGGCGCTCAAACTTCAATGTGGGGTCCGGGTTCGTCGTGGGTATTGGAGTCATTGAAGGTGTCGAGTGCGTCATTCTCGGCCATGACCCCTCAGTTCGTGCCGGAGCCTTTAACGCCTTCAACGCGAAAAAATTAATGCGCGGCCTCGAGATTGCCCGCACCAATCGCATGCCTTACGTGCAGTTTGTGGAATCTGCCGGCGCCGATTTACGAGGCGATTCCGGTGATCAAGATCCGGAGGCCGCGATTCGTCGCGAGGTGGGACATTTTGCGGAGTCGGGAAGATTGTTTTACGAAATTACCGAACTCTCCAAGATGCGCATTCCAACCATCTCTTTGGTGTTCGGTGCCTCGACGGCGGGCGGTGCGTACCAGCCCGGCATGAGTGACTACAACATCTTCATTCGGGGTCAGTCCAAAGTTTTTCTTGGCGGACCACCACTCGTCAAGATGGCGACGGGCGAGGATGCCGACGAGGAAAGCCTGGGCGGCGCGCAAATGCACTGTGCGATCTCGGGACTCGGTGACTATCTCGCCGAAGATGAAACGGACGGCATTCGCATGTGTCGCGAAGTGGTGCGACATTTGAACTGGCGTAAGGAAGGCCCGGCGCCATCCTTGCCGGCCGATGAGCCGGTGCATCACCCCGAAGATTTACTCGGCATCGTGTCGCCGGATTTGCGTACACCCTTTGATATGCGTGAAGTCATCTCGCGAATTGTGGATGGTTCGCGCTTCGAGGAGTTCAAGCCCTTGTACGGACCCACGCTGGTGGTCGGCTGGGCTTCGATCCATGGTTACCCGATTGGCATCTTGGGTAACAATGGTGCCTTGTTCTCTGAGTCCTCCGAGAAGGCGGCACAGTTTATTCAGTTGTGCAATCAGATTGATGTGCCCTTGCTTTTTCTTCATAACATCACTGGCTTTATTGTCGGGACCGACTTCGAGCAAAACGGCATCACCAAGAACGGCTCGAAGATGATCAATGCGGTGTCCAATTCCACCGTGCCTCATCTGACCGTGATTTGCGGGGCGTCGTATGGTGCGGGCAATTACGGAATGAGCGGCCGCGCCTTTGGAACTCGCTTTAACTTTATCTGGCCCACCGCCAAAATCGCTGTGATGGGCCCCAAGCAGATGGCTGGCGTGATGACCATTGTGCAACGTACGGCTACTGAGCGACGCGGCGAGGTGTTCGATGAAGCGGCCAATGACAGGAGGGTCGAGGCGGTTGAGCATTGGGCTGAAGAAAGATCCAAGGGCCTCTTCGCCACTTCGCGGGTGTCGGATGATGGCATGATCGACCCACGTGATACTCGTACCGTGCTGGCGATTGCACTATCGGCCTGCCATAACAAGGCCGTCAAAGGCACTAAGGAGTTCGGCACATGGCGAATGTAAGCAACAGGCCGGGAGCAGGCGTAGCCAACACCTCAGCCACGGTCGCGAGCAAGACGGATGCCCCCCCATCGAGTGTCCGTCCGATTCGTCGCCTTCTCGTGGCCAATCGCGGCGAGATCGCGCGCCGTATCATGCGTACCGCCCACAGCATGGGCATTAGTACCGTCGCAATTTACGCGGATGGCGATGCCGCGGCACCGTTCGTGAGCGATGCCGATAGCGCCATTGCTTTGAAAGGCCGCACCTCGACCGAAACTTACCTGGACATTAGTAAGGTGATTGCGGCCTGCCAGCGTAGCGGGGCCGATGCGGTGCATCCGGGCTATGGTTTTCTTTCCGAGAACGCCCATTTCGCTCAGGCAGTGATCGACGCAGGCATGACTTGGGTTGGACCCTCGCCCGCAGCGATTCGTGGCATTGGCGACAAGCTCGCAGCCAAGCGTCTGATGCAAACCATTAAGGTGCCAACTCTCGACGCGCACGAGATTCATACTGGGCCCGACGCCGATGCGCAAGTCATCGCTGCTGCTGCAAAAATCGGTTATCCCGTGCTCGTTAAGGCTGCCGCAGGCGGTGGTGGGCGAGGTATGCGTGTGGTGGAGTCCCCCGTAGGCTTACTGGACGCGATCGTCAGCGCACGGCGCGAGGCGGTGAGTTCGTTTAAAGACGGTACGGTGTTCCTGGAGCGCTGGCTCAGTAAGTCCCGCCATGTCGAAATTCAATTGCTAGGTGATCAGCACGGCAATCTTGTCCATTTGTTTGAACGCGAATGTTCGATTCAAAGACGGCATCAGAAAATCATCGAGGAAGCCCCTTCGCCGGCTGTTGATGCAAGCTTACGTGAGCGCATGGGGCAGGCGGCTCTGGCAGCCGCTCGGGCGATTGGTTACTACTCGGCGGGTACCGCCGAGTTTTTGGTGAGTGGTCAGGAGTTTTTCTTTCTCGAAGTGAATACCCGTTTGCAGGTGGAGCATCCGGTCACCGAAGCAATTACGGGTCTGGATTTGGTGCGTGAGCAAATTCGCATCGCCGAAGGCGAGACCCTGACCTTTGCACAGTCCGATCTGCGTATCAACGGCTATGCGATCGAAGCGCGCTTGTGTGCGGAAGATCCGGCCAACAACTTCCTCCCCGCCCCTGGCACGGTCGATGTTTGGGCGCCAAGCGAAGGTGCGGGCCTTCGCTACGATGCTGGCGTGGAGTCCGGCAGTGTCATTGGTGTGGAGTTCGATCCGATGATTGCCAAGGTGATTGCCCATGGCGCCACGCGACGCGAGGCCGCGGCGCGTTTGGCTCGTGCGCTGGAAATGACCCGTATTCAAGGCATTACCCATAACCGCGACTTTCTGGTGTCGTGTCTGCGTTCGAGAGAGTTTTTGGCGGGCGAGACCACGACCGACTTTATTGAGCGAGTTTCACCGGCTGCGATCCGATCACCGGGGCAAGTTGAGTTGGACGTGGCGGCGATGGCTACCGCACTTTTTTCCAGGGCGCAGCGACTCGCAGGTGCCCGCGTACAGAAGACCATTCTTGGCGGTTTTCGAAATTCACACATGCCGCCCGAAGTCATTCGCTATCGCGTGGGTGCAGAAACCTTGGTGGTGAGTTATCGCAATACTCGCGACGGTGGGTTTGCCATGCACGTCAATGATCGGCCTCATTCAGCCAAGGTTCTCAGTACGAGAGCCGACCGTATCGATCTTGAAGTCGACGGCCATCGAAGTAGCGTAGCCGTCACTTCGATGGCTGCAAGACATCTCATCCACGGCCCGGGCGGCGATCTGGAGCTGCGCGAGTTGCCGCGTTATCCCATGCCTGAGCGGGCGAGTTTCCGTGGGGGAATGCTGGCCCCTATGCCGGGCAAGGTATTGTCAATCTCGGTGACGGAAGGCATGGTCGTCGAGTCGGGTCAGCTTTTACTGATTTTGGAAGCGATGAAGATGGAGCATCGCATCACGGCACCGACCGCGGGCACCGTCAAAGGACTCAAAGTGATTGAAGGTGATCAGGTCGCCAACGGAGCTTTGCTTGTGGTTTTTGAGGAGACAAAGTAATGGCTGATGACAATGCACCGAGCACGCGAGCAACGCTTTACGGAGTCCACCAATGTGCAGCTTGGATTACTCTCAATCGACCTGAGAATCGTAACGCCTTGTCGGCGCCGCTGGTGAATGAGGTCTACGACCACTTGCAAGCCGCCAATGATGATCCCGCGGTGCGCTGCATCGTATTGACGGGTACTGGACCCGCATTTTGCGCTGGCGCCGATCTCAAGCGCCCACCTGGCCAGTCAAGCGATGGCGGTCGCGCAGTGCCCTATCCAGATCTGCTCAGACGCATCATGGACAGCCCGAAGCCCGTTATTGCCGCGGTCAATGGTGCGGCCTTTGCGGGAGGTCTTGGATTGGTGGGTGCCGCCGATATCGTTGTTACCGTGGACGAGGTCTTGTATAGCTTCTCCGAGGTTCGCATGGGTGTGATCCCGGCGATCATTGCGGTGGTGTGCATGCCTAAGCTCGGCCAACATCACGCCCTGAAGTTGTTTGTGACCGGTGAGCGCTTTACTGGCAGCCGGGCAGTGGAGATGGGGTTCGCGCATCGTGCGGTAGGCCATGCTCAATTGCATAGCGCCGTGCAAGAGGAGGTGGACATGATTTGCCTTGGCGGCCCGATGGCCGTGCTTGAATGCAAGAAGCTGGCGCGTCGTGTGCCACAGTTATCCATCGATGAGGGCTTGGCGGAGATGGCGATTTGGAGCCAGCGTATGTTTGCAAGCACTGAAGCGGCCGAGGGCATGGCGGCGTTTCGTGAAAAGCGTAAGCCTTCATGGATCACCGGATAGAGAATCGCATGAGTGCATCCATTAGCAAGGAAAATCAAAAGCAAATACACCCGCAAATGCCGACAGCCTCTGAGCTCGACGCCTTCCGTCAAGAAGTCCGCATTTGGATGCTCGCCAACCGTCCCGCCGATCCGGGCTTCTTGTTGCCAGAGTCCTTCATGGAAGTCGGCAACGACGCACAGTTTGAGTTTTTGCGTCAATGGCAGCGAAAGGTTTACGAGGCTGGTTACCTCGGTATGGCCTGGCCCGCGCCCTACGGTGGCGGTGGCCAGCCTCAGGCCTATCAAGACATTGTCAATGCCGAAATGGCCAGCTTAAAAATGCCCTTTGTACCCAATACGATCGGCTTGAATTGGGCGGGCCCCCTGATACTCGCCATTGGTACGGAAGACGAAAAGCAGCGCTATATTCGCGGCATACTCAGCGCAGACGACATTTGGTGCCAAGGGTTTTCTGAGCCAGATCAGGGCTCGGATCTCGCCAATACCCAAACCCGTGCCTTGCGGGACGGTGATCAGTATGTGGTGAACGGTTCGAAGATCTGGACGAGCTTGGGCAGCTATGCCAAGTACATGATTTTGCTGGCTCGCACCCATCCGAAGGAGCCACGCTACGCTGGCTTGTCGTATTTTCTGGTGTCGATGCACACCCCGGGCATTGAAACCCAGCCCATCAAAAAACTGACCGGTGAATTCGGCTTCACTCAGACTTTTTTTCGTGACGCCAGAATCCCTGCGAGCTGCCTGATGGGCAAGGAAGGCGAAGGTTGGAAAATCGCCATGATGACCCTGACCTTCGAGCGTGCCGTGACCGGTGGCCAAGCCGGAGGTATCGCCCGCATGGCGCAAAGCGTCGACGACATCGTGGCTCTCGCCAAAAACTCGAGACGAGATGGCCGACCGGCGCTGGAAGATCCTTTGATTCGTGATCAGATGATTCGCTTTATTATTGAAGATCAAGGGGATCGTCTGTGCCATGCCCGTGCCGAGATTGCGGCGCTGTGTGCCGAGCGCCCGAGTGCGCTTGGGCTGTCCGCCAAGCTCAGGCGTAGCGAACATATGCGTCGGCTTTACCAGTTCGCGCTCTCCTTGCAAGGTGCGAATGCGCCGCGCTGGATCGGCGATAGCGAGGCGGTCGAGGGTGGCAAATGGCAGCGGGCCTACTTTAATTCTTTTTCCAGCACGATTGGTGGCGGGACCAGCCAAATTCAGGCCAATATTATTGGCGAGCGCGTGCTTGGCCTGCCCAAGGATTGAGAGGGCGTCAACATGAACGGACTCAGTACTCTGATGACCTTCAGCGAAGAGCAAGGCATGCTCCTCGAGGTGGCCGATAGTTTTTGTCGCGACAAATCACCCGTGAGTGCGGTTCGCAAGCAATTGGCCAGCGAGGCCGGTTTTGATCATTCGCTTTGGGACGAAATGGTGGGCCTCGGTTGGTCCGGCATTGCTATACCCGAACAATACGGTGGCAGCGGTCTGTCTCTGGCGGAAGTGGCGACCATCACTGAGCCGATGGGTCGGCATCTCATGGCCACACCTTATGTGAGCACCCAGTTATTCATTCAAGGCTTGTTGGCAGGTGGCAGCGAAGCCCAAAAAATCGCAACCCTCGGAAAAGTGTGTCGCGGTGCGATTGCTACCGTTGCGGTGTTCGAACGTGACGGTGACTGGAATCTTTGCGAGATTGACTCTTCAGCGGTCGTGACGGGCGCGGTGGTGAATCTGGCTGGCGCCAAAACCCTGGTTGGTGATGCCGGTGTGGCCGAATTTTTCTTGGTCTCAGTGTCTCTCGCCGGAGAGCCCGCCTTGGTGCTTTTGTCGTCGCAAGAAATCTCGGCATCGCAGCACCGCCGCGAAATTGTTATCGATGAGACCAGACGCAGTTATCGGATGGATCTCAATGGCCTTTCGGTGCCAGTGACTTCTCTCATCACCGGCCCATCGGCGGTCTTAGCCCTGAATGCGATTCGAGATACGGGACTGCTTTTGGCGTCGGCTGAGGCTGCTGGCGGTATCGCAGGTGCGCTTGACGTCATTGTGGCTTATCTGAATTTGCGTACCACCTTCGGCCGCAAGATCGGGAGCTACCAAGCCTTGAAGCACACCAGCGCCGAAATTCTGATTGGTCTGGAGCGTTCGCGCTCCCATCTCTATCATGCCGCGTCCCTACTCGCGGCCGGCCAGGAGGCTGAAGTTGCCTTGCGTATGGCCAAGGTGGAATCCAGTGACAGCTTTGCCTTCGCGGGGGATCGCGGAGTGCAATTTCATGGTGGCTTTGGCTTTACTTACGAGTGTGACGCCCAGCTCTACTTGCGCCGTGCGCTTTGGTTGCAGTACCGCTTTGGTGATGCGACACATCACCGCAGGCGCTTGGCGGATCGCTTGCTCGCCAGTCCTTTTTGACTTGCTCATGATCGTCAAGGTCCGCTCGCGGCGACTCAAGCCGATACTTAATCAGTGCTTACCTAGATGAGTTCCAAAGAACCGAAAGGTTCTATCCCAAGCGACCTGAGCCCAAGCCGCATCGTATTGGGTCACAGGAATACGACCCGGCCCTTGTGCAGTTTCATTGGCAAATCCGTGCTGGGCTAAATAGCGGTGCGATTCCAGTGTTACTTTAGCGCCGTGAAGCTTAGCCTCTAGTGCCTCGACGCTGGCGATGGGGAAGGCCTGGTCCTGTGTGGCCCAGTGCGCCATCATGGGTACAGTGATTTTGCTAGCGTCCACAAACTCGAGCGGCGGCAGGCCGTACCAAACCACGCCTGCATGGGCTTCCGGGGCCATCGTCAAAGACAAAATCGTGAGCGCTCCACCCATGCAAAAACCAGTGACACCGACTTTGCCGCCGGACTGGGCCAGGAACTGTAGCGCACCGCGCACATCTTGCGAGGCTGCATCTGCGAAGTTCAGGGCGGTCATTAAATGGTGGGCCTCCTCGGCCTCGACGGTCGACTTGCCGCGATAGAGATCAGGCACCAGGGCGGAAAAGCCTGCAGCTGCGGCACGATCCGCCACGCCGCGAATCTGGTGATTCAGGCCCCACCACTCTTGAATGATGACCAAGGAGCCGATGGGATTGTTGGCCTTGGCTAAATAGCCTTGTACGCTTTGCCCGTCGGGGCGGGAAAAACTGATCATTGAACCCATCGTGGTCTCCTGTATTGCGCGATGGATGAGATGCTACCCCAGTTCATTCTCGTCGAGCACACCGCAATCCACCGTACGCGAAGAGTCATCAACCGTTTTGTTGTAAGGTACGCGTTGACGACAGCACGAAAAAGTGGAGCGCTGATGAAACTCAAAGGTTCGCTGGCCATCGGATTGCCAAGCGCCTGTGCATGAAAGCTAGCCATGAAGAAGCTTTCGTGACCTCAGCAAACAACAGAGTTACCGACCCACTCGATATGGTGTTGCGGGCGCAAGCTTTTGCGACCGTCGTCAAAGCACGCGCTGACGAAATGGAACAGGTTCGGCGCATGCCGGCCGACTTGGCGCGCAGCATGGCCGATCTGGGTGTCTACCGAATGCTACGCCCGAAAAGCATCGATGGGCTCGAATGTTCGCCCGAAGTCTTTCTCAAAACCATTGAGATACTTGCGGCAGCGGACGCTTCGTGCGCCTGGTGCGCGATGATCGGTGCAACCTCGGGAATTTACTCCGCGTACTTAGCGCCAGACCTTGCTCGTGAGATCTATGGCAAGGGCAATGAGATTTTGACAGGAGGTGTTTTTGCACCTATGGGGCAGGCCGTCCTTCAGGGGAATCATTTCGAAGTGACGGGACATTGGCGTTGGGCGAGTGGGAGTCAAAACTGCCAGTGGTTAAATGGGGGCTGCAGCGTCATTGAGGGTGGAGAGCTGCGTAAACTTGCTAACGGTAACCCTGAAATTCGAGCCATGATTTTCCCGGCCGCAGATGCTGAGTTCGTCGACACCTGGCACACCATGGGCCTGCGGGGTAGCGGTAGCGGCGACATGAAAGTCAGTGGCATTCGGGTGCCCAAGGCACGCAGCGTATCGCTGCTGGTCGATCAGCCGCAAGCGGACGGTGCCCTTTATGTCTTCCCGGTATTCGGTCTGCTCGCACTCGGTATCGCAGCCGTCGCCTCGGGCAATGCACGAGCTGCACTCGATGAGTTTCGCGATTTCGCGGGTGGCGCCCGGACCGCAGGCGCACGCCGGGTACTCGCAGAGCGTGCACCCGTACAGCAATGTTACGCCGAGATGGATGCGCGCCTGCGCTCAGCCCGGGCTTTTCTTTTTGACGAAGTCGCACAGGCTTGGGCTGATGCTCAAGCCGATGGACGAATCTCATTGGAAAGCCGTGGCAAATTACGCTTGGCAGCAACCCACATGACCCGCACTGCAGCCGAGGTGTGCCGTACCGCTCAGGACTTATGTGGCGGAGCGGCCGTGTTTACAGAGAACATCATGCAACGCAAACTGCGCGATGCTCAAACCATGACCGCGCATATGATGATCGCGCCCGCGACTTATGAGTTAGCAGGGCGAGTCTTGCTCGGCCTACCTACGGACGATCAACTGGTATAGGCTACAGGGTTTGGCTATTGGCTAGCGCCCAGTTCGACAAGTAGGCGTGAAACCTTCCAGGCCCCAACGCTGTCTGGGGTTGCCGTGCGGGTCCGCTTGCAGGCGCCCCGCTCTCATCTAGCCGTAGAGCTCCGTCATGCTCATGGCTCTCTGTGGGCCGCCATCGACCGACCCGATGTCGCACCACTCGAGTAGGCTCTGATCGAGCTCCCTGGCACGGGCCTCCGGCAGTCGCGCAAAGATGTGATCGGCATAGTCCCGAAACCGTAGACCCTCATTCAGCTCCCTTGGTTCGGACGAAATCTTCCCTAGATGTTCGAAGGCGCGCGACAACTGGCGATCACGCCCGGGTGTCGAATGCTCTTCGTATTCAGTAGTGCTCATGCAGGGTCGTCCGCGCTGACGAATCCGGGTCAATAATTTTTGTGCTTCAGCGACTGCATTGCCACGATCCCAGGCCATTTCGCAAACAGCGATCAGCGCCAATCGCTTTTGCACCCATTCATAGTACGGAAGTAGTTCACGGTTCATGACCTCAGCTTGCTGAAACTGTTCAATGCTATAGCCTTCCAGGAAATCATTTGGTCGAGTGTAGTCAGCGGGCTGCTTGAAACGGCGAAAGCCATCGCTAAAGCGACGCGACTTGGGGTCGCCGGGTACATCAAGTGGGTAGCCAATGGTTGAGCGCATGGGTCGGTTCGCGCGCGGTGTCGTGGAGGCAAGATAACGAATCACCCCGGTCTGGCGCACGGCCACCACTTGCATCGCATGGGTGTGCCAGGTGAGATAGATAATGTCGGGACGGATCTGCTCGCTGATCAGTTGTCGGGGACTTCTAGGGTCTCGGATCGTGAAGGGTAGGCCCTGTTCATACGTGAAAACCATTCGCATGCCATAGGCTGCATCAGCGCCATCGGTTTCGGGTTCGGCATAAGGAGTGTCGGCGAAAAAGAAATCGGCGTGAAAGTTTTTCTGCACCCAGCTTGAGTAAGTCTGTTCCATCGCCGCGTCCCATGGCGCGCGAACAGGCCATGCGGCAGCTTGTGCCGTGTTCATGCTTTGCCGCCACCTGCGCGCTTAGTTTGGTTTCGGCTTGCCTGTTTTGTCTTCGAGCAAGCCAGCAGCACTGGTATCTGCAGGCAGGACACCCACGCGGGCATACACGCCAAGCTTGTCGCGTGAATCCAGAATGTCCAGATTGCGCATTTGCAACTGACCAATCCGGTCGAGTGGCGTGAAGGCTTCGTCCGCCACTTTCTCCATGGACAGCCGTTCCGGGTGATAGGTCAAATGATCACTGCGAGTGTCGAGAATCGAATAGTCATCACCGCGCCGCAACTCAATCGCCACTTCACCGGACACGGCGCGGCCTACCCATTTCTGAAGCGTGTCACGCAGCATCAAACTCTGTGGATCAAACCACCGACCTTCGTACAACAGGCGACCCAGTTTACGACCCAGTGTGCGATAGTTGTCGATGGTGCCTTCGTTATGAATACCGGCGATCAGGCGCTCATAAGCAATGTAGAGCAGGGCCATGCCCGGAGCTTCATAGATGCCACGGCTCTTAGCCTCAATGATGCGATTTTCGATCTGATCCGAAATGCCCAGGCCATGACGCCCACCAATGCGATTGGCCTCCATCACCAGGTCAACCTGGCTCGCCCAGCGTTGACCATTGATAGACACCGGAAATCCTTCTTCGAAGGCGATCATGACTTCTTCGGGTTTGATCTCGACGCTTTGATCCCAATGCTTCACCGACATAATCGGATTGACAATGCGCAGGCCCTTGTTAAGAAACTCGAGGTCCTTGGCTTCGTGGGTCGCGCCCCAGATGTTGGAGTCGGTCGAATAGGCCTTCTCGGTACTCATCTTGTAATCAAAACCGTGGGAGTTGAGCCACTCACTCATTTCTTTACGGCCACCCATTTCGCGCACAAAATCTTGATCGAGCCAGGGTTTGTAAATGCGTAGTGCCGGATTGGCCATCAGGCCATAACGATAGAAGCGCTCGATGTCGTTGCCTTTATACGTCGAGCCGTCGCCCCAGATATTGACGTTGTCGTCCTGCATGGACTTCACCAGCACGGTGCCGGTCACGGCCCGACCGAGAGGTGTGGTGTTGAAGTAGGTGCGACCGGCACTACTGATGTGAAAAGCACCGCACTGCAGGGCGACCAGCCCTTCTTGCACCAAGGCCTCGCGACAATCGACCAGTCGGGCTTTCTCCGCGCCGTAAGCCATCGCCTTGCGGGTGATGTCCCCATAGTCCGATTCGTCGGGCTGAGCCAGATTGGCGGTGTAGGCAAAGGGAATGGCTCCTTTGTCGCGCATCCAGGCCAAGGCCGCTGAGGTATCCAGGCCGCCCGAAAAGGCGATGCCTACGCGTTCGCCCTTAGGCAGAGAGAGGAGAATTTTGCTCATAACCCGTGATTTTAACTTGCTGGTGGGTTGTGGCCTATTTCGCTGGCTCTCTAAGGCATGGTCTTACTTCTTTTTATCCTCTGTATTCGTGTCAAAGTCGCTCGCTTCATGACGCTCATGCAACTGGCTCGCGGGCTCGCCAAAGGCACGATTGACCATGCGGCCTCGTTTGACCGCGGGTCGCTCGGCAATCGCTTGGGTCCAGCGTTGCACATGTTTGTAGTCCTGCACCTGCAAAAACTCTCCCGCGCTGTAAAGCAGGCCCTTGGCGAGCGCCCCGTACCAGGGCCAGATCGCGATATCGGCGATGGTGTAATCCTTGCCGGCCATGTACTCGTTCTCCGCCAAATGCCGGTCGAGCACATCCAGCTGGCGCTTGACTTCCATGGCGAAGCGGTCGATGGCATATTCGATTTTGGTCGGTGCGTAGGCGTAGAAGTGACCAAGACCGCCGCCCAAGTAAGGAGCGCTGCCCATTTGCCAGAACAGCCAGGAAAGGCAGGCCGCACGCTCTTCGCCGCCTTTGGGGAGCAAAACGCCAAACTTTTCGGCGAGATGCATGAGAATAGCGCCCGACTCGAACACTCGAATCGGTTTCGGGCCGCTATGGTCGACTAGCGCCGGAATCTTGGAGTTGGGATTGGCCGCCACAAAGCCGCTACTGAATTGCATGCCTTCACTGATACGGATCAGCCAGGCATCATATTCTGCGCCGCTGAAACCGAGAGCGAGCAGTTCCTCGAGCATTACGGTGACTTTGACGCCATTGGGCGTGGCGAGCGAGTACAGCTGAAAAGGATGACGACCCACCGGGAGATCTTTGTCGTGTGTTGACCCGGCAACAGGGCGATTGATGTTGGCGAATTGCCCGCCGTTGGCTTTGTTCCAGGTCCAGATTTTGGGTGGGGTGTAGACAGCGTCGGTCATAAGAACAAGGGCTTTCATTGGGATTGAACGGGCGCACCAACAGGGGCGGATTTCGATGGATCACATTGTAGACTTGGGAGACAGTTTACTTGCAAGAGCAGACCGAGTGTCTTTTGGTCCTACCCCACCACTGATGGCGATATAATTTCACTGAACTGATCGGCAATCGATCCAAGTGGTTCGGGATGAAAGCAAAAAGTTTTGCTTCGATAGAAGAAATGAACGAATTTCGCTCGACCCGAGAGGTCGAGCAGGCTGTGCTTGTTCAAAGAATGGCGCCTGACGAACGTATGCAATGGCTTGAGGAGCACTGGGGGCGGCTACAGGAAGGCGCCAACCTGATGCTGGCGTATCTGCCGGATACTCCGCGAAGGGCTCAGCATTTTGCCACCCATCAAGAAAAAAATGAGGTTGATCAAGCCCGCGAAGTGGAGCGAGCGCGCCAGCTTCTGGCGCTGATCAACTCATGAGCGAATCTCGTCACCCACCCACCCACCCCTGATCTGATCGCACTTGTCGAGTTGCTCAATCAATTTGAGGTTCAGTATATTGTGATGGGTGGTGCAGCCATGGCCTTGCACGGGTTGCCGCGGATGACAAAGGATATTGATTTGCTTGGGGAGCCGCATCAAGCCATGTGCGTGCCCACGCATCAGTTTGCGAAAGCAGCGATGCCCGTGATGGCGCGCGTTACTGTTGAAATTTGTGCCTGTACGACTGCCCGGTCGTATTTGAAAGAGGTCTCACTAAAATATGTGATGCTGATGTTGCACTTTCAAGATATGCTTCCAGGAAAGTATTTTTAACATTTTCCGGGGAAAATCATGACGCAACATCGTGCTAAGCGTGTTCTCTCGCTTCGGTTTTGTCGTTTCGGATTAATCGCGACGGTCGTTGGCGGTTTAATCGCCTGTGGCGGAGGTTCATCAGGAACCCCTGCTGTGACGCCTCCGGTTGTTGTGGTTGATCCCCTGGCCCCTGCCGTGCCTGTCGATCTGGCCTCTGCCGCCGCAACCTATGGCATTGATGTAAGCGGCACCGGTGGAGACGCGGGCGGCGATGGAGGTGCCGCTGGTTCTGCGGGAGACGGAGCACCGCTGAAAAGTGCGAGGGTCACCTTGACCGACGCCAAAGGCACCGTCGTGACCGGACGGACCGACCAAAATGGCCAATATCTTCTGAAATTTAAAACAAGCAGCTTCACCGCACCCTACGTGTTGCGTGTGGTGGATGCGGGTGGTTCACTATTGAGCAGTGTGACGGATGAAGTTGCGACGACTGGAAAAGTCGTGCGCATCAATGTGAATCCATTGACTGACAAGATTACCTCTGATGTTCTGGTCTCCAGTGTCGCGGGAACCGACAAGAATTTTGATGGATCCAGTATTGACAAGACCAAACTTGCCAAAGCCAAGGCGGATCTTATCGCTTCATTGAATGCAGCGCTAAGCACGGCGGGCGTTGCCTCGACGGCAGCCTTTGATCCGATCAAGTCGGTTTATAGCTATGACGGTACCGGCGTGGACGCGGTGATCGAATCCTTGACCCACGCCCGTGATCCTGCCACCGGGGCCACCCAACTTTGGGTGAAGTTGGGCGCGGTCAGTACCGCTGCGGATGGCTCGGTCACGCCTGCCTTGGTTTCGGCCGCCACACCATTGCCAACGACTGCGGTGGCTTTGCCAAGCAACGCGGCCCTCACTTTCTCCAAGTTAAACGCCTGGGTAATCGAGGTCAATCGGTGCCTTGCACTGGCGCCGACTGTTATCGACGCCAATTGTGATGACGCGGATGGAACCCGGCTGTTGACGACCAATTATCGCCAAAACAGCAAAAACTTTGAGGAAGACTTTCGGACACTTTTTAGTGATGGTCAGAGTCAAAACTCTACACATATTCAAGGCAGTACGTTGGCCAATCCGGTTGTCTTGTTTTTTTCGCGTTATCCATCGACCGCGGGCAGCAATCCACAGACCATTGATGACTTGGCGGTGGTCGAATTGACCGTCCGTCAACCGCGCACAGGCCCACTCGCGGGAAATATTTCTGCTCCGATTGAATACACGAAAACACTGGTATTCAAACGGGACGATGCACTCACCCGCGCCAAGGCCGGTAACTGGATCTTGCATGGCAATCAACGAAACTACGACTTGACGATCACGCCAAGATACTACAAATTCTCACAGGTTAATCCTTTGAGGCAGGCTAACGCCGCTGGCGGGGCACCCGGAACGATTCTCGCCGAGTTGTTTCCGTTTATCAACACCAATCGATATGATGCGGCGACTTCCAGTTATGTACCTGCCAATATTCGGGCGGTACGGGTGACTGGCCCGGGCTTGCCGACGGCTGGCCTGGTTATGACGGCTTCTTCGGCGAGCGGTACCGCGGGGTACCTGGTCATACATAACAAAGTCGGGGCCGTCACCGCAGGGACCATGTTGAGTTCCTTGGCCAATAATTCTTTCCGCCTGAGTGGCGTCACCGATACCGGGGCGGCATTGTATGCTGGCTATTGGCCGGTCACGGCGGGAACTGCGGGGGCCAGCGCAGGACATGCTTACGCGGACACGCCGGTGTCGGATTATTCGTCACTTCGCGCCTATTCTCAGTATCGATTCGAGATTTTTCTGAATAGTAACCCCGGTAATACTACGCCCGATGCGATTGAAACGGCCCGCATTCTGGCTCCCATATCCCCTCCCGCAGGTGTTCTCGGCTTGCCGCTGAACGATGTCACGCCTTCTGTCGCTCTTGTGACTCCGCCAGCAGGGTCGGGTTGCAGCTTTAATATGAGCTGGATTAATAATCCGAATGGGGCTGCCATCACGAATGCTTATGTCTATGGCGAGGAGCGAAGTCCAAAGAATGCCACTAGTGGAACTTTCTCGACGCTGCGCTCGGTGGTGAATTATTCACTTCCAGATGCCTTTCTTGTCAGCAACCGACCTTCGGGAGCCACAGTGGCGAATTGCCAGAATGTTTTGATTCCTTCTTTGGGCAATACCGCTGGCGGCGGGGATTATCGTGAATTTGCCATCCGCAGCACCCTGGGTCGCGCACAGTATTACAACGGTCTACGCTGGAACAACTAGTTTGGAATGAAGTTAATTCTTAGTGGCCGAATGCGGCGATGCCCGTGATGGCACGCCCCAAAATCAGGGCGCGGGCCTCGTGCGTGCTTTCACAAGTGTTGACGACCTCAAAGTTGCCCAGGCAGTCTTCAGCTGCGCCCTGAGCGCCCCATGCGATGCCGTAGCGCGAGCTGTTCAAACAGGTGCACGGACCTTTCAGACCATGCACCTCGGGGCAGTGGCTTGCATGATGATCGCTCAGCGCAGAGTTATTTGGCGTACTTGCGGAACTCAGGCTTGCGCTTCTCTTTGAGAGCGTTCACGCCTTCGCGGGATTCCTCGGTGTCGTAGTAGAGCTTGAGGACATACATTCCCAAGCCTGCAATACCAGCCTGATGGGCCGTGTCTGAATTGAAGCTGCGCTTCGCGATCGCGATAGCGGTCGGGCTGCGTTCGCAAATTTCTTCGGGCCACTTTTGTACTTCTGCGTCGAGTTGCTCATGCGGCACGCACACATTGGCAAGGATTGGGTTTCGAAAAGCAAGAAGACAGTTGTTGTGGAAACTCATAGCGATTACCTGGTGGACCGCTTACGACTGGAAGTAAAGCAGGCTCATTTACGCCCTGAAGATCTGAAGATTTTATATTTAGAAAAGAACGGCTCATGTACCAGTCTCCATGTTTTGGAGGTTGACTTGCAAGGCAATGTACTAAATGCCCCAGATGGATATCGTGACTTTTTCTTGCATGAGCAATTCGACTTGCTGAGGGACTAAAACGCAATGTGCCTAATTGTTGACGCCAATCTTTGTTCAGTAGTCTTTAAGAAAACTAGCGATACTTCCTATCAAAAATTAAGGGCGGCCCTATTTTCGAACCGACTTTCAATTTTGTACGGTGGCGAACTAACGAATGAATACCACAAGGCTGGCGTTTTAAGTGTCGTGGCTTTGCTAGCTCAAAGCGGACGGGCATTTAAAGTCGAAAGTGCTCATATCAAAGTGCAGTTAGGTTTGATTGACAGACTTTGCGAGTCGAATGATTTGCATGTCATCGCTCTTGCAAGAGCAGATAGGCAGCGAGGCCGAGTACTGTGCACAAAAGACCAAGCATTACAAAATGATTTCAAGAACAAGGCACTCATTGATAGGCCACGAGGCACGGTTTACAGTCCCACTCGCCATAAGGCATCGCTTTCGAACTGTTGAACATCGCTCCCCATGTGCTTGAGTAAACTCCCCGTTTTGGGGAGGGGCGGATGTAGAACGAGAAGCGGCCATCGAAAAAGAAAAGCGGCACCTTAAGAAGGTGCCGTATCCGAGATGTTAAGCCCTGGGCCT
Source organism: Betaproteobacteria bacterium (assembly GCA_043760705.1). Classification (GTDB taxonomy): domain Bacteria; phylum Pseudomonadota; class Gammaproteobacteria; order Burkholderiales; family Burkholderiaceae_E; genus JAPOKJ01. Next base: position 40,972 of record JAYUOT010000271.1, read on the forward strand.
AGCCCCTAGGCCTAAGCGCATAGCAGTATCAAACCGCCTTATTCGCATGCATCGAAGCAATACTGTCCTTGCTGAAGCCAAGCTCAGCCAGCACTTCATCCGTGTGCTCGCCCAGCAAAGGTGAACCCGTGATCTCAACCTTCAAATCCGAGAACTTGATGGGGCTGCCCACTGTCATGTAGCTGCCACGAACTTTATGAGGCACTTCAACAATCGAGCCGCTCTTGCGCAGTGACTCGTCGTTAAGCAACTCTTTCATGGACAGCACAGGAGAGCAAGGAATATCAAACTTGCGCAGGATGTCTACGGCTTCGAATTTGGTCTTGTCTTTCAACCAGTCTTCAATGGTGCCAAAGATATCCATGATGTGCGGTTGACGTGACTTCGGAGTGGAATAGGCAGGATCCGTCTTCCATTCGGGTTTGCCGATGGCGTCACAAATCGGCGCCCAGGCGTGGCCTTGCACGGTGAAGTAGATGTAGGCGTTCGGGTCGGTTTGCCAGCCTTTGCACTTGAGCACCCAACCTGGCTGGCCGCCACCGCCAGCATTGCCGCCACGAGGCACGACATCGGTGAATTTGCCGTGAGGGTATTGAGGATATTCTTCCAAATAACCCAGCGCATCGAGGCGCAACTGGTCGCGCATTTTGACGCGGCACAGATTCAGCACGCTGTCCTGCATGGAGGCCGCCACTTTTTGACCGCGACCGCTTTGTTGGCGACCGATGATGGCCGTCAGGATACCGATGGCCAGATGCATACCGGTGTTGCTGTCGCCAAGCGCGGCAGCGCTCACAGTGGGTGGGCCGTCCCACCATCCTGTGGTGGAAGCCGCGCCGCCCGCGCATTGAGCGACGTTCTCGTAGACTTTCAGGTCTTCATAGTGGTGACCATCGCTAAAGCCTTTGACCGAGGCCAAAATCATGCGAGGGTTCAGTTCTTGAATGCGCTCCCAAGAAAAGCCCATACGATCCAGGGCGCCAGGACCAAAGTTCTCCACCATCACGTCGAACTCTTTGATCATTTTCTCTAGCACCGCCTTGCCTTCAGGCTGCTTCGTGTCGAGCGTCAAGGAACGCTTGTTACTGTTGAGCATCGTGAAATACAAAGCATCGGCATCAGGCATGTCGCGCAACTGGCTGCGGGTCACGTCACCGGCGCCGGGACGCTCCACTTTGATCACATCCGCGCCGAACCACGCCAACATTTGTGTACAAGCCGGGCCAGCTTGTACATGGGTAAAGTCGATAATCTTGATGCCGTTGAGTGGTTTACTCATGTTGAAAAGCTCCGGTACGTCTTTGTTTAAGTTAGATTTCTAAGTGAAGGCTGGCGCTACTTTTTGGTCGCATTGCTTTTTGGATTCAGATTGAGCAAACGCCCGCTTTCGGTGCCCGCTGCTTCGTCGATCACGGCATTGATCAGGGCGGGCTTGCCGGAGGCAATGGCCTCGGTCAGTGCCTTGCTGAGCTCAGCCGGCGTGGTCGCGTGGTAGCCCTTGCCGCCAAAGGCTTCCATCATTTTGTCGTAGCGTGCCCCTTTGACAAACACGGTCGGCGCAACATCTTTGCCTCCGGTCGGGTTCACATCGGTGCCGCGATACACGCCGTTGTTGTTAAATACAACGATGGTGACCGGCAATTCGTAGCGGCAAATCGTCTCAATCTCCATGCCGCTGAAGCCGAACGCGCTGTCGCCTTCAATCGCCACCACCGGCAAGCCACTGGTCACGGCTGCACCGATCGAGTAGCCCATGCCAATGCCCATGATGCCCCAGGTGCCAGAGTCGAAACGCTTGCGAGGCTGGTACATATCAATGATGCTGCGCGCGAAGTCCAGGGTATTGGCGCCTTCGTTCACGACGTTCACATCTGGACGGGTTCTCAGCACATCTCGAATCGCGCGCAAGGCGCTATGAAAATTCATCGGTGAGGGATTTTGGTCGAGGGTGACCGCCATCTTCGCGAGGTTCTTTTCACGACGCTCGGCAATAGCACCGGTCCACTCCGTCGAAGGCTTGCTGTAGCCTGAGGAAATGCCCTTGAGAAGTGCAGACACACAAGATCCGATATCGCCGATCACCGGGGCTGCGATGGCGACATTGCTATCCACCTCGGTAGGCGAGATATCAATCTGGATGAATTGCTTCGGACCCCCCCAGGTTTTTCCTTTGCCGTGGGACAGCAACCAGTTCAGCCGCGCGCCGATCAAGACCACGACATCGGCTTCGGCCAACACATACGAACGTGCCGCGGAAGCGGATTGGGGGTGAGTGTCGGGCAATAAACCTTTGGCCATCGACATTGGCAGATAGGGAATGCCAGAGGTTTCGACGAAGGACCGAATATCGGCGTCGGCCTGGGCATAGGCCGCGCCTTTGCCGAGAAGTATCAAAGGCCGCTTGGCGCCCTTGAGCAAGATAAGCGCGCGCTCAACAGCATCGGGCGCCGGGATCTGACGAGGAGCCGGGTCGACGACTCGGACCAAGGATTTTTTGCCTTGCGCAGCCTCCAGCGTCTGGCTCAAAAGTTGTGCGGGCAGATCCAGATAAACACCACCCGGCCGGCCGGAGACTGCCGCACGAATCGCGCGCGCGATACCGATGCCAATGTCTTCGGCTTTATTGATTCGGTAGGAGGCCTTGACATACGGCTTGGCCGCATTCAACTGGTCCATTTCTTCGTAATCGCCCTGGGCCAAGTCGACGATTTCGCGTTCGCTGGAGCCGCTGATCAGGATCATTGGAAAGCAGTTGACGGTCGCATTGGCAAGCGCTGTGAGGCCGTTCAAGAAACCGGGAGCAGACACGGTCAGGCAGATGCCTGGCTTTTGAGTCATGTAGCCAGCAATGGCGGCGGCGTTGCCGGCATGCTGCTCATGACGAAAGCCGATGAAGCGCATGCCTTCGGCTTGTGCAAGCCGAGCGAGATCAGTAATCGGGATGCCGACTAGTCCATAAATTGTATCGATATCGTTGTGCTTCAAAGCGTCGATGACGAGGTGAAAGCCGTCGGTCAAGTCGGGGGTTTGCGTTTCGGTGGTCATGAAGATTGCTCGTCTTTTTGTGGCGATTGCAAAAGGGGACCCCTGCGCAAGAAAGTCGTGCGACAAGGTCCGGCGATGATAGAAGTGGAATGTATTTTAGCCCTTGATCGCGGTCAATTTCCGCCGCAATAGTGCCGGGGTCAGACTTCGACGAGGACGTGTTCTGTTGGGGCTCCCCAGCGATCACAGGCGAGTTGAATGTCTGTTACCGTCTTGGATGCCCTCATTTTACAATTGAGCAAATTTGGGAGGCCGCACTATGGATCGAAGAACGCCGTGTGCATAAAGAATGAGTTGGACAAAGTTTCGCCGGAAAGATATTGGTGTTTCCGGGCGCTAAAGGCTCATCGAGTTGGTCTGCCCCGTTCCATAGGGCTCGGGTCCTGCGGTTGGCCCCTGCTGCCCGGTTGTTGACTCGTATGTGCACCAAGATTGTCTTGGGGCGTTGGACGGCAAAGCTGCCGACCAGTGAGCCGAGATTCTCCGTCAGTCCACCTTGCCGATTCTTTTGACCGCTGCAGCCATGCGCACAACTTCCGTCTCGACATAACGATCAAACTCGGGTGCATCCAGGTACTGCAAGGGCGAGCCTGCCGAGTTTAGAGTTTGCACCACGCGCGCATCGCTGGCAGCTAACTTGGCGCTGGCCCTGAGTTTGGCAACGATGGGTTCCGGCACACCTGCTGGCACAAACAAGCCCGCCCATTGTGCGAAGTTTATTTTCAAACCTAATTCCGCAAAACTCGGCACCTCGGGCAGTGCAGCCAGTCGGCCTTCGCCCCAATGGGCTAGTGCTCGCACCTTGCCTGCCTTGATATGCTGGACAATACTCGCCGGCCCGGTAGCAAGCGCATCAATCTGCTTACTGAGTAGGCCCACAACGGCCGGGCCTGCACCGGTGTAAGGCACGTGCACCATGAAGCTGTTGGTCGCTTGCTTGAGCAACTCCATCGGCACATGCATCGTGCCATAGGAGCCTGATGAGCCATAGGTCAGCGCCGCGGGTTTTCCTTTAACGTAGCTGAGGAACTGCTTGAAGTCTTGGAAAGGGCTGTCGGCGTGAACCACTAAAACCGTAGGATCCGCCGTAAAGCGAGCGATGGGTTTAAGTTGATTGAGTTGATACAACGGCGCGCGACCTAAAACTTTATCCGCCTCCGGCAGAATAGTGATCGATGACAAAGCCATCATGATGGTGTAGCCATCGGGTTTGGCTTTTGCCGCCAGCCCCATGCCCACTCCGCCACCCGCCCCGGCGCGGTTTTCGACCACCACGGCTTGTTTGAGCAGACGTCCCAAGGCTTGCGCGACCGGGCGCCCAACGGCATCTGCGACCCCTCCGGGCGGGAAGGGCACAATCATGGTGATGGGTCGCGATGGGAACTCCTCTGATTGCCCCGAGGCCTGACGATTGGCCAGACTTAGCACCGACGAGGAGCCAGCAAGTTTCAGAAGCTGTCGGCGCAAAGGGCGCGCTTTGGAGGGTGCGGAAATGTGTGTGTGCTGAAACTGGGGCATGTCTTTAGGGTTTAGAGCGACGCGAAGAGATCATGGTGACACGTTCCTGTTGAAGCGCCAACCTTAGTTCCACCCATTCCCCGCCTATTCCTAGAGGCGGGGAGCTGATGGCTTCAACCCCGATGAGCGCCGCGCCTGCGGTGACAGCGGGTGCCCGGGAATGAGCTTGGCTCGATGGGCTTTCACTTTTGGGAATCGCTCGATGGCCATTGCAAGCCGACAGCAAAGAGGCTGCATTGTCCGCACCTGATCGTACTACTGCGTCAAATCAACTACGAGGCGCTTACAGCTTGAATGGGCAGGGATAACCCTACGGAAGTGCTGATGAGCATGCGCGGCAATCGTTCAAGGGTTTTGCAGCGCCCTCTACGCTGTGGCGATGCCAAGACGTTTGCTCGGTTGCAGGTTCATTGACATCTGCATGATGCCTGCAAGAATACCGATGATGACCGCCCCCTTCCAGGCCCACTCATAGGACCCCAGAGAGGTGTATATCAGGCCACCACCCCATGCCCCTAAAAACGAGCCCACTTGGTGACTGAAGAATGCCAGGCCGGTGAGAGTGGCGACATATCGAAGGCCAAACAGATGAATCACCAAACCGTTCACCAGTGGGACTACGCCCAGCCAAAGCGAGCCCATCGCGGCCGCGAAAACCAGAGTACTCGCCGGGGTGGGGGTACTCATAAAGTACGCAGTAATAATGAGCGATCTCAAGACATAAATACCGCCCAACAGGAAGCGTTTTGAATAGCGCCCTCCAAGCCAGCCAAACAATAGCGAACCAAAGGCGTTGAAGAGGCCGATCAGGGCCAGTGCTTGAGCGCCCACACTGGGGTCAATGCCGCAAATCGAGAGGTAGTTGGGAAGATGGGTTGTAATAAACACCAACTGCAAACCGCAAACGAAAAATGCGATGGCCATCACAACATAGCCTGGGTGAGAGGTCGCCTCCTTAACGGCATCGCCAATCGATTGAGCCGGGCCTGCGATTTTCTCAACAATCAGTCGGTCGGCGATGCCAGCGGAATACGCGGCAGGAATCATCACGGCCGCCAAAGCTAAGAAGGCGACCATGGCAGTCTTCCAGCCGCTACTGGTGATTAAGCCCTGGGCAAGCGGTGAGGCCAGCATGAGTCCCAACGATCCCGCTGCGGACACCGCTCCCATCGCAACACTGCGTTTAGCAGCAGAGACGGTGCGCGATGTAACACTCATGGCCACGTTCGAAGCACAGCAAGAAAGTGCCAAGCCTACGCAAACACCGATGCCTAAAGTCAATACCAGGGTAGAAGGTGCAATCAGGGTCAGGATCAAACCGGCCGCATAAATGAGCGCGCCAGTCAGCGCGATGGGTCGTGCGCCGTACCTGTCCACCAACATACCCACGAAGGGTTGGGTGAGCCCCCACACGATGTTTTGCATGGCGATGGCAAAGGAGAAGTCTGCGGCACTGATCCCAAGATCTTTAATAATGTGGGGTTGGAACAAACCAAAGCTCTGGCGCATTCCCATGGCCAGGGTAAGCATGGTTGCCGCGCCGATCAGGATGGCCCAAAAGGGAATCGGCGATAGGTCGGTGCGGTGGATCTTTGCTGAGGGTTGATTCATGCCAGCGATTTTAATCGCTTACCTAAACTCCGCCAGTCGCGGTGCCGCTTTCGTTTTTTGGAATTTATTAAACGGCCAACCGTTCAATTAATGGTAGACTGCTTTGCGTGAAAAAACGAGGGGCATGGTGAGCAGGACGACAGGGTCAGATGGTGCGCGAACCGAGCAGCTCATTCGCAAAACCGCGATTGAGCTCATTGCCAAGCATGGCTTTGAAGCCATGACTTTGCGTCAACTCGCCGAACGGGTAGGAATTCAGCCGGGTTCGGTCTACCGCTATTTCCCGAGCAAGGGAAAGTTACTGGCTCAATTGCAGATAGAGCATCTTGAGTTCTTGTTAGGGCGCTGGAGTGAAGAGGTTCGGACTCTTGACCGCGCGGTTTTGGCACAGCTCAAGGTCTTTGTGGATTTTCATATTCGATACCACACTTTGCGGCGACAAGAGGTGTTCGTCGCCAATATGGAGCTGCGCAGCCTCGAGCCGGAGGACTATAAGCAGGTCGTGTCCTTGCGACGACGATACGAGAAAATCTTGCAGAACATTTTATGGGACGGTGTCTCCCAGGGCCTGTTCGTCGTTGGTACGCTGAGTCGGTCCAGGCCCATTGGCGCGACGCCGCTCGCCGCGACGTCAATCGCCGCGATGCCCAAGTCCACTGGCTATCCCTCTGAGATCATGGCGACGAGTTTTGCGCTGCTCGCGATGCTCACTGGTGTTGGCACGTGGTTCAATGAATCGGGTCGTATGGCCAAGCAAGATCTTATCGTCCTCTACACCCAAATGGTTTTTCAAAGTCTAGGCGTGGCTCCTTTCGAAAATGGACGCGTCGGCACTTCAGGAGTTTTACTTGAGCACGCTTGAATCAAAATTAAATCCACGGGACCCGCAGTTTCAGGCCAACGCTGAACTGATGCGAAGCCTGGTGGTCGATCTGAAAGTTCAAACCGAAAAGGTGATCCTGGGCGGCGGCGAGGCGCCTCGCGCCAAGCACTTGTCCCGAGGAAAGCTGTTGCCTCGTGACCGGGTGACGGGCTTGCTCGATCCCGGTACGCCTTTCCTGGAGTTTTCGCCCCTGGCCGCCCTCAATATGTACAACAACGACGCTCCCGGTGCCGGTGTCATTACTGGTATCGGCCGAGTCAGTGGACAAGAGTGCGTGATCGTATGCAACGATGCGACGGTGAAGGGCGGTACCTACTACCCGATGACGGTCAAGAAACACCTGCGTGCTCAAGAGATCGCGCGGGAAAACCACCTGCCCTGCCTATATTTAGTGGACTCGGGTGGCGCCAATTTGCCTAACCAAGATCAGGTCTTCCCGGATCGCGAGCATTTCGGTCGTATCTTCTACAACCAGGCCACGATGTCTGCGCAGGGCATCCCGCAGATTGCGGTGGTGATGGGCTCCTGCACGGCTGGTGGCGCGTACGTGCCTGCCATGAGTGATGAGACGATCATCGTTAAAAACCAGGGTACGATCTTTCTCGGGGGGCCGCCCTTGGTGAAGGCGGCCATCGGCGAAGAGGTGAGCGCGGAAGATCTGGGCGGGGGGGACGTGCATACCCGTCTGTCCGGCGTGGCCGATCATCTCGCACAGAACGACGAGCACGCCTTGGCCCTGGCGCGCCAAATTGTTGCGAGTTTGAACCGCAAGAAATCCCCGGATGTCCTGCTTCAAACCTCGCGAGAGCCGCTCTATGGTGCTGAGGAAATATACGGCGTGATTCCGACCGATACTCGTAAGCCCTACGATGTTCGAGAAATTATTGCGCGCGTGGTCGATGCCTCGCAATTTGACGAGTTCAAAGCTCGTTTTGGCACGACCTTGATTTGCGGATTTGCCCATATTCACGGTATGCCCATCGGTATTGTCGCCAACAACGGTGTGCTCTTTTCCGACTCCGCGAACAAGGGCGCCCATTTCATTGAACTATGCTGCCAGCGCAAGATTCCGCTACTGTTTTTGCAAAACATTACTGGTTTCATGGTCGGCAGAAAATACGAGAATGAGGGTATTGCGCGACATGGCGCCAAGATGGTGACGGCCGTTGCTTGTGCCCAGGTTCCGAAGTTCACGATCATTATTGGGGGCAGCTTCGGTGCGGGTAACTATGGCATGTGTGGTCGCGCGTACTCACCACGCTTCATGTGGATGTGGCCCAATGCGCGAATCAGCGTGATGGGGGGTGAGCAGGCCGCCAGTGTTTTGGCCACAGTGCGCCGTGAAGGTATTGAAGGCAAGGGCGGCAAGTGGAGCACCGAGGAGGAGCTTGCCTTCAAAAGGCCCTTGCTGAAGCAGTTCGAACATGAAGGCCATCCTTACTATGCGACCGCCAGGGTTTGGGACGATGGCGTGATTGATCCCGCCGATACGCGCCGCGTTCTGGGGCTCGCTTTGAGCGCCACCTTGAATGCACCGATCCCCGAAACAAAATTCGGTGTCTTTCGAATTTAGTCGAACAAGTCAAGCCCATGAGCCATCCAAGCACCAACCCTCTCTCGCCTACCCAGTACACCACCCTTGAGACGGTGTACGCCAGTGGCATCGCACAAGTGTGGCTGAACCGCCCCGACCTGCGTAACGCCATGAACGACGTGATGTTCGTCGAGCTCTTTGACGCGATAGGCACCGCCATCGCTGATGATTGCGTGCGCGTCATCTTGCTGGCCGGGCGCGGCAAAGCCTTCTGCGCGGGCGGCGATCTCACTTGGATGAAAACTGCGCGCTCGATGAGTGCCGACGAGGCGCGCAAGGATTCGGTCAAGCTGGCTAGGGTGCTGCGGCAAATTTACGAGAGCCCGAAACCGGTCGTCGCGCGAGTGCATGGCTCGGCGTTTGCGGGAGGCATGGGATTGGTCTCGGCCTGCGATATTGCGATCGCCAGCACCGATGCGAAATTCTGCCTGTCCGAAGTCAAGCTGGGATTGATCCCCGCCATGATTAGTCCCTATGTCATCAAGGCGATGGGCGAGCCGAATGCGCGCCGCTACATGCTGACGGCAGAAATCTTTGATGCTGCCGAAGCTTATCGCATGGGCTTCGTACACGACATCGCGCAACCCGAAGACTTTGACGCTAAGGTCAATGCAATCCTGGGCCACCTGGTTCAAGGCAGTCCGAATGCCTTGAATGAAACCAAGCGCTTGATCCGTGATGTGGTCACCCTGCCCATTGGCGACCAGGTGATGAATGAGACCGCGGCAAGAATCGCCAAGGTGCGTGCCACCGATGACGCACAGGAGGGTATTGCCGCGTTTTTCGAAAAGCGCAAACCTTCCTGGGTGCCCAAGCTCGAGTCTTGATCGCGACTCGCAAGCCATCACTCTATAAAAATCCAGGAGCTCTCATGTTCACCAAAATTCTAATCGCCAATCGCGGCGAAATTGCCTGCCGAGTGGCTGCCACTGCACGTCGTATGGGCATCAAGACTGTTGCCGTTTATTCCGATGCGGACGCGCTCGCCAAGCACGTACAGGTCTGTGATGAAGCCTATCGGCTTGGGCCTGCCGCGGCAAAAGAATCCTATCTGCTGGGTGATAAGGTCTTGGAGATTGCCAAGGCCTGCGGCGCTCAAGCCATTCACCCCGGCTATGGATTCCTTTCTGAAAATGAGGGCTTCGCCAAGGCCGTAGCGGCAGCCGGCTTGGTGTTCATCGGGCCCCCCGCTGCGGCCATTGCCGCCATGGGCAGTAAATCCGCCGCCAAGGCTTTAATGGAGAAAGCGCGGGTGCCCTTGGTGCCGGGCTACCATGGGGACAATCAAGCCCCGGAGTTTTTGCAAGCAGAGTCGGATCGCATCGGCTATCCGCTCATGATCAAGGCCAGTGCAGGGGGCGGCGGCAAGGGCATGCGCATCGTGAGAAGCAGTGCGGAGTTTTCGGCAGCCTTGAGTAGCTGTAAAAGAGAAGCGATCAATGCTTTTGGCGACGACCAAGTCTTGGTGGAGCGCTATGTTGAGCAGCCACGCCACGTGGAGATTCAAGTTTTTGCAGACTCACTTGGCGGCTGCGTGTACTTGTTTGAACGCGACTGCTCAGTACAGCGTCGTCATCAAAAAGTGATTGAAGAAGCACCGGCCCCGGGGATGACGGCCGAGCGTCGGCGAGCGATGGGTGAGGCAGCGGTGGCGGCAGCGGTGGCGGTGGCTTACCAGGGCGCAGGGACGGTGGAATTTATCGCCGACCAAGCGGGTAATTTTTTCTTTATGGAAATGAACACACGTTTGCAGGTGGAGCACCCGGTCACTGAGATGATCACCGGATTCGACTTGGTCGAGTGGCAACTCAAAGTGGCTGCCGGTTTGGCCTTGCCCGCGACCCAGGCCGAGCTACGCATTGATGGTCACTCGATCGAGGCTCGGGTCTATGCCGAGAACCCCGCTAAAGGTTTTCTGCCCTCAGTAGGCCGGTTGAAATTCATGAGAACTCCGCAGGCCGTGAATTTTACTGGACAACAGCGCCCTCATCCTGCCGCCATACGGGTCGACAGTGGTGTGCGTTCAGGTGACTTTATCACCCCGTTCTACGACCCAATGATTGCAAAGCTGATCGTATGGGGTGCAGATCGTGAGCAGGCAGTGTTGCGTATGCGATCCGCCTTGGATGATTTTCAAGTGGTTGGACCCAGCACCAATATTGAGTTCTTGAAGCGTCTGATGGAAAACACAGCTTTCCAATCGGGTCGACTGGATACGGGCTTGATTGAGCGTGACAAAGCGCAATTAATCCCCGCCGCCAAGGCTCCCGGTTTGCCCGATCTTGCGATGGCTAGTGGCTTGGTCATGATGCTCGAGGCAAAGGCTCAGGCCATCAAGCAGCGCCACTCAAGGTTTCCTGCCGACCCCTGGGCCGCGCAAGATGGTTGGCGCAATACGGGTCGCCAACAGCGAGTGATTCGTTTTGAGGCGGCCAACAATGAGATGACAGAAATTCATGCCGTGCGGGTGACTTATGCGGCCAAGGGCTATTTGATTCAACATGAGGCTGCATCGACGACCAAGCTTGCATCAGGTTCGGCTCAAGCCCATCCGATGCAGTTGAGCGCCGATGCCTCGCCCATTTGCCTGGCTGAGCTTTCCTGGGATTCGGACAAGCATGAGCTCAGTGGTCTGCTTGGCTCGGAGCGTTTTCAGGTGCATGCCTTTTATGATGAGGCAAGCCATCAAATCAGCGTCTTTGGTGAGCGGGGTTTGTTGAGCGTGAGGCATCGACCTCTCACTGCCGATGTCGAAGGCGAGGCCGCCGCTGAGGGTAAGCTCACAGCCCCCATGCCTGGCAAGGTGATCGCCTTGTTGGTCGATAAGGGAGCTGTCGTAAGGCAGGGCCAAGCCCTCCTGGTCATGGAGGCAATGAAAATGGAGCACACCCTGACCGCTCCGCGCGATGGAACGGTCGCTTCATTCGCCTATGGCGTCGGTGATCAAGTTGCCGAAGGCGCCTTGCTGCTGGAGTTCCAAGCGTCATGAAGATTGTGATCTGTTGTCCTAGCGCGAAAGAGGCGACCCGTTGGGCGACATTGGTTCAAGAGAAGTTACTCTTGATCGGTTTGTCTGCTCAAGTCTTGGCACTTCAAAACGAAACTGAAAGCATGCCCGAGGCCGACTACGCAATTGGTTGGCGACCGCATCCAGAGTTCTTCGCTCGACATCCTCAACTTAAAGCATTTTTTAATATGGGTGCGGGTCTGGATTACTTCTTCGATAATCCGGCGATGGTGGGTAAGGTGCCTGATCATGTGCCGATTATTCGTCTGGAAGACGCGGGCATGGCCCAGCAGATGACCGACTATTGCCGCCATCAAGTGATGGAGTGGATGTACGACTTTGCCCGCTATCGTGATCAGCAAACACGTCGTGAGTGGCGCGGTTGGCGGGAACGCTACGCCCTGGATCGATCTCAAATGCCGGTAGGTGTTTTGGGCCTTGGCAAATTGGGCGCAGCGGTGGCTCAGGCGTTTGCGAGCGATGGGTTTAAGGTGACAGGGTTCGCGACCCGTGAGAAGGCCATCGAAGGCGTTCTATTTGAGAGCAACTTTGAACGCTTTATGGAGGCCTCAAAAGTGCTCATAGTTTTGGCGCCAGCGACTCCTCACACTCGACATATCGTGCGCGCAGAGACTTTGGCCTGGATGCCAAAAAATTCCTATATCATTAATCTTGCACGCGGCGCTTTGGTCAACGAATCAGAGCTTTTGAGTGCGCTCGACTCTGGTCAGCTCGCAGGGGCGTGTCTGGATGTGTTTGATACTGAACCCCTGCCTATCGAAAGCCCGCTCTGGACCCATCCCAAAGTCGTCGTCACGCCCCATAGCTCCGCACCCACGCTGATGCGGCCGGCGGCGGACCAAATTCTTAGTAAATTGCAGAAAATGGCCTCGGCCACGGCGGTAACCGGAAGCGCCGACCGAACCAAGGGCTACTAACGCGCGTTTTTAGTCGCCCAGATTGCGTTCAAACTTAATGGCACTCACTTAAAGATTGCGGCCCGTCGAAATGTAATATAAGGTTATATTACATCGACCGTCTTTGGAGTTTCTTTACCTCGCTGGTCGCTGTTTTTCTCCCGGAAGTACGAATCGGGCTAGGGAATGCACTTTAGGCGCCAGAATATGAATTCGAACTCAAGCAGGACCGTTGGACGTTTTTTCAAAGCATGGATAGCAGCTTGCTTTTTCTTGCTGGTCGGGGCCCTCAGCGCTTGCGGAGGCGGTAGTGGATCCGCTCCGGTTGGGACATCCCTACCCCTCATGATCGATAGCTTCGCGCAAACCCTGGCCGAAAGCTCGTTTGGTGGCGGTGATTCTGCCGCCTCTGGTGCCGATGGAACGGCAGGCGACGGCGCAGCCCTGCCCAATGCAACGGTGGTGATCATCGATAATGCGGGACACAGTGTCACCGCTAAAACCGATGCTCTGGGCTATTATCGGGTTCGAATAGACGGGTTTACGCCCCCTCTGATCGCCAGCGTCACTCGGCCAGATGGTTCGCTTTGGTTCTCACTCTCCTCTGAACCCATCAAGGTCCGCGGGTTTATTACGATCAACTTGAGTGGCCTGACGGATAAAATTGTGTCGGATATTGCAGTGTCTGCCGGGCTTAGCGGTTCTGCAAAGCTCACGCCGGCCATTCTCGCTGCTAACCTTGCCGCGATTGAAATTGCCAAGCGTAAGCTTGCGCTCGACTTGTCCGCTCAAATTGTGAGTGCTGGACTAAATCCTGCGACTTTTGATCCGCTTCGCGTGCCTTTTCGACCCGACAGAACGGGCTACGATGCTGTCCTCGATACGGTTGCGGTCACCAAGATCGTTAATGGTCCAACGGTCATTGCGCCACTGTTTTCCGTCGGAGGGACAATCACTGGCCTGGGGAGCAGCTCGGGTCTGGTGCTCTCTAATGGAGGCGAGACACTTACGATTGCGTCAGCGAGCAGCAATTTTAAATTCTCGAAACTGCTTAGTACCGGTGCGACCTATAGCGTCACCGTGGGCACCCAGCCCAGTGGCGCGGTGTGCGTGGTGAACAACGCTTCGGGTAGTGTGGCTTCCGCAAATGTTTCAAGCCTAAGTGTTGTGTGCGGCGCGGCGACCTATACGCTGGGTGGCAGTGTGACGGGGCGCGGCAGTGCAGCGGGGGCGCTCACCTTGAGTGCTGGCG
>JAYUOT010000272.1:0-13664 GCA_043760705.1 Betaproteobacteria bacterium
CTCGCGCAACAGGATTCCAGAATCAAACTGATCCATCTAACCGAAAACTCTGGCGTGGCGGGTGCCAGGAATGCCGCTTTAATGTGTGCAAAGGGTCAGTACATTAGTTTTTTGGATTCGGACGATCAGTGGGCGGCCAACATGCTTTCACATCATGTCCGCCAGTTTTCGAAAGGTGCAAAAATTAGCTGCAGCTCCTACCAACGCTTCTCTGATAGCGGTGTTAAGGGAGTCGTGGTGGCTCCTGAAGTGATCACGCCTTGGATGATGTACTTTATCAATCCCATTGGAAATTTGACGGGCGCCTATGACCGGAGTGCGCTGGGACTCGAACTACAAAAAAAGGTCCGGCACGAGGACTACTTGATGTGGTTTAACCTGGTTCGCAAGGCGGGTGGAGCTAGAGGGTCGAAGCAAGCACTGGGCTTTTACCGCGTCGCGTCGACCTCTCTGTCCGGCAATAAGCTCAAAGCGGCAAGCTGGCATTGGAATCTGTTGCGCCAGGAGATGGGCGTACCTTTTATTCTGGCCATCCCTGCATTTCTGATTTACGGCGTTTGGTCGGTGATCACTCGCGCCGGAGAACGCGTTTCAACCAAGCTGCGAAGAACTCAGTAAGAAAATGTCCAAGGTTACCGCCTTACGCCCTCACCGCATCGTTCACATTCTGGTGTCGCTTCAAACCGGCGGTGCTGAAAGAATGGCGATCGCGCTGGCCGAGCAGCAGCAGCTCGCCGGTCACACCGTCGAGATTTGGAGCATGACCGGCGGCGGACCCTGCGAAGACTTGGCGAAACGCGCGGGCCTTGGCGTGCGCTGTTTTGGCCAGAAAAAAGGCTTTCAGTTGTCGATCGTCAAGGAAATGATCATCGCTCTGCGCGCGTCAAAGATTCAAGTGCTTCACACCCATAACCCCATGCCACATTATTATGCGGCGGCGGCGAAGCCTTTTTCGGGCCCGAGCATTCTGGTTCATACCCGCCACAATATGGGTGATGATCTCGCCAAGTCCACTCGAGCCTTTGCGTTTCGCCTGACGATGTTGGTCACGAAAGCCGCCGTATTTGTTTGCTTGGCCGCTCGGAACAAACTTGTGCCCACCGGCGTCATCCCGGCACTCAAAGCAAAAGTTATTCCTAACGGTATCGACCTTCAGCAGTATCGCCAGTCCAACGAACAAACCAAGGCAAAGTTTTGGGCCGGTTTGAAACGTGAGGTACCCAGCCTTGTTTTCGGCTCGGTTGGTCGCTTATCGGACGTTAAAAACCATCCAATGATGATCGAGGCATTCGCGCTAGCGTTGCCCAAGTTACCCTCTGATTCTCAACTTCTATTGGCGGGCGATGGCCCCGCGCGGGCCATGGTTGAGAAGCTTATTCGTGACCGTCAGCTTGAGAAAAATGTCATTGTGCTCGGTGAGCGATCTGACATACCCTTCGTCCTCGGTGGAATGGACGTATTTCTGCAAAGCTCGCGATCTGAGGCTTATTCGCTTGCGCTCCTGGAAGCTGCGGCCTCCGGTCTTCCCTGTATCGCGACCAATGTAGGGGGCAATGGCGAGATCATCGAAGAAGGCGTCACTGGCTTTCTTGTCGCCAGGGATGACATCGAAGCCTTTGCATCCGTATTGGTTAAACTCGGCGCCAACCGCGATCTGCTCAATACGATGGGGCAGGCTGCTTATGTGTGGGCCCAAAAGTTTGGCGGCCTACAACAAATGTATGACAAGTATCAATCTCTCTATTTTGATTGAAACACACTGGATTTGGAATAAATAGAAAATGTTGATCACTCTTGTTCTATTGCTCGTGCTCGCGGCAGTCGCGGCGTCAGCATTGCTTGCCATTGAGATTCGTCGCAAGAATATGGGAATCTGGCTGGGGTCTTATTTGCAGCGCAAGAAGCCCAACCCTGGGTCTGGCCCGGTTCACGTCATGTTCATGTTCGTGGATCATTACGAACCTGGCTGGAAACGGCCGAGCTATGAAACCGAAGTCGCCCGCGTCGCGGAGTGGTCCAAGCGCTACCCCGAAATGGCCTCGAAGCATGTTGACGCCGATGGTGTGCATCCGCAGCACACCTTCTTCTACCCAGAGGAAGAGTACCGAAAGGAACACCTCGACGCGATTGAGAAAATGTGTCGTGACGGTTTTGGCGAAATCGAAGTTCATCTCCATCATGACAATGACACGGAAGCTGGGTTGCGAGAAAAAATTCAGCGCTTTGTCAAAATTCTTCATGAGGAACACGGCGCCCTACCGCTCGACCCCGTCAGTCAAAAGCCCGTATTCGGTTTCATTCATGGCAACTGGGCGCTTGACAATTCTCGTGCCGATGGCCGTTGGTGCGGAGTGAATAACGAATTGATCGTCCTCAAAGACCTGGGGTGTTATGCGGACTTCACTTTGCCATCGGCCCCCAGCGAAACCCAGACTAAAAAAATCAATAGCATTTACTACGCCAAAGATGATGCTCATACTTGCAAGTCACACAATGTTGGCACGGATGTCACCGTGGGCGGGCGCGAAAGTGGCGACCTAATGATCATGCAAGGCCCTCTGGCCTTGAACTTTGTCAATCGCAAGTGGGGCTTTCTTCCACGACTCGAGAACGCCGATGTTCGGCTCTCCTCACAGCCTACTTCGGATCGAGTGGATCTTTGGGTGAATCAGCATATTCATGTCGCGGGACGTCCCGAATGGGTGTTCGTCAAAGTGCACACCCATGGCACTCAAGAACCTGACATGGAAACCTTACTTGGCGACCCGATTGACAAAATGCACTCCTACCTGGAGTCAAAATACAATGACGGCAAGAAGTTCAAACTTCACTACGTCACCTCGCGTGAGACCTTCAATATCATTAAAGCGGCCGAGGCTGGCCAATCTGGCGACCCTCATCAATATCGCGATTTTGTACTCCCCAAACCCCGCAATCGGAACAATAATGCCTCTTAATACTTTGAACAATCAGTGTGGGCTGAAGCCTTTGCATTTGGGCGTGAGCGTGAGTGTTCAATTGATCGCTCCCGAAAGTGCAGTCTCATGTTAAGGGTAGGAATCGTGGGATGCGGCAAAATTTCGGACGCGCATGTTGAACAAGCGAGGGCCACCGGACTCGCTGAAGTCGTGGCGGTCGCCGATCGCGAACCCTTGATGGCACAGCAGATTTCGCAGCGCCTCGGCATCGAGAGGCGTTACAGCGATGTGCTTACAATGATCAAAGATGCCAAGCTGGATGTCATTCATGTCGCAACACCTCCTGACTCTCATTTAGCGATAGCGCGCCTCGCTTTGGAAAATGGCTGTCATGTATTTCTCGAGAAACCACTGGCTCTGGACACCTCGCAAACTCAGGAAATTCTGTCGCTTGCTGAAAAGCTAGGCCGTAAGGTTGCGGTGAACTATCTCTATAATTTCGAGTCGCCGTTTAAGCGATTGGAGGCCCTCATTGCCCAGGGTGAGCTCGGTGAAATTGTGCACATCGAATCGGCCTATGGTTACGACTTAAATGGTGAGTATGGACTCGCCGTGCTCAGTGACCCGAAGCATTGGGTCCACCGCCTTCCGGGAAAGTTATTCCACAATGTACTCGACCATGTGATGTGCAAAATTGCACCCTTCATTGGCGAAAACTTCCAGACACTTGCCCTGGCCAGTCGACGACGCTCGGCCATGGGTAGTGACATTGTCGATGCCCTGCCCGACGAGCTGCGCTTTATGTTGGCCTCGGATCGGGTTTCAGTGTCTGGCTACATCAGTGCCCATGCCAAGCCTGTGACTCACACCCTGAAGGTACTGGGAACACGTAACTCCTACCTGTTGGACTTCGTCTCAAGAACCTGTACTCCACTCGCCCGTCAACGCTTCCCTGGCTCTATTGGCAGGCTCATACCTGCAATCGACCAGGCTCGATCTTTCTCTGGGGAGGCCAAAAGTAATTTCGGAGCCTTTTGGCGCCACGACTACCATTTCTTCATTGGTATGCGTCGTCTGTTGACGGCCTTCTATGGCTCGATTATGCAGGGGACGGCCAGCCCTCAAAAACCCCATGAGCTCTTGATGGCATCGAAAGCCATCGATGCGATTGTGGCCTCGATCAATCCGCCTAAGGTCGCGTCCAACATCGAGATGAAGGCCCTTTTAGTATGAAAATCTTTGTGACCGGAGCGGGTGGTTTCTTAGGCAAACAAATCGTTGAACAGCTCTTGATCGCGGGCGAGCGAGATCTCGTGTTGGGAGTTCGTCAGGCCAAGGCCATGCAGGAGCTGAAGGACGTCTGTGGCAAATACCCGGGTACCCAGTTCAGGATTGAGAATGCCAATCTGTTGGATCGAACGGCGATTGGTCGCGCCCTTGCAGGATCTGATGTTGTCATTCACGCGGCCGCCGGCACCAAAGGCGGCGCGGCCGATATGTTTCTCAATAGCGTGCTCGGCACTCGAAACTTGTGCGAAGCGGTACTGGAGCAAGGGATTCAGAAAGTTATTTTCATCAGCTCGTTTTCGGTATACAACACCTCACAGATGAGCGCCGGGGAGCTTCTTGACGAGAACTCCCCTCTAGAAGTCGATGGCGTGCTCAAAGGAGCCTATGCGTATACAAAGGTGCAGCAAGAGCATCTTGTCAGGAAAATGCTTGGCGAGAAAAAAACAGAAGTGATCTTCGTTCGACCGGGTGTGATTTACGGGCCAGGGGGAAGTGGTATGTCGTCCCGGGTTGGAATTTCGGCGCTGGGAATATTTGCGAAACTCGGTGGCGCCAACCTCCTTCCGCTCACCCAGGTGAAGAACTGCGCCGCGGCGATTGTGAGCGCTACCCGGCATGGAAAAGCCAATGAGGTTTTTAATGTCACAGACGACGAGTTGCCCTCCTGTGCGCAATATCTCGCGATGTATCGCAAGAATGTGAAGAAACTGACCTGCGTCCCGGTGCCTTACTTTGCGCTCTTACTCGGCGCGAAATGGTTGGAGAGTTACTCGTTGCGCTCCAAGGGACAGTTACCCGCCGTTTTGACACCCTATGTGGTCAAGTCAATGTATCGACCACTGAAATACTCGAACCAAAAGCTTAAAGCCATCGGCTGGAAACCCGAGGTCAGCACCAGCGAAGGATTGAATCAAGCATTTCGTTTTCTCGCGAGCCAGCCCACGTGAAAAAACTGATTTTACGAATCCTCAAATCGGATCGCATACTGTTTAACCGGCCGACCAAAGGCAAAGTTTTGTACTTGACCTTTGATGATGGTCCCCATGCCGTCAATACTTCCCCGGTCCTTGACTTACTGGCAGAGATGCAAGTGAAGGCGACGTTCTTCGTGGTCGGACGGGACGTTGTGAACAACCGCGACATTGTTGAGAGGACAGTCCGCGAAGGACACGAAATCGGCAATCACAGTATGACTCATCCGCGCATGGACCTGCTCAGTAACCCAGGTCGCCTCATCGAAATTCAAGGCATGAATCGTCTCCTCAAAGAATACGATCATCGCCCGGAACACTTGTTTCGGCCCCCCTATGGACGGGTATCGATGTCGCTCATGTGGTTCTGTTTAAAAAAGCGCTTTAATGTGGCGCTGTGGTCCCGTGACAGCATGGACTACCGTGACGACGCCGAGAAAGTGGTTCATGGCTTAGTGGAGCGCCCTGTCAGTAATGGCGATATCGTTTTGTTTCACGACGACGGAGCCGTGGCCTGTAAAGCCTTGCGTGAGCTGATTCCGCTTTGGAAATCTCAGGGCTATATCTTTTCAACTCTGACTCAGTCAAGCCCATTGTGAGCACGATCAGACCCCGCCCTTATCTTCGTTCCCGTATTGGCGATGCGCTGGTGGCGGCTGGCCTCATGCCCATTTTGCGTCCCTTTCATAATCGCGGGCGCGTTCCAATTGTTGTACTTGCCTATCATCGCATCACGCCGCATGAGCAAGAGCACAGCAGGATCAATCCGTTCGACTCCGATTTGATCAGCGCAACCACGGAAGATTTTGAATGGCAGATGCGTTACTTACGCGATCACTTTCAGGTGCTTCCCCTTACCCAATTAGTCGCGCATCTGAGTGGGCGCGATCGCATTGATCGACCCTCGGTGATCATTACTTTTGACGATGGCTTCCGGGACAATTACACCTACGCCTACCCGATTCTCAAGGAACTAGGCATTCCCGCAACCATCTTCCTGTCCACCGAAATGGTCGACAGCCGCGAAGCCATCTGGTTTCAAATGGTGAGCTTTCTCATGATGAAGTCCGTTCCTCAATCGATACAAGTGGAGGGCATTGCGGAACGGCTTCCCCGATCCGATGATGCTGAAATTCGCCGCTCAGACGCTCGAATGCTTCAAAAGCATCTGAAGTCCCTTCCCCATCGAAAATTTCAAAGTACCTTGACAGACCTTAAGTCGTACATGACCAACGAAAATTCTTTAGGCGATTTTGGCGATCTAGACGATGCGGTTGCAATGACCTGGGATCAGGCCAGAGAGATGCAGGAACACGGCATTCAGTTTGGCTCCCATACGGTGACTCATGGCATTTTGTCACAAATGGAGCAAGCCGAGCAGCAGCGAGAACTGGTCCAATCGAAACGCAGAATTGAGGAGGCTCTTGGCAAACCAGTGCACGCCATTGCCTATCCTGTAGGTAGATTTTCTTCGATCAATGACGATGTATTGTATGAAACATCCTGTGCCGGCTATCGCCTTGGCGCGTGCTACGAGTCAGGCGTTAATTGGGCGAATCAATTGAGCCCACTGTGCTTGCTGAGGCAGAACATCGAGCTTTCAACTACCCGAAGTCGCTTCAAGGCGATGGTTGGACTTCCAAACTGGATCCGATAAACATGAACAAACTTGTAGAGCCTTACGCCAGTGATTTTCGTCAACTCATCAAACGTGGTGCCGGAACGCTGGACATACACGACCGGACCGCTGGCAAATATGCCGAAGAGATCGAGGCTTTCGACGAGCTGATTGACCGCGAAGTTGGACGGGTAGAAGTACACCTCAACAGCTTTTGCAAAACACTCAAAGCCGCCGGCATCAAAGGTTCTCGAGCACTAGATTTAGGTTGCGGGACAGGAGCGACCACCGTGGCGATGGCCCTCGACAAAACTTTGGGGTTTTCTGAACTGATTGGGGCCGACCCCAATGGATTGTCGCTTGACGCGGCTCGCGCGCGCATGCACTCCCATGGTTTGAAAACGAGCGACCTCGATTTTTTAAAAATCGAAGCCGGAAAGCCACTCCCTTTTGAGGATGGCTATTTCGATGTCGTGACCTGTGTCTCCGTTCTGGAATATATCGACGATTTGAATCATCGCCGCGCGATTATCCAGGAGATGATCCGTGTGACCAAAGCCGGTGGGAGCATCGTTTTAATTACGCCCAATCCGTATCGGTTGCGGAGCTACCACACCGACGAATGGTTCGGCGACTTTCGTCGCCTGGAAGGGCACCCCTGGTCAAGTACACGCTCGCAACTTGCGGGCTTTATGCAGCCTAGTTGCAAGGTCCGGTTTCTAGGCAAAGAGAATCTCACGGTCGGTCTCGAAAAACGACTCGGGCAAGCAGGCAAAATGTTAGGAAACTTCTTGCCCGAGCAAGTAAGTCTCTTGCTGCCCTGGATAAAATTGGTTGCGACGAAAAAATAATTACGAAGCAATCATGCCGTAACGGCTTCGTGCCGCATGGATGAGTCTTACAAGGGGTCCACCGCGGACCCCTACTTTATTGAGTATCGATAGACAGAGGTCAAAATCCAAAGGTTTCCAGGTGCGCAAGATAACCGAGCACAGGGTGAAGATCACTAAAAACAAAGCAAAACTGACGATAAATAAATAAGGTCCCCCCAGGGTTTGTCTGAGCAAAAATTCAGGCATTAAGCCGATCAGCATCGCAATGGTTTGTCGACCCATCACCCCCAGAGGCAGAGGATTGAGCTGTGATTTGCGAACATACATCCAACTCGCGAGGAGATTGAGGACACGCGTTGCAGCTAGACATGCCAAGGCGCCGTTGAGACCAAAGCGGGGAATGAATGCAATCGCGAAGATCAGGTTGCCGATGATCGTGATGATGGCCACGGCAACACGATCCGCCTGCTTTTCAGTGCTGGTTTGATAGGCGTATAAAGCCGCACTGACACTGGTCAAACCTGCGATCACGAGCGAGATCACAATGGCGGGAATTGCAGCGCTGTATTTCGAGCCATAGAGTAGCGCTACGACACCCGGAGCAAAGCTTACGCCCGCGCCCACCACGAGTAAACCCAAAAAGTTGTAGTAGCGTGACGATTCACTGAGCATCGCCCCGACACCCGTCTTGCTGCTTTGACCGACCTTTCGAGACATCGCGGGCAACAACACCGAATTCAGGCCACCCGTCATGAGATCGACCGCCCCCTTGGTCAGAGTGCCCGCCAGTGCGAAAAACCCAAGCACGGCGCTGGTGGCGGTCGCTTTCAAAAGCAGCGTCTCGATGGCACGATTGCCCAGCAGAGACACAACAACGAGTGCCGCCGTCGCTTTAATTTGGGACCAAATTCGACGCTTCAACTCGTCCGGAACTGGGCCATTGCTTGGAAAATGTTTTAGCCTTTGGGCCATTTGACGATGGATCAAAAATAGCGACCCACAACCCGTCGCGGCAAAAATCCCAATATAGCCGATCAATGATCCAGAAAACCAGGCCCAGAAAGCTACCGCAATCAGGTTTAAAACGGCAATGTAGGCGAGGGCAAGATTCTCCGGCTCAAAGCGCTCTTGGCTATTACAAATCGAACCGTTCATCCAGAATCGCGCTTTCGACCAAATGGCCGAAGCACTGAAGGCGAGGTACATCAATAAAGTGCTCTCCCATTCCGGCGGATGGATGAGCCAAAATGCAATCGCGTACACAGCAAGCACGCCCATCGATAGATAGTTTTGAGCTCTTAAGAGATATCCGTAGATATTTGAGGCCAGAGATAAATCGCCCCGGCCGAGAGCTTCGGCTGCAAATTTAATCGTGACCGTGGTCACGGACTGGCTGCAGGCTGTGATGAGCCAACCCATGAGCCATATCGCAAAGGCATACGCCCCGAATTGATCGGGTCCCAAGGAGCGGGCGACGATGACACCCACGACTAGCCCGATCGCAGATTCAAAATAGCTACCCGCCGCGACAATTGCGGCATTTTTAATATGGGAAACCCGCTTGTTCAAAACGGTCGGCCCCTAGCCGCTGTCCTTCATGCCGAAATGAATATTGGCCGTTAAGAATCCTCGTTTGCTTCCGCAATCGAAGCGTTTGCCGCCGAACCGATAGGCGTACAAACCTGGGTTTTCAATTTGCGAAACCAGCGCATCCGTGAGCTGTATTTCTCCACCCGTGCCTGCGGTTTGAAACTCAAGAGTTTTTAAAACGCTAGGATGCAAAATATATCGCCCCACCACAGCGCTTGTGGAAGGGGCTTGACCCACACTCGGTTTTTCGACAATTCCTTTTAGTTTCATCAGATGGCCGACTTCGCTGATGGGATCGACTACCCCATATTTGCTGACATCCGACGGAGGAACTTCCTCGACCGCTACGATAGAGCAATTCTTGTCGAGCGCAAAGGGCAACATTTGGCTCAGAACGCCCTTGGGATAGCCATCGATAAGATCATCCGGCAGCATCACCGCAAACATCTCGTCTGGGCCAATCATCGGCGCTGCACAGAGCACCGCGTGCCCTAAGCCGAGCGGTTGAGGCTGGCGAACGAACAAAACTTTGACATAGGCCGGAATGATGTTTCGAATCACCTCAAGGGCCTCCAACTTGCCTTTGGCCTCTAGCTCGGCCTCAAGCTCCGGGTTTCGGTCAAAATAATCTTCGACCGCACGTTTGGATCGACCCGTGACAAAAATAAGCGTATCGCAACCCGCTTCAATCGCTTCATCGACCGCATACTGAATGATGGGTCGATCCACAATGGGTAGCATTTCCTTAGGGATAGATTTGGTCGCGGGCAAGAATCTTGTGCCCATGCCAGCCACCGGGAAGACGGCTTTCGTAAGTTTCATCTTATTGAGTTCTTTACTTGAAACAATTTCCTTGATTATCGCAGAGGATTAAGGAAACCGAGAACCAGCAATCTGAGAGTACAAATGTGGTGAGTCACACTAGCCTTTCAGAGGCTGACTTCAAGACGATGAAACGGCCTAGGAGCCTGGGCGAGTTCGACCCGTCTACCGGGCTGCTAGTGATTAAGGCTTCTTTGCATCCGGGACCGCAGAAGCCGCCGGTGCGCTTGGCTTCGCAGCCCTGGACTTAAAATTGTCGGTCGCCTTGTCTTGATACTTGGCGAGCAAGTCCGCCTCTTTCTTGACTCCCTCTGCCGCTTTAAGCTTTGCTTCTTCAGCCTTAGCTTTCTGTTCGTCATTCAATGGAGCGGGAGCAGGTAACTTCGCCTGTACCCATGCCGCCGAAAAACCAACACTCAGGGCCAAGGTAATAGAAGCTAGTTTGATAAAGTTTTTGTGCATGATCATGGTCGTAAATTCATTCAAGCCGCTGGGCGGCTGGGCGTAGTTTTCAAAGAAGCCGGACTGGAGCCTGTTTGAGAAGTACTGGAAGTGCGGTGCACGGGAATTTTCCCCGATTTGACATCGTCATACCAATATTCATGATGCTCCTTGGCCCAGCTTTCATCGACATAGCCGGTTTTCATGGCCTTGTACGCGCCCTCAGTACCCAAGGTACCGATATAGATATGACCAATGATCATGCCAACAAAGGCCAAGGCCGCAATCGAATGCCATGACCAGGCTTCTTGCATATCACCACGAGTCTGACCATAGTTCGGGAAGTCCAGGATGAAGCCGGTGGTGGAGACGATGATCCCCAGGATGACTACGCCACCCCAAAACACCATTTTCTCGCCGGCATTAAAACGGCCACTGGGTACATGCGCGCCATTTTTGCTAAACAAGCCACCGGCTTTCAGCAACCAATTCAAATCACCTGCTTTCGGAAAATTATCTTTGACGAAGGTCAGGAAAATAATAATCAAGGTGGCGCTGAATAAAGGCCCCACAAAATTGTGCATATTCTTGGACAGGATGGCAAACCAGGAAAACACGGTATGCCCCAACACCGGCAACACCACATGTTTGCCGAACAACATGAGTAAGCCAGTAACGGCTAGCACGCTGAAACAGATTGCATTGGCCCAATGAACGCAACGCTCAACAAAGGTAAAGCGCTCGATCATGCGACCGCTTGCTGGTTGGCTAAGCTTGATCTGACCACGATAGAGGTAGAACAGGGTGATCAAGCCCAGCAAACCTACCAATGCCCAACCG
The DNA here is from genome assembly GCA_043760705.1 of Betaproteobacteria bacterium. Taxonomy (GTDB): domain Bacteria; phylum Pseudomonadota; class Gammaproteobacteria; order Burkholderiales; family Burkholderiaceae_E; genus JAPOKJ01. The sequence goes on from JAYUOT010000272.1 coordinate 11,324, forward strand.
CCCTTGCGGGTGACTTCACCGTTACGAAATTGGCGCCACTGTTCGCCGCCTTTTTGAATCAATACCCCACCCTCGCGTGCCGGCAAGGTCGTCACCTGAGCCGTGCCAGTCACCGCTTCGCGCCACATCGGTGCATTGTTGCCCGGCTGAGTTTTAGTGCGTTCCGCTTGGCTGTCCTTGGGGATCGCAAAAATATTGCCAGACTGAACGCCTGCTCCCGCCTTCGCGTCCAGCGCTGCGCCAGGCACCGTTGACGGGGCTGTAGCGGTTGCGGGAGCGCTAGCAGGGGGCGCCGTTTGAGCTTGCAAACCCGTGACCGCACTCGCCAGAGTCAGGGTCGAGCCCAGTGCCCAAAGCACACGCTTGAGGTGATTGATCATTACTTTTCCCTCGAATACTCGTCTTGACCCTGCATGCGGGTTTTCATATGGGTCTCCCAGGACGTTTTGTCGCCACGCTTGAACGTATTCAGCGAGTATTTGCTCGCCTCACCTTCATAGGCACGGGTATCACGGGTCACACTCGAGCCAGCGGGACCCGGGGCAAGATCCTGCGACTTTTCTCCACACCCCGCCAGGGCCATGCCGAGCACGACCGCCGAAACTAGTTTGATCCCTGCGCTTGTTTTCATGGCGATTGATTTTTCGGTCAACGACTTCATCATGACTGACCATCCTTCTTGACGGGTGCAGGCTGTGCGGGTGGTTTGCCACCCGTGCCATAGGCAGTTCCCCAACCCCAAACCTCTTCGCCCTTCGCCCGTTTAATCACCCGGTTACGATAAATGTCGGCCACCATGTCGCCGTCGCCCCCCAACAAGGCCTTGGTAGAACACATCTCTGCGCAGGCGGGAAGCTTGCCTTCGGAGAGGCGATTGCGGCCGTACTTGACCATCTCGGCTTCCGAGCCATCTTTTTCTGGGCCACCTGCACAAAAGGTGCATTTATCCATCTTGCCGCGCATGCCGAAGGCACCCGCTTGCGGGAACTGAGGTGCGCCGAAGGGGCATGCATAAGAACAGTAGCCGCAGCCAATGCATAGATCTTTGTCATGCAAGACCACGCCCTCGTCCGTGCGGTAAAAGCAATCGACCGGGCATACGGCCATGCAAGGCGCGTCAGAACAATGCATGCAGGCCACAGAAATCGAACGCTCGCCCGCTTTGCCATCATTGAGCGTCACGACGCGCCGGCGATTGACGCCCCAGGGAATATTGTTTTCTTGCTTACAGGCGGTAACGCAGCCATTGCATTCAATGCAACGCTCAGCATCGCAGAGAAATTTCATTCGGGCCATTTTAAACTCCTAAATCTTTTCAGTAATTACTTTGAATGTGTCGAGGTTTTGACGCCTGATGTCTAGACAAATTTCTCAATCTGGCAGATCGTCGTTTTGGTCTCTTGCATCATCGTTACCGCGTCGTAACCATAGGTGGTCGCAGTATTCACAGACTCACCCCGGATCAGCGGCGCCGAGCCTTCTGGGTAGTACTCTTTCATATCGCGACCCTGCCACCAACCCGAGAAGTGGAAAGGCATAAAGGTGTGGTCCGGGGCCACTCGCTCCGTGATTTGAGCTTGCACTTTAAGCTGCGCACCGGTGGGCGTTTTGAGCCAGACAAACTCACCGTTACGAATACCCCGCTCAGCGGCTGCCTTGGGATGCAACTCAACAAAAGCGTTTTGTTGTAGCTCGGCCAGCCAAGGGTTGGAGCGCGTTTCTTCACCGCCACCTTCATACTCCACCAAGCGCCCTGAGGTCATGACCAGAGGGAATTTTTCATGAAGCTTGCTGTCGACGTTCTTTTGTTGCAAAGACTTGAACAGAGTGGGCAAGCGCCAGAAATTTTTCTTGTCGTCATGCGAGGGGTACTTGGCGATCAGGTCCGGACGGTTGCCGTACAGAGGTTCGCGATGCACGGGCACACCGTCGGGGAAATTCCACACGACGGCGCGGGCCTTGGCATTGCCAAAAGGATGGCAACCGTGGACCTTCATGGCGACACGAATAATGCCGCCCGAAGCGTCCGTCTTCCAGTTTTTGCCTTCGGCCGCTTTTTTCTCGGCCTCGGTCAACTCATCCCACCAACCCAGCTTCTTGAGCAAGGTGTGGTCGAACTCAGGGTAGCCGGTGGTGATATCCGCACCTTTACTATGGGATCCATCTTCAGCCAGGAGCGATGTACCTTCTCTCTCTACGCCGAAATTGGCGCGGAAGTTCCCGCCTCCGTCCATGATATGGCGCGAGGTGTCGTAAAGATTTGGCGAACCGGGGTGCTTGAGCTCGGCCGTACCATAGCAGGGCCATGGCAAGCCAAAGTAGTCGCCAGTAAGGTCGTAAC
>JAYUOT010000273.1:0-13655 GCA_043760705.1 Betaproteobacteria bacterium
TCCAGCAACGAGGTTTGGCCACCGGGCAGGTCATGCACATTTCAAGAGAGGGAGCCTCGCTTGGCGCGAGTGTCAATGCAATACACCTGCAATCCGCGCTGGCCGCTTGGTTGCTAAAGCAGGCAGAGACCCTTTTTCCTAAGCCAATATCTGACAAGCTCGCTCGATACTTTCCGTCGGAAACTATTGTCGAAGGGATTCAGGTTGATCCATTCGATGGTTTGAAGTCATTTAAAGGGGGCAATGGCCTCAGCACAGAGCGAAGCTTCGATCTCGCCGGTCGAATGACGAAGCAGGTGACCCAAAAAATCGGGAGCACGCATTATGAGTATCAAGTCGGCCCGCGCATTCGCGCGATTGATCGACGACCGATGCAAGACAAGACCGCGCCTATTGCGAAGGTATCGATCTCGAATCGCGACACTTTCAACTATTCTGGCTTTGGCTTCTTGCAGAAGAATGAGTTGTCAAACAATGGTTTCGTGAAGGTCGCATCGAACGCGATGAGCACACCTGTCAATAAAGCAGCGCCTGTGCTCAACGCGGCAATATTAGAACCAAGTCGCGAGCGCACCACCTCGCCGACTCGAGATACCTTGGGTCGTGTAACCGATGACGGCCAGAACCAATATGCCTACACTCCTCGCGGGCAGATTGCAGAGATTTGCAACAAGCAAACGAACCAGGTGCGTGTGACTTACCGATACGACAGCCAAGGTCATCGCATCGCCAAAACTGTTCACGCCAGCGTAACCGGCAAATCAAAGAGCGAAACCACCTACTTCCTATGGCAAGACAACCTCCTGGTCGCCGAAATCAACCAGAATGGAAAAGTAACATTACAGTATTTTTACCTGAGCGTCGCTGACACAATGCCCCATGCCATCCCCGTCGCAAAATGGGAAAGCGAAACCAACACAGAAAACAAAAGCACGAAAGATCGCTTGCTTTTTATTCACGCCGATCATCGCGGCGCACCGGTGGCGATGACTGATCGAGCGCAAAGCGTTGTCTGGGCCATCGATGAAGGAGAAAACCTTTGGGGCCGTGCGAAATCGTCGAAGCGATCGCGCTCGGTGGCCAGCTCCCACGATGACACCGGCCCTGGTGCGATCAAGAATACAAACATAAGCGCTGAAGCGCCGCTTGGCGCGGCGACTTTAAACCTGCGCTTACCCGGCCAATACTATGATGCAGAATCGGGCCTGCATGACAACTTCAATCGCACCTACGATCCGCACACAGGTCGATATCTTCAGCCAGACCCGCTTGGCTATCCTGATGGGCCAGATCCTTATCTTTACGCGTCGGGTGATCCGGTCAATAGAGCTGACCCCTTCGGCCTTTACGACATTGAAGTTCACTACTATCTAAATTACTTCTTAGCAAAACTAGCTGGGCTCTCAAATCAGCAAGCAAGTACTATTGCGCTTGGGGCTCAGTTTGTCGATGATAATGAATTGACTAAGCCAGAAAATAAGACGAACGTTTCAGCTCGTACCTTGTACCACTTCGTTCTAGCGGGAAACGAGAGCAAGACAGATCCCGAAACGCGATTTATGGATCCTACTACTGATCAATTAAACTCATTGCTTGCACCGACCCGCTACAAGTTTTTGTCACCCTGTCAAAAAGCGCAGTTCTTTGGCGAGTACCTTCACGTGTTTTCAGATACGTTCTCGCATCGAGACCAACAGAATGTTCCTTACAGTTCTGGAATCGGGCATTCGACGGCAAACCATGATGCCGATGAAACTTTCAATGTAAGAGATTTCCAACGAAACGAAGCCCGAACGCTACAAATGGAAAAGGAGGTTTTCACCTCGTATCAGCGACAGTACGGACTTGAGGCCTACGATAAGCAGGGATTTCCAATCATTTTTGCGGATATCGCAAGCACAATGATTACATTCAATTTAGCAGGAAAGACCGCCGCCAACGCAGCACCAAAGTGGCAAGATAATTGCATTTTTAGTCCCTTTGACTGTAATAAGCTGGCCTACGAATCTCGACGGGCCATAGAGATCGCGACAAAAACCGATACACTCAATCGCAAACTTGTCTCGTTGGGTTTCGATGCTATTCCGGCGTATTCAATTTCGAAGGCGACTGATAATCGTAAGCGCTTTTTGGGAGAGTTGAGGCATCAACGATATGAGGGTATTCCCGCTGCGGATCCCTTCCTTGGAATATTGCTTCCCGGCGACGATTGCCTTATTAGAAGTGTTGACTTTATGTGCTCAACTAAATGATTCCCGGTTCTACCAAGACGCCTATAAGTCGAAAGGCGACAATTGCAATCGGCTTTCTTCTAGGACTTATTCACATTGGAATTTTTCTTTGGTCAGCCACTGGCGCAGGACATGGCCACAACAGATTAGCCATATTCGTCGGCCCCTTATTCTTTGGTGCAGGTTCACTACTTTGGTTTTTTTTGCCGCCGCTCCAGTACGCCCTTTACGCAGACGTCGCCTATCGGCGGGATTTTAAGCTTGGGTTGCTTCTTGCGACGCTGCATTATGTAAGTGGATTGTTTACGCTCGCCTATTACGTTATGAAAGGTGAGCTTGATGGCAAAAACGCCTCGATCAGTTTCAATACTATCTTGCTTGATACCGTCTTGACCTATTTCATTTTCATCATCTTGAACATATTATTTTTCAGGCGAATCTTTAGGCGCTTCAAAACTCCCAGAAGATAGGCCTTTTGAATAGGGTATTGTTACAGCACAGATATCGTGCTATTCCAGAGTACAACGTGAAGTCTGCATTTGAGAATAGGACGATTAACCTCAAAGGTCTCGGTGTGCAATTTACTTCGTTTTATGGAGATAGTGTGATTTTGGAGACTCCAAAAGTTTGTGTTGAGAAACGTGTGGCGAGAGGTAAATTAAGGCTTCGTTCATCCAGGCTCTTGGTGTTCTAACCCTCGGGGCCTTCCCTCTGCTTTCTTGGGGTCAAGTATGTGATGCCATTAGGCAGGTTCCAACGAACAAGGATTATGTACAGAGTCAATTCATTGACTCTGCGGGAAGATATTGCCTAAAGGAAGACTTGAGAGTTAAGGGCATCTTCTCATTTGGCCGTAGTCCTCGTATTGCAACCTCGATACTTGGCGTCGATACCAGTAATGTGATCCTTGACTTTGGCACCTACAATGCTTGGAGTGATGCCCAACTTGAAGCTGGCGTTGATACGACGGCTTCTTACGAACCGGGGCATAAGGTTGTCAATCCTCCGCATTCGATCACCATTCGCAATGGCTCCATTCGTCTATTGCGCCGAGGAGTCGGGATATCCATGGTTGGCCTTGGTGGGGTTTTCAATGGTTTCCCACGGAGCGTCGCCTCTGATAGCGATGAGCCAAAATTCTCTGATACTACGTCTGACGAAGACCGGAAGCGATTGACGACGCAGGGTCGGCAGATCTTAGCTTCCGAAATGGATCGCGCATGTGCAGAAATGCCAAAGCTAGCCGACTACCCAAACCGCAAGATCCTAATCGAAAATATGAAGATTAGAACGAATCGCGTCGGCATCGTGATTCAGGGTGCAGGTACGGTCATTCGAGACAGTGTGATCGAGGTTGATGCGGGCACCGCGATTTGGATCTTTGGACCCAATGCCATCATTGAAAACAATACGATTATTGTGCGGGGCAATTTTGACCCGAAATCTGGCCTGTCCCTTTACGAAGCGGATGCTCCAATTCGCTTGCATCAGGTGACGGCGCTATCGTCCGAAACAATCGTATCGTCGTGAGTAACGGAGTGAATCGACGGGCAATCTCCCTGTTTGATACAGGCCGCATCCGTTTTGAGAACAACCAGATTTATGGCCTTGGGCCATCGGATCAACTAGCAAAGGCGCTTTTAGGAACGGCCCAGGTTGAATCTAGTGGCAACCGAGTCGACCCTGCCTGGCAGTCAAAGATTGAAAACTGGTCCTTGCCTCGGTAAATAGGGTGATCTACAAACAAGTTGTGCTCAGCTAAATGTTTCCCAGTTCTACAAAGACGCCTATAAGCCGAAAGGCGACAATTGCAATCGGCTTTCTTCTAGAACTTATTCACGTTGGAATTTTTCTTTGGTCAGCCACTGGCGCAGGACATGGCCACAACAGATTAGCCATATTCGTCGGCCCCGTATTCTTTGGTGCAGGCTCACTACTTTGGCTTATTTTGCCGCCGCGCCAATGTGCCATCTTTGGGTCGCCTCTTAGTGGCGACACGGCCACAGGCCCATTTGAAGCAATCGCCATAAGGCGCTTTTATAGCGGCTATCGGAAAGAGGTCTATACAATCTCAGTACATCATTTCAATCTGTGAGCATCGCCATGGCACGAGATACAAGCGTTCAATTTAGGCTTGATTCAACTGTTAAAGACGAAGCCTTTGAAGTTTTTCGTGAAATGGGCATTACTCCGTCGGAAGCGTACGCGTTTTTTTTAAGCAGGTTCAGAAGACCCGAACGCTGCCTTTCATTATCACGGCGGATGATGCGGTGAACGCGACCCCTGAGGCCGGATACACCGAATGGCTAAAGGCGCGTCTCAAGAACACCATTGAAAAACTCGATACTGGTGAGATGAAAAGTTTCCCCAAAGAAGAGGCGACGGCGTTACTCGCGTCACGCTTAGCCGCCCGCCGGAAAACTCGCACGGTGTCTACTTAACTTTTCGTCTCGATGGCTATTCAATGGTCAGACTTTGCCTTGAAGAGTCTGGAAGAAATCATTCGGTATTACGAACAAGCGGTCGGTCGCAATCTTGCCGATCATGCCGAACTGGAAATATGGATGTTCATCTAGTTGATCACGTGATACCGCAGGTGCCGGTGCGACAGTGGGTTCTTTCGCTACCGATTCCTCTTCGCCTACTTCTGGCCGCGCAGCCTGAGTTAATCACGCCGGTTTTGCAAGCGGTTCAGCGGGTGCTGTCGCGCCATCTGCTTGAGCAGGCGGGCCTGAAGGCAGGCGAGGGTGATTGTGGCTCCGTGACGCTGATTCAGAGATTCGGATCTGCCGCCAACCTAAATATCCATCTGCATTGTCTGGTGTTGGACGGTGTCTACCAGACAAATGCCGAGGGCGAACCCGAGTTCATCGAGATTGCTGCCCCGAGCGACGAGCAGGTGTGGGAGGTGTTGGAGAAAATCATCAAACGCGTGATGAAGCAACTGGTTCGTCGCGGCATTTTAGTCGAGGATCAGGGCGAGACGTATTTGGCCGACGCCGACGATGATTGCGAGGAAGCGCGGGCGCTGAGGCCACTGCATCGGGGTTCGTGTGTTTACCGAATTGCGTTCGGCCCGCGAGCAGGCCAGAAGGTGCTGACCTTGCAAGGGGCGCTTCCCCGAGAGACCAGCGGCAAGCAGCGGCTATGCGCCGACCTGCAAGGCTTTAGCCTGCATGCGGCGGTGCGCTGTGGGGCCGGGCAGAGGAAGACCTTGGAGCGGCTATACCGATACATTACTCGCCCAACCTTAGCCAATGACCGGGTGCAGTGCAATGCGGCTGGCCAGGTCGAGCTGAAGCTCAAGACACCGTGGCGAGACGGCACGACGCATCAGGTGATGTCGCCCGTGGAGTTCATGCAAAGATTGGCGGCATTGGTGCCAAGACCGAGGCTGCATCTGATCCGCTTTGGTGGTCGCATCACTTCGCTGCGCGAAATGAGCGCCCCCCCCCTTTGCGCATGGCGTACTGGCCCCGAACGTCAAGATGCGCTCCAAAGTGGTGCCACACTCGCCAGATGAGCGTGCCCAGAAAGAGTCAACACCGGAGGATGGCGAGGCAACTCATGGGCGGCCGATGCGCCTGGGTTGGGCTAAGCTATTGAAGCGCGTCTTCAACCTCGATCTTGAACACTGCCCGAACTGCGGCGGTGAGCTTAGGATCATTGCAGCGATTCTTGAAGTGAGCTCGGACTCATTGTGGTCCTGAGGACCTTTTGTGCCTAGCTCACGCCAGGGCCTCCGTGCCCTGGCAGGCCAGCGATTGAGAAGATTCTCAATCACTTGGGCCTGGAGGCGAGAGCACCGCCGCGCGCACTTGCTCGTGGTCAGATGCCGCTTCGAGACTTCTGAGCTTACAGTCAGAGCCAATCACCTAGACCAAAGTGACTTGCGCGCTCGCGTCAGGCAGGCGGCTGCGCCCGACTCAAGCCGCTGCCGATAAACTATGCGCAAAGGCTCCCGCTGAACCGCAAGTGCATTACCTTGCGGCTATGATGAGAGCTGATGAGAGTCGGGCACCTCAGGGACGAAGCTTTCGAGGGACACCTACGGATGACTTTTTCTTAGTCACTGAGCCAACGAGTTGCAAAATAGGCCGTTTAAATTACCTATCGGTTGGCGGGACTGGTCATCCCGTTTAATTCACAAGGGTTGGATCCGAGTTATCGGCGCTCGTCCTAATGGTTTCCATTAGAAAAATCGGGCTAATGGAAAATCTCGGTTCAAGCAAACGAGTCCGAACGCGATTCCCGAAAAATAGTTCCATTTGATTGAAAATCGGGTTTTCCCATCATCCGTTGGGGGGAGACTAGGCCATTTGACTTAAATGAAAATACAACACTTAAGGACTCGAAGAGTTTCAACAATCACACACCCGAGGATGCAAAGTGATTGGGATTGGGATTGAGATTGGGATCACCACGCTTGCTCCCCACTCCACTACGCTAACCAGTCGGCGGGCAGGTGGATCAAGTCCTGCGGTTCGTCAATATCATGAAGCTCAGGGAAAACCTCGAAGCGCCAATGAAGCGCTTGAAACTTTACGAGGGTCTCTCGCAAAACCGAGTGCGTACTCCAGGTAATTTCTTGGAAGATTGAGGCCTCGTATCGGGTCATGCCGATAGCCGGATAGCCACCATCCGAAGCGGCTGAGATCACAGCATCGTTGTTTGCCATGGCGCGAGCCATGGCGCGCAAATAGTCTACGTCGCAAGCTGGGCAATCGGTTCCAATCAGCAATACCGACTCGCCGGCCGCAACGGTGCGCGCGCAGGCCCGGGCCATGCGCGTGCCAAGATTGCCCTCGCCTTGATCCGTGACAACAACCTCGGCCGGAATACTCAAGGTGGCCCAAATCGGATGAGCGAAGGGCGACACGCAAAGCTCGACCGGACCCAGAGCTGCCTCGATCGCCTTCGCCACCGAATGGTCCAGCATGCGCCGAGCTAAGGCAGCGGCGCCCTGCGCCCCCAGGGCCGGGATCATCCTGGTTTTAGCGATTCCTGGGAGAGGCGCCTTGGCAAAGATGACGATACGAATGGGACGGATCAGCGCGGAAATTTGTAAGCGCCCTATCGGTGATAACGCTTGGCGAGGCTCTCAGGATCGGCACCGAAGAAATAGGCCGAGCGAAGGCCCCACATCAAGAAAATAGTACGCCACAAACCCTTGGCCTCCCACCGCCGACCGGAGGTGGTGACTTTTTGGTACAGACAAATGGGCCGACTTCGATTCTTGATGCGTTTCGAAAATTCGATATCTTCCATCAAGGCTTGTTGAGGAAACCCGCCCATCCTTTGAAACACCTGTCGACGCACGAAAATAGCCTGATCCCCGGTCGCAATTCCGGTCCATGCCGAACGAATATTCATCAGCGTTGCGATCACTTTAAGCATCCTCGCTCTTCCGGCAATACGAACATTGAAGCGACCCCAATGGCGCGAATCGTCTTGCATGGCTTTGATGATGATTTGATCCGCCTGATCAGGCAATTGCGTGTCCGCATGCAAAAAAAGAAGAATCTCACCCTTTGCGGCTTGCGCACCAAAATTCATTTGTTCAGCACGGCCGCGCTCAGCAATTAAGACCTTGAATCCAGCACTGCGGGCCATCGCCACTGTATCGTCCTGGCTTCCTCCATCCACCAAAAGCACTTCACAAGCACCCTGCTGGTGACCAAGCAGTTGCGCGAGCATCCTTGGCAGATGAGCGGCCTCATTCAAAACAGGAACGATAATGGACAGACGGACCACGGCTAATACGCTCCTGTAGAGCGTCGCGTTGAGTTAGTCGAGCGCACCACCGCAACTCGACCCGGAACCCGCCGTACATCCAAAGCAATGATCGGCCACGCGAATGCCTTGTCCCTGAGGATCGGTTTCAAGCAAATCTTTTAAATGGGCCCGCCCGCGCCCCGGATTCAAGATGGGCGCAGGCAGCCCGAGCTGCTGATTGAAATCGCAGTCGTATAAATAGCCCTGCCAATCCACGCTTAACAGGCTCTTGCACATCACTTGCGGCAAGGTTGACTCGTTGTAGTTGGACTTGAGTAAATCCATATAGGGCTTGAATTGCCCTTTTGAAACCAAGGTTGATCCGAATCGTTGAATGGGCATATTGGCGAGAGCGAAAAGCTCATTGAACTCGATGCCAAAGTGTTCGCTCAATTCACGCTTGTAGTCTGCCTGGAGCTGCTCTTGCGCGGGCGGCAAAACAGCTCCCTGGGGGTTATAAACAAGGTTTAACACCAGTCCCGTACCTGCTTTGCCATACCCCAAGGCATTAAGTTTCTGAAGCGCCGCAATACTTTTGTCAAAAACACCGGCTCCTCGCTGTCGATCCACATTTTCGAGCGAGTAACAGGGCAAGGACGCCACAATTTCGACCCGGTACTCTGCAAGAAATTCGGCGAGTGTTTCCTGCCCGGCCTCATAGAGAATTGTAAGGTTGCAGCGATCAATGACTTTGACATCGAGTGCACTGGCAGCGCGGACCAAATCTCGAAATCCTTCATGCAATTCGGGGGCGCCGCCGGTAAGATCCAAGGTGCGGATGTCGCGCATTTTCAACACGTTTGGAATCAGTGCGAGCGTCTCCGCATCCATCATTTCGGTGCGATTAGGCCCGGCATTGACGTGACAATGCAGGCAAGACTGATTGCACTTGTAGCCGATATTGACTTGCAGCGTGTTCAGACGCCCTCTTTGAATGGCGGGAAAATCACTAACTTGCAGGAGCGGTAGGGTTGCGTGCACGTATTTTCTCTTTCTGACTTAGCGTATTCTTTGACGAAACTTTTTTGACGATCAGCGGCATTTCTCGGCGAACCCAGGTACAGTTCACCGAAACGAATCCCGAGAAGCATTGTAGTCGAGCCTGTACGATTCACCTTACGAAGCACCGCCGATGTGGCACGACTTTCCTGCCTTAAAAACTGACTTTCATGCCCCAAGCCGCAAGCATTGAGAATTTTCCCCGACAAATTCGTACCCTTGATGATCTTGAGACGCTAGAGTTGCTCTCAACAAAACACCTTTTACCCTATGCTCACGGACAACTCGTCTTTAGATCCTGGGGTCGAGGCAAACCTGTCTTGTTGCTGCACGGCGGCTCGGGTAGTTGGAACCATTGGGTGCGCAATATCCGGGCCCTGGTGTCCCTTGGCCGAGAGGTCTGGATTCCCGACATGCCTGGTTTCGGAGAGTCCACGGCCCCTTTAGTGGGGCAGGACGCTGATGTGTTGCCCCTGCCCTTGGAGAATGCACTCGATCTACTGATCGGGGAGCGGGCCATCGATGTGGTCGGCTTTTCCTTCGGAAGCATGGTGGCCGCCTTGATTGCGCAGCACCGACCGCAGCAGGTCAACAAGTTGGTGCTGATGGGTGCACCGGCTTTAGGAGTGAACGGCCAGCGGCCGTTCGCGTTAAGGCCATGGCTGGACACGCCAGAGGGTCCGCAACGCGACCTGATTCATCGCCACAATTTGGGTGTCTTGATGTTCTCTCGCCCCGAAGCCGTCGATGAACTCGCGGTGGCCATTCATGGGATGAACCTGGCACGAGATCGTATGCAACGGCGTCGCCTGGCCTATAGCGATATTTTGCTTCGGACTATCCAGGCCATCGATACGCCTATTTATGGCCTATGGGGAAGGGAGGATATTTTGTACCGCGGCCGAGAACAAGCGCTGGCCGCCCAGCTTTCGACCGCGCGCAATTTGCAGTCCCTGACATTCATCGATCATGCTGGCCACTGGGTTCAGTACGAAGATTCGAACAGCGTCGACTCAGCGCTCCAATCAGTCCTGTCTGAGTAACGGTTCTGTATCAGGACGCCGAGACTTAATCAGTGCTTCGGTAAGGCATTCCCAAGCGCAGGCGCTCGTTGGAGCGCCCATTTTGATACACTCCCCGCTCACCTTCAACCCTTCTTCTTAGACTCCCAATGACTGCCCTACTCGCCTTTGTCATTGCTTACTTGATCAGCACCTTGCTCATCGGCGTTTACGCGGGCACGCGGGTGAAAAGCTCGACTGATTTCGCCCTGGCTGGACGCAGCTTGCCCTTGATCATGGTGATCACGACCACATTTGCCACTTGGTTCGGCGCCGAGACCGTGCTCGGGATCAGCGCAAAATTTGTGAGCGGCGGCCTTGGAAGCGTGATTGAAGACCCGTTTGGCGCCTCCATGTGCCTTATTTTTGTTGGCCTGTTCTTCGCAGGCAAGCTCTACAAAATGAACCTGTTGACGATTGGCGACTTCTACCGCCAGCGCTACGGACAAACCGTCGAAATTTTGTGCTCGGTCGCCATTATTTTGTCGTATCTGGGTTGGGTGGCCGCCCAAATTACCGCTCTAGGTTTAGTGTTTAGTATTGTGAGTCAGGGGGCCATTAGCCCCGAGGTCGGTATGGCGATTGGCACGGCCTCGATCCTCGTTTACGTGATGTTTGGTGGCATGCTGGCTGTGGCCTGGACAGATTTTATTCAAATGATTACCTTGGTCATTGGTCTGTCCATCATCGCCTACCTAGCCAGTGAAGCGGCTGGTGGGGCTGGTAAGGTGCTGGCCTTGGCGAGTGATCGCGATTTATTCAAAATACTTCCCGAACCCAAGCTCAGAGATGTTATGTTTTTTATCGCAGCCGCGATCACCATGATGCTGGGGTCGATCCCTCAACAGGACGTATTTCAAAGGGTTATGTCCGCCAAAAACGTGAAGACGGCGCAGCGCGGGGCCGTGATCGGCGGCCTGTGCTATTTGGCCTTTGCCTTTGTACCGATGTTTACGGTACTGTGCGCGGTCCTGGTCATGCCAGAAGAAACCAAGCAGCTACTCGCGAGCGACCCGCAGAAAGTCTTGCCAACACTCATTTTGAAGACCATGCCCTTCGCCGCCCAGGTGATTTTCTTTGGCGCATTGCTTTCAGCGATTCAATCCTGCGCCTCAGCCACCTTGCTGGCTCCGTCGACCAGTTTCATTGAAAATATTTACAAGAACCTGAAGCCCAAGCTCACCGACCGGGAAGAGTTGTTCGGCTTTCGCGTCGCCTTGCTTGTGTTTACGGGCGCGGTCCTCAGCTACGCGATCGTGATGCGTGGTACCCCCATTTATGAGATGGTATCGAGCGCTTATCAGGTGACCCTAGTCTCCGCCTTCATGCCCTTGACGTGCGGGCTCTACTGGAAACGGGCCACCGATGTCGGTGCTCTCGCATCCATTATTTTAGGTATTGGTACCTGGCTCGTTGTATTGCTTTCACCCCTCGGTGCTCACTTACCGGCACCACTCGCAGGCTTGGTGATGGCGGCGCTCGGGATGGTCGTCGGATCCCTTTTGAGCCAGCGCAAGGACTTGATGCTTAAGAGCGCTGGAACAACTCACTCATAATTTTAAATCCCAATGCTGGCCGATCAAATCTTTTCCGAACGAGTGGTGGTGCTCCTGAGAGACGAGTGTGAAGCCCTCGGAGACATAAATGGCTCTTGCTGCCACTAAAATCTCGTTCGTCCAAAGCGTGAGCTTTCTATAACCTTTGGCGCGCGCAAACTGAATGCACTCTCGGGTGAGGCGCCGACCCAAACCCGTTCCACGGGCCTCGGGCTCGACATAAAGTAGCCTGAGCTTGGCGACGTCCTTGGATTGACGCACCAGAAAAACGGAGCCAAGAATTTTCCCGTCGCGCTCTGCAATCCAGCAACGCTCAAACTCCGGGTTGAATTTGAGAATAAAGCGCGCTCCGATCTCCGCCACCAGCGCCTCAAAGCTGCCATCCCAGCCGTACTCTTCAGCGTACAGCATGCCTTGACGGCGAGCCACCCAGCCGATATCCCCAATTTGGTGGGGTCGTAGAGTCATCTTGGAATCTGTCCCAGAAGGCGCACGGGGGTCTTGAAAATGTGGCTGAGCTGATGCCATTGGATTGGGCTTTCAAATGGGCGGGATCAAAGATTAACAGGTCAGGCTCTCAAAGGCTGACGAGGCCATCTCTAAATCGCCACCATCTGGCGAACATTATCGCTTTCCATTTGAGAGCCAAGCCCGGAAGCGATCACTTCGCCACGCTCCATCACCACATAAAAATCGGCCAACTCTTCAGCAAAATCATAGTATTGTTCGACCAGCAAAATGCCCATGGTGCCGCGCTTGGCCAGCGTGGTAATAACCCGGCCAATATCCTTGATGATCGAGGGTTGAATGCCCTCCGTAGGCTCATCCAATACCAGAAGCTTTGGCTTCGCAAGGAGAGCGCGCGCAATGGCGAGATGTTGCTGTTGACCGCCCGACAAATCTCCACCACGGCGCTTGAGCATTTGCTTCAAGACGGGGAACAAATCGAAGACCTCGGGATCAATGCCCGTTCTCGCCGGGAGATAGGCCAAGCCCATTCGCAGGTTCTCCTCGACGGTCAGGCGGCCAAAAATCTCGCGGCCTTGCGGAACAAAACCAATGCCCGCTCTGACTCGTTCATAGGAGGCAAGCGCATCGACGCGCTTGCCTTGCAAGGCGATTTCACCCGTCTTAATCGGGACGACACCCATCAAAGACTTCAGCAACGTGGTCTTGCCCACTCCGTTGCGACCGAGCAGTACGGTGACCTTACCCATCTCTACCTGGAAAGAAATATTTCAGAGAATATGGCTGCCACCGTAGAACTGATTCACGTCCTTGACGGCCAGTAACGCAGTACTTTGGGAATCAACGGCCAAGATACACCTCCACCACTTTTTCGTTGGCTTGAACCTCGGCCAGGCTACCCTCGGCCAGCACACTGCCTTCGTGCAACACTGTCACCTTCTTAGTGGCGGCATTCACTCCACGGGTGGTCAGCTCGCCGATGAACTTCATGTCGTGCTCCAAAACGACCAAGGAATGTGAGCCCTCCAGCGACAGAAAGAGTTCTGCGGTGCGCTCTGTTTCCTCGTCAGTCATCCCGGCCACAGGCTCATCAAGCAGCAACAACTTTGGCTCTTGCATCAGCAACATACCAATCTCTAACCATTGCTTTTGACCGTGCGATAGGTTGCCCGCTTGCTTACCCGCGAAATCTCGCAAATGAATCAGCTCAAGGGTTGAGGCAATTCGATCAAAGGAGGCGCTATCGAGTTTCGCGAACATCGTGGCGCGCGCACGACGATCACTGGACAAAGACAATTCAAGGTTCTCGAAGACATTGAGTTGCTCAAACACGGTGGGCTTCTGGAACTTCCGGCCAATACCAATCTGCGCAATCTGCGCCTCACGCATACGCAACAAATCGACCGTACTACCAAAAAAGACTTGACCGCTATCGGGCCGGGTCTTGCCGGTAATGACGTCCATCATCGTCGTCTTGCCCGCGCCATTGGGGCCGATCACACAGCGCAGCTCACCCGTATTGACCGCCAGCGAGAGCTTGTTAAGGGCTTTGAAGCCGTCAAAAC
>JAYUOT010000274.1:0-2774 GCA_043760705.1 Betaproteobacteria bacterium
GCTTCAAAAAGAGAACAGGGTTCGACTAAAGAAAACTGATGTCACGAGGCAAATGCATAAGATGCTGCCCTCCATCGACGAGAATTTGACTGGCCGTCATCGATTCATTCTCGAGCACAAAACGCACCGTACGCGCCACATCCTCGGGCCGACTGGATCGACCTAAAGGCGACACTTGATGGGCCTTGCTAAAGGCCGCGGCGTCTTGCAGATAGCTGGGCATGGTCAGCCCTGGCGCGACTCCGCACACTCTTAGCCGTGGCGCAAAGGACTGCGCCATCATGGTGGTGGCCGCTTGCAGGGCCGCTTTGGAAAGAGTGTAGGATAAAAAATCAGGATTCAGATTCCAAAGCTTTTGATCCAACAGGTTTACGACGGCACCCTGGATCTCGGCCCCAAGTGTCGGAATCGCATCTGTCGGAATCGCATGGGTCGCAACCCCTTGTTTCATCATCGTTGGTTTCGTCATCGTTGGTTTCGCCATCCCATCTATCGCGACGCCGTGAGCACCGCCGGGCTCATGTCCTCGTTGCGTTTGCGACTTACTTCTAGCCTCGATATGCCTGTATAAACACTGGGCCAGCATAATCGGCGCCACGCAATTCACCGCGAGATGGGCTTGGGCCAGATCGGGGCGAAAACTGAGGGCATCGTCATGATCGAACTGCGAGGCACTGTTCACCAGTGCGTCGACCACTCCAAAGTGCCTTTGTACCTGATCAAACAATGCTTGGCAGGCTTGCGCTTGGGAAAGATCGGCCTGGAAAGTAGCCACCGGCCCAAATACAGCGAGTTCCGCCTCGGTCGCGAGCGCTTCAGCCTTGGAGTGATGATAATGTAGGGCAACCTGCCAACCATGGGCGGCCAAATCGAGGGCGATCGCCTTCCCCAAGCGCTTGGCAGCGCCAGTCACGAGGACAGTTTTGGCTTGTGGCATATTCGGCTGCATGGAAAACCGCCATTCTACCGAGTCAGCAGCGACCCGACTCACTGAAACCATTCGTACCCAGCTTCTTGCTCAAGAGGGCTGGATGGGATTTGACGAGTTTATGGCGCTTGCCCTGTATTCTCCAGGCTTGGGTTACTACAGTGGCCCGGCACGCAAATTTGGCGTGCACGGGGATTTTGTGACCGCGCCTGAAATTTCGCCCATGTTTGGGGCCTGCCTCGCGCAGCAGATTGCAGCATGGATGCAAGCCGCCGAGATTACCCATCTGATCGAATTTGGCGCCGGGACCGGGCAACTCGCCACCCAGATTCTCAATGAACTCGGTCGGCTCGGCATGACCCCCAGCCGTTACAGCATTATGGAGCTTTCGGCCAATCTGCGCGCCCAGCAAGAAAGCACTCTGGAAGCCCTCTGCCCTCAGTCGCTTCACTTGGTCGATTGGTTAGACCATATTCCGGGCCAGCTAAAAGCCGTTGTTTTCGCCAACGAATTGTTGGATGCCATGCCGGTTCGCCTCTTCGCCTGGGACGGAGAGCAATTATTTGAGCGAGGCGTTTGTTTTGATGAGCAAAAACAAGCTTTCGCTTGGGAGAACCGACTCGCCAGTCGCGAGTTTAAGAAAGCGGTACAGCAATGCTTGATGACGGCGGGCATTGAAAGCCTGGCCGACCTGCCGTCGCCCTACATTTCTGAAATTCATGAGCAGGGTCAGGCCTGGATTCGTACTGTTTCCGAGCAATTGGAAACCGGTTGCATTCTGACTCTCGACTACGGCTTTCCCGCACGCGAGTATTTTCATTCGCAGCGTGATCGCGGCACACTGGCTTGCCACTATCAACATCGGGTGGGATTCGACCCCTTCATACATCTCGGCGAACAGGACATCACGGCTCACGTCGACTTCACCAGTCTTCATCGTAGTGCGGCGGCGGCCGGTCTTAAGCTGGCCGGCTTTTGCGCCCAAGCGCGTTTTCTCATGAACACCGGTGTACTGGATCGCCTCAGCCAGCAGCCGATGGACCAGACCGTCGCCTATGCCAGCCAGGCTCATGCCGTGGGCAAGCTGCTCTCCGAAGCGGAGATGGGCGAATTATTCAAAGCCATCGCCTGGGTGAAGGCCTCGGATGTAAGCACGCAAGAGCGACTTTTGAATGCGAGCTTTGCCTTTGAGCCGGGTGGACGCAGCTTATGAAATGGCTGATTGCCACGGTGCTCGCTCTATTTCTTTTCTCTGGCTTATCGTCCATCCTCGGGCGCTATGGCTTGGGGCGGCTTCCGGGAGATTTTCGGATGCGTATTCGGGGTCGCGAATTCTCGATTCCCTTGACTTCTACGCTCTTGCTGTCAGGCATTGCGGCCGTGTTGGTTAAACTGCTTTGAACCGAGTAAAAACACTTGAGAAAATGTAGCAAGGTGCCGAGGCACATCTGACATCGGATACTGTCTAACAATGGCAATCAGCCAATGGGTGATCGCATCTTTGGGCTTTTAGAAACCTTCTAATTCTCTCGGACGATAGGCAAAGATTCTTGAATTGGTTTGTCGAATAGCTTTACATCTTTTCGCCGCTTGCCTTTCGTGATTTACCTAAGCCCTTGAATTGATGCGGTTTTTCACGTCTGGCTTGAAAATTGCTGGCAATCTGTGCTGTAAGTCCTTTTACCAGCCATATTTAATTCGAAACCGAGGAAAGTCATGAAAATAAAATTAGCATCGGTGCTTGCTTTGGCTCTTACGGCCATGAGCGCTCAAGCCTTGGTCGTTACCAGCGTCAACAGCAATTCGCCTGCCACCTTGGTCAATGCCGTCGTGGGCACGGGGATTA
>JAYUOT010000275.1:0-13464 GCA_043760705.1 Betaproteobacteria bacterium
TGCTCAAGAACGAAATCTATCCAGAGCTGGAGCGCTCGGGCATTCGGTTTTACCCACAGGTGAAATGGACAAAATCGATACGCGCTTGGGCAAGCTCGGTTTTCGATACTGAAATCGAGCCCCTGCTTACCCCGATTGCCCTCGACCCGGCCCATCCTTTTCCCCGCATTCTTAACAAGAGCTTGAACTTCATTGTTGAGCTTGAAGGCACTGACGTCTTTGGCCGCGAAACAAATGTCGCGATTGTTCAGGCTCCGCGAGCCCTCCCTCGGCTCTTGTTGATCCCAAAGCACCTCACGGCGGACTGTCAAGGCGTGATGCTACTCACCTCCATTGTGCAGGGCTTCGTGCAAGAGCTTTTTCCGGGGCTGAAAATTCACGGCGTACATCAATTTCGAGTCACCCGAAACAGTGATGTCTCGGTCGATGACGATGAAGTCAGCGACAAACGCGACGCCCTCGCCGAGGAGTTAGTCGAGCGCAATTTCGGTGAACCGGTTCGCTTGGAAGTGTCCGCTAAAACACCAGCCTACTTGGAAAATCTTTTGCTCGGTGAATTTTCGCTGCGAGAAAGAGATCTCTATCGAGTGCCCGGCATTGTGAACCTCATGCGATTGGCGCAAACCATCGACTTGGTGGATCGACCCGACCTAAAGTTCCCGGCCTTCACGCCGGCCCGTTCGTCACCCTGGGACGAACGCGGCCTCTTCGAAACCCTGGCCGGCACCGATGTTCTACTCCATCATCCTTACGAATCCTTTCAGCCAGTGGTCGATTTTCTTCATAGCGCGGCCAGTGACCCTGCGGTGATGGCCATTAAGCAGACCGTCTATCGCACCGGTTCCGACTCGGTGCTGATGCGCTCTTTAGAAACGGCCGCACGCGCCGGAAAAGAAGTGACCGTCATCGTTGAATTGATGGCCCGCTTCGACGAAGAAACCAATATCAACTGGGCCGACCGCCTCGAAAAGGCGGGTGCCCATGTGGTTTACGGCGTTGTAGGACTCAAAACCCATGCCAAGATGGCACTCATCGTGCGCCGCGAGAACAAGAAACTCAAGCGCTATGCGCATTTAGGCACCGGCAACTACAACGCAAAAACAGCCACTCTTTACGAAGACTTCAGCTTGCTAACCTCCGACCAGGATATTTGCGCCGATGTGCATGAAGTGTTCCGGCGTTTGACCGGTGTCGGCATCGCGAAGCCTCTCAAGCATCTGCTACAAGCGCCCTTCAATTTACACGAAGAGGTGTTAGAAGGTATCCGTGCGGAGACTCTTGCGGCACGGGCCGGAAAGACCGCCCGCATTGGCGCGAAAATCAATGCCTTACTTGACACGACTGTGGTTCACGCGCTGTACGAGGCCAGCCAAGCGGGCGTGATCGTCGATTTAGTGGTTCGAGGCGTCTGCGCATTGAAACCCGCCATCGAAGGGCTTTCAGACAATATCCGGGTGCGATCCACTATCGGACGATTTCTCGAACATTCTAGGATGTTCTATTTTTACGCGGAAGGCGAAGAAAAGTTGTATCTGTCTTCGGCCGATTGGATGGATCGGAATTTCTTCAAAAGAGTAGAAATCGCATTTCCAATCAAGTCGAAGATCCTGAAGGCTAAAATTCTCGCCAATGCACTCGAAATTCATCTTGAGGACAGGGCGGGTACCTGGGTGATGCAGTCCGATGGTGATTACGAACAAACACCGAACTCGGAGGGTCATGGTTGCTCCGTCCAGCTCGATCTCCTCAGTCACGCGACCCATCCGCAGCTTTAAAGGCTCAAACGATGGCGCTCTTGCACCCGCCTCCTGTCGTTGCTCAAGCTTGGTTGCGCACTAGTGTCCTTAAAACGGGTCGATTCGTCATCGTTTTGACACTACAGAATTCGAGAAGCCTCAGCCGCAAAGCAGCTCTGCAAATTTGAGCAAGTCGATCAGTGAAAATTCAGAGCAAAGCGCTGGGCTTAAAATGACTTGGCAAAAAGAAGTTTTTGATCGTCAAGAAATCAGCGCGCCGGACCAGGCACACACACAAGCCCGCGCAGGTGGCGCTCGGCGTGAAATACCAGCGGGATGACTTGAAGGCTGATGACGGTCCTACAGATGCACGAGCCGAATCGCTGACTACAGGTCTCAGTGCACCACAGTCAGTTCACAGTTGAGCTGGACTCGGAGGCGTCAGGTGACGCATATCCACGCCCTCCACAACGCTCACCACGTATTCAGCAATGTTCTTGGCGTGATCTCCAACGCGTTCCAGTGCCTGCACGGCAAATACCATTTCCATGGTGGCCTGTACTTCACCAGAATTGGCCGCCATATGATCCAATAGAGAACCGTTCAACTGCTCGCGCAAGGCATCGAGCAATTTGTCGCGAGCGGCCAACTTGGCGGCCACACTACTATCGTGCCTGACGTAGGCATCCAGGCAAGCAGCGAGCATTTCGCTGGCGATGCTGGACATTTGTCGAAATTGATCATTGGCCCAATGATTTGTAACAGCCTTCGGACCGAGGCCCACGATATGTCTTGCTTTCAAGGCAATCTTTTTGGCCTCATCACCAATACGCTCAAGATCGTTGATCGAATGCAAGGCGGCAATCACTTCGCGCAAGTCCACCGCAATCGGCTGGCGACGTGCGATCACTTGCTGGCAAAGCATGTCCGCCTGAACATGGAGCTGGTTCACAACTTCTTCATCGGCGAGTACTTGCGCGACCAGATTCAGATTGCGCTGCAACAGCGCATCGCAGGCGCGAATCACCTGTTGCTCGACAAGGCCACCAATTTTTAGGACCGCTGAGCGCATGCCCTCGATATCGGCATCGAAGCTCTTGGAGGTGTGTTCTTGAATCATCCAAATCGTCCTGTAATGTAGTCTTCAGTGCGCTTATTCTTGGGCTTAAAAAACAGTTGCTCGGTTTCTCCAAACTCCACCAATTCGCCCATGTACATGTAGGCTGTGAAATCAGAAAGGCGGGCGGCTTGCTGCATATTGTGGGTGACAATTAGAACAGTGACCCGGGACTTCAAGCTGGCGACCAGTTCTTCAATCGAGGCGGTTGCGATCGGATCGAGCGCGGAAGTTGGTTCATCAAACAAGATGAGCTCGGGTTCTGTGGCAAGCGCGCGGGCGATACACATACGCTGCTGCTGTCCGCCAGACAAATTGACCGCCAGTTCATCCAGGCGCTCATTAACTTCGTTCCATAGCGCGGCTCCCTTCAGCGCACTTTCGACCTTGTCTTGAATGACGGTTCTGGAAGTTTCTCCCATCACTCGCAAGCCGTACGCCACATTTTCAAAAATGGACTTCGGAAACGGATTCGGCTTCTGAAAGACCATGCCCATGCGCATGCGAACTTCAATGGGGTCAATCTCGGAGGATAGTAAATTGATGTCCTCCGGGTAGAGGCGGATTTCACCCTCGTAACGATTGCCAGGATAGAGATCATGCATGCGATTGAAGGAGCGCAACAAGGTCGATTTCCCACAGCCTGAGGGACCGATAATAGCCGTCACTTTATTTTTGTACACGGGCAAGTTGACGTCTTTTAGTGCGTGATGTTTGCCGTAGAAAAAGTTTAATTTCTTGGTTTCAGCCTTACACAACAACGCGCCTGGTTCGGCCTTTTCTCCGACTGAAAACCCAAAAGGACTGGGACGAGGCGGACTAGCTAGATCAACGACATTCATAGTGTTTACCATTTGATGTTCTTACGTAATCGATATCGGATAGCGATGGCGATAGCGTTCATGCCAAGGGTCATCAGAACCAGAACCAGGCCAGCAGCGGCCGCGTTCGCCTGAAAGGCCGCTTCCGGCCGAGAGGTCCAGTTAAACATTTGAATCGGCATCACGGTGAAGGGGCTAAACAGCCACTCGAAGTTTACAAACGGGGGAACCGTCGTCACAGGTGAGGCCGGCAGAAAGGCAATAAAGGTCAGCGCGCCAATCGTAATAATCGGGGCGGTTTCACCAATCGCACGGGCCAAACCGATAATGACACCGGTGAGAATACCGGGCATGGAATACGGAACAATATGGTGTGTAATACATTGCCACTTGGATGCACCCAAAGCGAAGGCCGCCTCACGAATGCTTGAGGGAATGGTACGAATCGCTTCACGGGTGGAAACGATGACAATGGGCAAGATCAACAGCGCCAAAGTTAAGCCGGCGGATAGAATACTTTGCCCAAAACCGAAGGTGTAGACAAACAGTCCGAGCGCAAGCAAGCCATACACAATCGAGGGTACACCGGCCAAGTTGCTGATATTGATCTCAATCAGATCATTGATCCAATGCTTGTCTGCATACTCTTCAAGATAGAGCCCCGAAGCCACACCCAGTGGCACCGCCACGAGCGCTGTCACGAGCATCACCAGGCAAGTACCCACCCATGCCGAAAGTATGCCCGCTTCGCCTGCGCGGCGAGAAGGAAAGTTGACAAAAAAATCGGGGGACAATCGACTCACCCCTTCATACATCATGCTGCCGAACAACGCTACGAAGGTCAGCACGCCGGTCGACAGCGCCAAGAAGCCAAGCACGGAAAACACCAGCTCGTTGCGTTTCGCACGGGCGATGACGGCTTTGAGAGGTTTCAATATTGTTCCTTAAAACGGCGCTTCAACCAAAAGCTCAGCACATTAAAAATCAGAGTGATGATCAAGAGCGTAAGCCCGGCGGCAAATATGGTGAGATAGCCAATCGAGCCATGGGGTAAATCACCTAATGCGACTTGAACAATAAACGCGGTGATGGTGGCTGCAGGCTCGGCCGGATTAAAAGTGAGATTAGGTTGCATACCGGCCGCAACTGCGACAATCATGGTTTCACCCACCGCGCGAGAAATACCCAACATGTAAGCCGAGGCGATGCCTGAAAACGCTGCCGGTACGACCACTCGCCAGGCGGTTTGCAAGCGCGTCGCCCCCAAGGCATAGGAGCCTTCGCGCAGGGACATTGGCACAGCGCGCATCGCATCTTCGCTGATTGAGCTGACATAGGGAATGATCATAATCCCCATCACCAAGCCGGCCGACAATACATTGAAGCCTGGCAAGCTTGGGAAGATCATTTGCAGCAAGGGCGTCACGACCAACAGTGCAAAAAAACCGAAGACTATGGTCGGCACGCCCGACAACAATTCCAGAAGTGGTTTAAGAATTTCACGGGTTTTGTGCCCGGCAAATTCGGAGAGATAAATGGCAATCACCGTACCGAAGGGAATGGCTATCGCAATGGCCACCGCTGAACTGGTCAGAGTTCCTGAAAGTAGAACTCCGATACCAAAATGAGCATCATCGAAAAGTGGGGTCCATTGAGTGTCTGTCAAAAAGCTCCACAAAGGAACCTTCATAAAGAACTTGATCGACTCCGAGAGCAGCACATACACAATGCCGGCCGTGGTGAGAACAGAAATACTGGCCGCCGCAAAAAGAATCCACTTGATGGCGGATTCCTTCATACGGCGAGATTTCTTGATCGCGAACTTCGAGACTGGAGTGGTATCGCGTAACCCCGTCGAGCCTGCTAAAGTATCAGAAACACTCATTGAGTTTAAAGCTTGGCTTCCCGGCGCATCAATTCTTCGATCGTAATGCCCACCTCGGGGGTACCATTGAAGACGGTGCCAAGCTTGTTCTTGGCGACATGCTCCAAACCCGACTTGTATGCGGCATCGGGCAGCGGCACATACTTGACTTCACGGGTCAGCTTGGCGGCATTCTTCAGATAATAATCCACAAACTCCCTGACCTCCGGTTTAGCCAGGGATTTGGCATTCACGTAAATGAAGATGGGACGTGACAAGGGCTGGTAGCTGCCTTTGATCACCGCCTCCATTGAGGCTTCCACACCTACCGTTGCGCCCTTGGCCACTACCGGCACAGACCTTAACTTGGCCTTGTTCTCAATATAGTAAGCAAACCCAAAGTACCCTAAAGCGCCCAGGTCGCGCGATACACCGGTCACCAGGACATTGTCATCCTCAGAGGCCGTGTAATCGCCTCGGCTGGATTTGGATTTACCGACAATGGCTTCCGTGAAGTAATCAAACGTGCCCGAGTCCGCTCCAGGGCCAAACAGTTTCAAAGGCGTGTCAGGCCAAGCAGGATTGACCTGGTTCCAGTGCGTAAGCTTGCCCTGAGCACCCGGCTCCCAGATCTTCTTCAACTCTTCGACCGTAATACTCTTCAAAAAGGCATTCTTGGGGTTGACGACAATGGTCAGCGCGTCAAAAGCAACGGGGAGTTCAATGTATTGAATTCCTGCCGCGCGACAATCTTCCATTTCCTTGGCGAGAATAGGGCGCGAGGCATTCGCTACATCCGTTTCGTTACGACAGAATTTTTTGAAGCCACCGCCAGTCCCCGAGATACCGACCGTGACGCGGATGGCGTTTTTCTTGGATTTTTGAAAATCCTCCGCAACCGCTTCCGTAATGGGGAAGACCGTACTTGAGCCGTCGATTTTGACCGTGGCTTGGGCCATGGCCCAACCGCTCATCAGAGCACCCAATGAGACAATAGTGCCTGCAAGTGCAATTCTGGAAAGAGAGACGGTATGTTTAATCATTTTTTGAGCCTTTTCATTGACTTGTAGCGTTCCATGACATTGTCGAAAGCTTTGATGACAGATTTATGACAACCTCCGCACCACTCAAAATACGGCCAGACAAGACAGTCTTGGCGGCGATCGACATGGGATCGAATAGCTTTCGGCTGGAAATCAGCGAACTGGACGATGGGCATTTGCGGCGGCTACAGTATTTGAAGGAAGCGGTCCGCCAAGGCGCGGGTTTGGACGGGAATCGTAACCTGACCCAGGAATCAATGGAAGCGGGCTGGGCCTGCCTCGCCAGATTCGCGGAAAGGCTGCAAGGTTTTAATGCGGACCATGTCAGCGCTGTGGCCACCCAAACCTTGCGGGAGGCGAAGAACAGCGAGGTCTTTCAAAAAGAGGCCGAGAGAATCCTTGGCTTCCCGATAGATATCGTTTCCGGCAAAGAAGAAGCCCGCCTCATCTATCAAGGCGTCTCCTACTTTTTGCCACAAAACGCCGAGCGTCGCCTGGTGATTGATATTGGTGGCCGATCCACCGAATTTATATTCGGCTTGGGCAACCAGCCGCAACAAATGGACTCTTACCGAGTTGGTAGCGTTTCCTGGGCGAGCAAGTACTTCGCGAGTGGAGGCCTGAAGGTCGAGGCCTTTAAACAGGCCGAGGTGGCTGCGGCCTCATTTTTGGAGGAGGCGCACGGCGCTCTCAAAGAGGTCAGTTGGGATAAGGTGTATGGCTCTTCCGGAACGATAGGTGCTGTTGCGGAATTGCTCAGCTTGAACCAGCTCGCCGTGACCATGCCCTATGAGGTTTCCCTTGAAGGCTTGTTGGAACTCAAGCAAATTTTGCTCGACGCCGGGCACATCGACAAAGTGCGTCTCAATGGCCTGAAGGACGACCGCAGGCCGGTGCTCGCCGGAGGCTTGACCGTGTTGCTTGCCATCTTCCGCTTGTTTAACTTGAAGCGACTCGAAGCGGCGGAAGGTGCGCTACGCCATGGTGTGCTGTTTGAACTCGCCAGCTTTGACGGTCGTCGCAATGACCTCAAAGAGCAAACCGTCGCGTCCTTGGTACGGCGCTTTTCGGTCGATGCCGTGCAGGCTGAGCGAGTAAGTAAAGTCGCGCGTTATATTTTCGCCAGTCTCACCGACGGACTGACTTTGCGGGAAGATGCCGAGCAGCAACTAGGGTGGGCTGCGCGACTGCACGAAATCGGCGCCTCGGTTTCGCATGAGAACCTCCACCGGCATGGTGCATACATCTTGGAGAACACCGATGCTGTAGGGTTTTCGCGCGCCGACCTGCATCGTATTGGTCAATTAGTGCTCGGGCAAAGAGGCAAGGTTAGAAAACTCGAAGCGGACCTGGATAACGATGAATTGGTCTTGCAATTGGTCTCGCTACGCTTGGCAGTGATTCTTTCTCACGCCAGAACCGAGCCCCGATTTTTCAATGTGAGCTACAAGTTGACGGGTAAGCGTAAGATCAAACTCACGCTGGGAGCTGGCTGGGCCGAGCAATTTCCTCAGTCTCAATTCCTGCTGTGTCAAGAACAGCTCGCTTGGGAGAAAACCAATTGGTCCATCGCGATAAACTGAAGCATGACTCAAGCCGACACGCCATCAAAACCATCCTCCCATACCTTTAAAGCGCCGATGACGGGCACCCTGGTGCACTGGCTAGTCGGCCCCGGCGAGGCGATCCAATTGGGGCAAGCCATTCTCGTTCTTGATGCGATGAAGATGGAGCATGAGGTTCTGGCCCATAGTGATGGGCGACTCGATCAGGCGTTTTTT
This sequence comes from Betaproteobacteria bacterium, assembly GCA_043760705.1. GTDB lineage: Bacteria > Pseudomonadota > Gammaproteobacteria > Burkholderiales > Burkholderiaceae_E > JAPOKJ01. The sequence continues at coordinate 8,363 of JAYUOT010000275.1, forward strand.
GCGTCAGGCGAAACAGTGGAGGAAGGCCAGGCCTTGTTCACTTGGTCGCCCTTGACGACCGTGGCGACCGTGGCGACCGTGGCAACGAACAATTCGCCTGGAAGCGCCTTCCAGACAACGCCCTCCCCGCCAACGCTCTACTTTTCGACCCCCTCGCCTGATCCAGTTGCGCTGACCCCGCCCACCGAAGTACCGGCCCTCCCCCAAAAATCCTTGCGTGCCGACCTCCAGCGATTGAATGCACGTTTGGCGTTCACACTCGATGAAAATCGCGCCAGCGCCGTCGCCAAGCGACGCGCGCGTGGCCAGCGCACCGCGAGGGAAAACATTGCGCAACTTTGCGATGAAGGCAGCTTCATGGAGTACGGCGCCTTGACGGTCGCGGCGCAACGCTCCAGACGAAGTCTCGACGACCTCATCGCCAATACGCCTGCCGACGGCATGATCACTGGTGTGGCCACCGTCAATGCCCAACACTTTGACCGCGAGAAAAGCAGTTGCGCCGTGCTGGCCTACGATGCCACCGTGCTGGCGGGCACGCAGGGCGCGATGAATCACAACAAAACGGATCGCTTGCTTAAAGTCGCCCTGCAACACCGTTTGCCAGTGGTGCTCTTCGCCGAAGGCGGCGGCGGACGCCCGGGTGATGTCGATCAAGTGATGGTTGCGGGCCTTCACATCACGACTTTCTCGAAGTTCGCCTCGCTTTCTGGAGAAGTCCCGGTGCTCGGCATCGTGTCCGGACGTTGCTTCGCCGGTAACGCGGCGCTGCTAGGATGTTGCGATGTGATCATTGCCACGACCCATAGCAATATTGGTATGGGCGGCCCAGCCATGGTCGAAGGCGGGGGTTTGGGCGTGTTCGCACCGGAGGACATTGGCCCCACGGATATTCAATCCGCTAACGGCGTCATCGACTGTTTGGTGGCCGACGAACCCGCGGCAGTCGAGGTCGCCAAGCGTTACCTGGGCTTTACTCAAGGCTCATTCTCAACCTGGACCGTGCCTGATCAAACGCTTTTGCGTGAAGCCGTGCCCGAAAACCGGCTACGAAGTTATGACGTTCGAAAACTCATTAACGGCCTCATCGATGCGCAATCCGGATTAGAGCTACGCCCACTCTTTGGCAAAGGCATTCTCACCTTTTTCGCCCGAATCGAAGGTCAAGCGCTTGGCGTGATGGCCAACAACACGGTTCATCTCGGAGGAGCCATCGACGCTGACGCGGCCGACAAAGCGGCCCGCTTCATGCAGCTTTGCGAAAGTTACAGCCTACCCATTATTTCTTTGGTGGACACGCCCGGCTTCATGGTCGGCCCAGAGATCGAAAAGAAGGCCCAGGTACGCCATGTCAGTCGCATGTTCGTCACGGCCGCCAAGCTGAGCGTACCGTTTCTTTCCGTCGTGCTGCGCAAGGGCTATGGCCTGGGCGCAATGGCCATGGCGGCAGGTGGTTTTCACTCACCGCTCTTCTCGGTTGCCTGGCCGACCGGTGAGTTCGGCGCTATGGGACTGGAGGGGGCCGTGAAGCTCGGCTTCAAAAAAGAGCTCGAAGCTCAGCCTGAAGGCGAGGCTCGAGACGCCTTGCAGGCCAGGCTTCTGGCCGACTACTACGAGCGTGGGCAAGCGACCAATATGGCGACGATGCTCGAGATTGATGCCGTCATTGATCCAGCCGACACCCGCGCCTGGTTGATTCGCGGGATTCGAGCGGGACTACAACAACGGGCTTTCAACCCCAGCCATGCGGCGCATAGTCGGCGGTTTATCGACACTTGGTGAACGCAAAGGGCAGCTTCACAATCGCCGTCACCTTAGGTTCGGCACTGTAGGCGATTGAGCCAAAGGTTAAGGCGAGGCACAGTGAGGCAAGCTGGATCGTGGGTAAGTTTCTCATCGAAAAAAGCCCTGGCAAGCGAACGCTTAAGTTACGGCTGAAACCGTTTGCGCACCGCATCGGACTGCGCCTGTAGCAGATAGGCCTCCACATCTTCCTCGAGCAACAGCCGGTCGCGCGCCAGTGCTTGGGCGGCGGCACCGAACTGGGCGGCGTAGTCGGCATGCGAGGTATAGCGCTCGGCCACCGACGCGCGCGGATCGCCGGCTTGGTCGCGCTCGGCACGCGTCGCAGCGAACTGACGGTAGCTGCCGTCCCGATCACACAGGTCTCCCTCCGTGAACGGGTGTTTGTAGAGATTCCAGCCAGTGTAGGTGGCGAGCGGCACCGCAATCTCGGGCAGGCGAATACCGGCCACTTCATTGCCATCGGCATCGGTCTTGGCCACTAGCGACGGGTATTGCCGGGCGAGATCAGGCTTTGGGTGAACCCAGTCACCGAACAGCGCCAGCGTGTTGCCGGCACGTGCCACCGCGAAGCCCGGGATGGCCGGAAAGCTCTGGTTGTCAGGCCTGACCAGCGTACCCGCGGCAATAGAGGGCACTCGGCTGGGCGGGGGCGGCGTGCCCAGCGTGGCCCATTGGTCCAGCGCTACAAGCAGAGCACGTAGCGCGGGCATCGGGTTGTGCGGGTTACGCTCATTCATGCATGGCCCAAGGTCGGCCCGTAATCCCGGGCGACCCGCATGCTGGGTGCTCGCCACCAGATACGCACGTGCATTCGGCGGCAGCGGCACATCGCGCTGGCCCAACGGGTCGGTCGTGAGGAGCGAGGCGCCCTTTTGCCAGTATTCCGTCGAGGTATTGGTTTCGATCAGGAGCGGGTCAAAGCCGTCGTGGCGAAACAGGGCGGCGCTTTTTTTGGAAAAGGGGTCAGTCTGCACGGCCGCTGAAAAAGGGAATTCGTTCTCTGGATATAAATGGTCTTCGTGTTCGGTGTTGGTACGCCCCGCCATGCCAAATTCGTAATTCAGAAACACCCTGCCGACCCCGGAAATGTGGGCCAGCATGCCATCAAATACTCGCCGTCCGCTTTCATCCTGGTTGAACCCGAGCGAAATGTGTTCACGCACATAACGGCCCGACTGTGAGATGCCCACCGCCAGCGCATGGGTCTTGCGGCCACCGGCAGGGTTGGCGGACCCGCGCCCGTCATGGTCTTCGTGGCGCAGGAAGGAAATAAAATCGCGTGTCGCTGCATAACCAATACCGAGCACCCCCGGATTCTTGGCAGGATAGTGAAACTCAAACAGAGAGCCGACGGCTGGGCCGCTGCTGGCGTGACCCGGCGTGAGTATTTCCAAGGTGCGCGCATCCTTGAGAAGCCACTCGCTAGGCGGCAACTCCGCGCGGGCATCACTTTCGCGGCGCCGCACCGTCAAGCGCATTTGCGATGTGTCAGTCGTCGCCACCTCATACGCCAGGCGAAACTGGCGCAGCACCGGACCGCGCGTGGCCGAGACCAACTCATCACGAATCTCGCGCACCACTGGCGCACCGGCTACAGTGGTGGCCACCGGCACCCGGATCGCCAGGCCGCCACCCGTGCGCGGTGCGTCGGCGTCCCACCCGCTCCAGACGATGGTGTAGCCCATACGCAAAAACAATCCATCGCCTGCATCAGCCGAGGCCAGCGGGTTGTTGGCGCCAGCCGGTGCTGCGGACATCAACCAAACCGGAAGAAATTTGCGACCACGGTTGGTCACGTCGTACAGGATCTTGCCGTTGCCACGCTGTGCATCGACCGGCCGCAGCAAATCAAAATCGACTTCGTACTCGACCCGACCGCGTGCATTTTTCGCAGCACGCTCCAGATTAACAATGACGCGATTGCGCGCATCGGTCGGCGCCAACTCACCAATCGCCGTGCCGGTCACGCGCTCATACGCCCCCGCCGCTCCGAATGCCTGCCCGTCGGCAAACGGCCGCACCGACTGCACTTTGATCTCGACAATGCGGGCGTGCCCCGCACAGGCTACTCCGAGCAACAGCCACCCGATGAGTTGGCGCATCATGTCTCCGATTGTTTTAGTAGTAGTGACCAGTCTACAACGAGGAGCCAGGCGCGCAGGTCGACTGCATCAATTGGTGAGAACCAAAATACCCCGCCAGGCCCGGCTAAGTCAGTATATTCTCGAGGGTCGGCCTTCCAGGTCAATGAGTCCCCGCGTCGGCTAGATTAGGGCTGGAGGAGGCTCAGTCATCAAAGCCAGGCAGTCTGCTATCTGTCTCCGTTCGACAAGCTAGCCTGCCAAATGATGGAGTTCCAAAAAGAGGCGGCCCCTGGCGCAAGGCAACTTTCACATCACCCGGCACATGTCTCAGGCGGTTCCGCTCTCGACTCGTGGCACCAACTTCTTTTGTAAATACTGCTTTGCATTTTAAATTGTTTGGCCTGGGGTTAGCGATGCTAAACTCCGGCATTCCATTTTTTACACCCCCATGAGCACAGACATCATTCTCGAAACGCGCAACTTGGTGAAAGAGTTCAAGGGCTTTGTTGCCGTTGACGGCGTATCTCTTCGTGTGAAGCGAGGCTCCACTCACGCGCTCATAGGCCCCAACGGTGCTGGCAAAACCACGGTGTTCAACCTGCTCACCAAATTTTTGCCCGTGACTTCAGGCACCATTCATTTTAACGGCCAGGACATCACCGGGGAAAAATCTGCAGATATTGCGCGACGCGGTGTCATACGGTCGTTTCAAATTTCTGCTGTATTTCCGAACCTAACCGTAATGGAAAACGTGCGCGTTGCGCTACAGCGCAAACTTGGCACGAGTTTTCATTTTTGGAAGTCTGATTCCACACTCACGCAGCTCAATGATCGGGCAATGGAGCTTCTAACAGAGGTCGATCTTTGCGAATATGCGGATACTATGACGGTTGAGCTTCCGTATGGGCGCAAACGTGCGCTTGAGCTTGCGACAACCCTGGCTCTGGAACCTGAGCTTATGTTGCTCGACGAACCTACGCAGGGGATGGGCCATGAGGACGTGGGGCGAGTGGTTAACTTGATTCGAAAAGTATCCGTTAACCGCACCGTGCTAATGGTTGAACATAACATGAGCGTAGTGGCTAATTTGTCCGACACGATCACTGTACTTGCTAGGGGGGCAGTGCTTGCCGAGGGCCCTTACGAAGAAGTGTCTAAGAACCCCTTGGTACTCGAAGCCTATGTGGGTTCGACCGAACAGGTAGAGGTATA
>JAYUOT010000276.1:0-5543 GCA_043760705.1 Betaproteobacteria bacterium
GACGTAACACTGACGGTGAAATCAAGGGACTAATTGGATCGCTCCGATTGACGCAGAGCAGTTTGCGCCAGTCGCGTGAGGTCGCGGCCATAGCAACGGGCGAGGACGCCCTTGGCCTGTCGCGACTCTGGGATCGAGAGTGGCAAAGTGGCCGCTCCTAGTCAAAGGCGATTGTTTTTTAACTCTTCCGTACAGGAACTTTTCATCGTGGCAGCACTAGCTCTGTTTCCCTACCTACTCAAATATGCGCGACCGCCTTAGCCGGGCGCCCCTAGGTCCCGCGAAGTCTTGATTGCGACCCTCTGGTCATCATGGCCATGGGCGGCGTAGCTCTGTAGGCCATGGTTTTACAAGGGATTTACCCCTCGCAATTATCATCCCTACCCAGATATGCGCGAGCGCCAATCGAGCTTCAGACGCCACAATTTGTCGGTTTGCGAAGAATAGGTTCGAAGAAATGTAGGTTTCGGTGATAGTGGTCACTTACAAACACTACTCAGTTATGCGTCCTGGGCTTTGCGACTACGATACCCTACCCACTTATGCGTGGGTGCGGGATAGGATGATTGCTGTGCGGCCTACCCAGATATGCGTAGCGCCGAGTATTCAAAAATAACGGCGAGCGACGTTCTAGCCGTTACTGATTTTGGGGATGCTGGTGGGCGAAGGAAGCAGAACAAAACCGCTCGTGTGTCCAGGATCTACCTTGGCCTGCGGATAAACGACGAGGACTTGCTTCAGTGCACGGCGGAAAAGGCTACGGAACTTCCATTCTTGGGCAACTTCACTACCAAATTGCATTTGCAGTGATTCCCACGGCACCACGGTGCGGTTACGTGTAAACGACAGTCGATAGGTGAGCCAACAGTAGATGTCTAGCGCCATCGGCGATTGCTTGAGCGCCCGCAGCGCGCGCAAGTCAACAGGAACCGGGTGTTCTACGAGCTCATTAAAAAACCGCTCACTCAAGACGACGCGCGACTGAAACAGGCTTGATTGCGTGGGGTGTAATGGATCCCACCAGAAACTTTGCGAATCTGCGACCTGAAACCCGTCACGTTCCCAGCGCACTTCATTATTCGTGTTATCTCTGGTGATTGCGATGGTTGCACTGAACAAGCGTCTCATCTGTTCACGCAGTCTCGTGATAGAACCTTGCTTACCGCCCGTTGATGAATCAAGGCCAAGTTGCGCCATGAATTGAACAATGGAATCGCCTAGTATAATTTCCCTGCTTTTTGTACGTAGTGTTTCGCCCGCTAACCAGGCTAATACCAATCTTGGGATATTCCCGTATGGGTACCCAATGAGAACGGGTTCCATCGTTGTTGTGGTTTTACTCCCGCGTTTGCCCGTGACAGTTTCCTTAACCTGACGCATGGAGTAACCGGGCTGGATGACAAGCGAAACGGTTCCATTGGAACGTCCCCAGGCGGGAGGGTTATTTTTGGGTTCCCGATAAGGCAACGACGCTTGAACCAATGCGCGCGCCATGAAACGAATATTACCGCTGGTACGAGCATCTTCGGCTTCAATCGCGAGCGCTTCTTCGTACAAGCGGTCGAACCGACTTTTCGACCCGATGGTTGGAATCGAGTCGAGTAGTCTGATAATTTTACCGTCGCTGCTAATTTTCTTTTCGCCCATTGTTACCCTCGTGTGCAAGCATCGAGAACTCCCGCGACTTTATCGCAGTAATGTCCCCTTGTCGCGCATATTTGAGTAGGATATGGCAATTTTTTAGAAACGTGGTGTCTTTGTGTTTTACACTTGGAACTGGCGCGCATATTTGGGTAGGGTGTTGTTGTTTTTTTAAATTAAATCAATTGATCGGGGCGAGAAAACTGTGGGCAGCGAAGCCTGTCCATAGTTTTCTCGGTCTAAGTACATGAAAATATATAAATAGCTTTCAAATACAAATACGCAGGGCTGCAAGTGTTTGGTTCCAATGGCAAATAAGTTGTTTGCCCTACCCAGATATGCGGCAAACCTACTCGTCCATGCGTGAAGGGCTACCCCGTTATGCGCGAATCCTACTCGCTCATGCGTGAAACCTCTACCTAGACATGCGTGGATAGAACAACTTTTCCACAGGGTTATCCACAATCGTCTGAATACAGCTGAATCAGTGCCAGCTTTGCCTATCTCGTGCTTTTGAAGTCGCCAACTCCGGCATTTGCGTTTGACGGCGCGCGATACTGAATGCCAATTTCTTCAAATGCGTGCAATACGCGGGCGAACAAAAGGTCCCGCCTCTCATCGTTTAATCCCGTTACGTCTAGGCGAAGTTGTCCATTTTCAAAGGCCTTGAGTTCGCCTGCCGCGCCGGCGGTGATCGTCGCGCGGCTTAGAGCCCGAGCACGTTGCTGTGGCTGAGGGTCTTGGGCGGGTGTGATTGCTGCATCGGTTCGAACGAGCTGTTCGACCTGACGGTTCGATAGTTTCCCCGCGACAATACGCTCGATCAAGCGGACGGCCGCGTCAAGCCCACGGCGCCGATAGTGCTGGCACACGGCGTAACCGGTAGCGAGGCCGAAAAGATTTTCGTGCGTCACCATTTTTTCCAAGATGGACCGCGGCATTTCACCAAGGGAGAGGACTTTGCTGATATAGACTTCGGTGACGTTGAAGGCAGGCGCAAGATCAGCTTGCGTCCGTACGAGGCCTCTTTCCAACAGTTCGCGAAATCGAACAGCATCGTCGTATGGCGTGTGGGAGCGGCGTTGAGTATTCGAAATTCGCGCTTCCTTGAATGCTTGAAGCGCATCGGTGTGCGGTGGGAGGACTTCCAGCTGGATGTTTGGCTTACTGGCAAGTTGCAAACCTCGACGGCGGCGATGTCCTTCTTTGAGCAGGAAGCGGCCCGTGGCCGAATCAAAGTAAGCCGTCGCGGGAACCAGTTGCCCATTCGTTCGCAGACTTTCGGCAAAATCTTGCAGATCCTCTTCGATGATAAAGGCGCGTGGATTGAGCGGGTTTTCATCAACGAGGTTAAGGGGAACCGAGAGCCGCATCCCAGGGCGAACAGACAACCCTTTTTTGAAAACTGCGAATGTGTCGAACCCAAGATCGGCAAGTTGTGCCTCGGAGATCACGGCGAGCGTGTCTGACGGTGCTGGTTTGGATACCGTGCGATTGGCCGGCTGAGTCGAATCTAACGCTTTTTCAATGGCTTCGGCGTCTGCGAACCGTTGGTCGGAGCGGGTCGGGAGGGGTGGGCGAAACACATTGCTTTCGAGCCCTTGGGTGAGCCCTGCTTTCCGGCGGTTTTGTTTTTGGAGGGTCTTTGAGTCTGTGGGCTGTTTCGCATCTGCTGTCATGGAACGGTTACTCCGCGCGGTTGATCAAGGATAAAAGTGCGATGACTTCAGTTGTAAGGCCATCCAATTCTTCTGCCGCCTTCATGTTCAGGCGGTGAACCGTCGTGCCCATCGCCACGGCCTCTTTGTAGGCGGTGCGATGACCCAAGCGCGCATTCATGACGGGGAGCCCGAGTTTAGCAATCGCATCGGTAACGTCCCCAGCAATATTGGTGGACTGGACGCAGGTTGGAAGAAGATAGGCCGGTGGTCCACCGTCGGCTGAACGGTCTTGTTCCTCGCGGATGACAATGGCGGTTCGGGCGGTAGCCCACAGATCAGGGGGGGACAATTGGGACGGTACCAGCACTAAGTCCGCAACGGCGATCGCAGCTCGGGTGAGAGGGCTATCTTTGGACGGTGGCCCATCGATAATGATGACGTCCCATTTATCTTGATGCGCTCGAACGAGGCCACTCAATCTTTCGCCTGCGGCCGATAAAGAGATGACGGTTGCAGGAAAAGGGTCGTCCTCTGGGGCTGCAATGCACCATGTCATGGCGGTGCCTTGTGGATCGGCGTCGACCAGAAGCGTGCGATATTGTCGATTGGCCAAGGAACCAGCCAGATTCATAGCTGTGGTGGTTTTGCCGGCCCCACCCTTCTCGTTCACTAGAGCGATAATCTTTGCGGGCATTAATTAGATCTCCTATAGCAACTAATTCTATTCATTTAATTCATTACTGTCAATACTGCATCAACATTCATGTAATGTGTAATACCCGAAAAGGTTCCACGCGGAAACTTTTCGCGGCTTGAGTGGCAACGGACCTTGAACCACACACCTCGTGTTGCCAATAGTCTTTTCGGTCCATGCTTCAATCTCACGGAGTTGAGTCCACGCCAATTCAAATCGCAGTCCTTGAACAAATTAAGTCTGACCGCCTGAACGACGTTTATTCGTAACAACCAAGGTCACGAGAAGTTTCCACGTGGAAACTTGTCAATGATTGGGAGTGGTATTTAACAGATTACATAGAATACTTAAAATAATAATTCTTACGAAACTTTCCACGTGGAAACTTTCAAGGCGAGCATACCGCCGCGGGGAAAAATAAGGGTGGGGTAGGCACTCGTGGGGCTTTGCACAACATAGCAGCTGTAGATAGGCTAGGTGTCCGTCTTTGGACGGAGGAGGGCGGGTAGTGCCAAAAACAAAGGGCTGGTCTCGGAGAGAAATCAGCCCTTTGCCCCATTACTCTCTAATCAGGCGCGTAATAGGCATCCCCAGCCGTGGGGAATTTCTAGAATAGTTAAGCTGCGCGTGTCGGCCAAGGGATCGGGCTCACGTCGGGCGTTAATCCGCGCAAACCGTAGTGCTCGCGAGGGACGGCACGCCCAGCACGAGGCCCCAAATGGCTTGCAGCAGTGCGAGCCGCCGAGGGCTATTGGGCAGGCGAGGGCGCTTTCGGCCGGTGACCGGGCCCGAGCCGCCAAAGACATATTCCCGAGCCGCTTGTTCATAACAGGTCCAGCGCGATCCCACTCCCAAACAACGTACGCTATCGTGTAGATGGGTACCTATCCCTGCGAATTGCATCTATCCTGTGCGTGGTTACCTATCGGGCTATCCGCAAATGTCACGCAATTTGTCACGGTATTAATTCTATGAATAATCAAAGAGTTGAAGAAGAATAATTTAATTACTGTTTTATTTTTAATAAGTTATAACAAGCTCTGGTGTCCAGCACTCTAATCGCTGCCGATTTTCCCTTGATCCATCCTCGACCTTTCCACACGCAGGGTGACCGTCCTTTTCGTGCAAAATCGTCCGGTTTTGAGGTTCCCGTTTTCAACGGGTTATCGGTGCCGATGAGACGGCCGTCGACGTTCGCCGCTTTCGCGTCTACTACGCGTGTCGTTTCGCGGTTTCTGTTCTGTGTGAGTCGTCGCCGCGGCTCGACTTGCGTTCGCGGTCGGGGACCATCGGTCCCTAGTCGGACAGGCACGCGGGCGGCCGCTTCAGACGGGCAGGGTGCCTGGTCAAATCAATCAAAGGGCAACCGCCGCGTCAGCAAAACGATCGCGCTTTAGGCCGTATTTCTTGCCTCGGTTATGGGGCTTTCTTTGATGACATATCATGATAAGGACGCTTCTCATGGTATGCGCCTGAGCGGGTGGGTCCCTCGCGTTTGCTTAGGCAATCACACGATAGTCACCACCATGACGCGATTCTGGGCGATA
>JAYUOT010000277.1:0-13385 GCA_043760705.1 Betaproteobacteria bacterium
CCCAATCCTGCCTCGATGGCCTCGATCTCCGATACGCTCGCGCGGCTTGATTTGGCCAGGTCGTCCACGCTCAGTTGCCGGGCCGCCCGGGTGAGACGAATGGAGCGGCCGAACTCGGCCACCAGCTCCTCTGAGGTCGCCAAGGCGTAGCTCAAGGTGTGGGGTCTCTGCATCGACTGATTATAGTGCGCGGCTCGGGCGTGGCAATTCTTGCCGAAGGGATCGGCGCGGCGTATCCTCGTTTCGACTATTTCGTTTTTAAGGATGATGCTGCATGGACGACGAAGAGTGGCTCACCATCGCGGCTGCGGCGCGACTGTCCGGACATTCCGTGCCATTGATCGCCGCACTGCTCAGTGGCGGCCGCTACACAGGACTGGCGGCCAAGAACGAGGCGGGCCATTGGCGGATCGAACCCGTCGAATTCCGTCGCTGGTCAGAACAGCTTGCGCTTCCGCTCGACTTGCCGCGGACGATAGCGGATGTGCGGTCGGGACTCCGCGTCGAATAGAAACGGGACCCTCAGGGACCTAGGCTTGGCGCATTTTTGGTTGGAACTTTGACGCGCCACTTGTTTGCTAAAAACGCCACCGTTTTATCGGCTTTGTGAAGTGCCAAGTTGGAGAGCAGCTCTTCTCTGGAGTAATCTTTAAGGTCGTCCACCGTCTTGCATAACGACTCTTCGACCAAAGACGGCTGGGCCTGATACAGAAGGTCGACGAAGGCCCCAGGCCTTAAAACTTCAACACCGAGCGTCCCCAGCGCAGGCACGGCAAGGTGCTTGATGTTGCTAGATATCAGCAACACCCTGTGTGGAACGGGCTCCTCGAAAAGCGCGTCGCTCATCACAAGGCAGGCCGCGGCGAGATGGACATCCCCCGCGTTTACTTCTTTCGGCACGCGGTCGATGACGTCCTGGTCATCGTATCCAACGATCTCCCAATCGAAGCCGCCTACCGCAGCTCGATACTTTGACAAGCGATTTCGAGCGCCAGCAACATGTTTTTGCGAAGGGGGGATGCCGCTTGCCTTGCGAGTCGCCCTTGCATCTTTATCAGTGCTGGTCACCACATCCCCCCAATTTTGAACAAACTCGTCTTCGATTTTCTTGGTCCAGCGCGGCAAGTAAAGACCCTTGCACGCACAGTCGAAGAGAACGTCGGACAGTCGAGGGGGAATCAAGGCATTCGTATCAAGCAAGGCGTATATCACGCCTATTGGGGGCGGGGTTTGCTTAGCCACCGACTGCTTTGGCCTTGCGACCTTTGGACAGGACGGAGACGTAGGTTTCCTCGGGGATGTCATACATCCCGGCTTCGCGGGCCGCGGCTTTATAGTCCGCGTCGACGTCGGTTGATGGAGGGTTGCTTTCTATCCATGCAAGAACCGCCCCTCGCGGGATTTTACGGTGCCCCCCTAAGGTCTTCACAGCGCCAGCAAGGCGTTTGCGATCGACTAGCATCGCCACATACGGACGACTGCATTTCATCAACTGTGCAGCCTCCTCAGTCGAGAGCATGTCTTCTTTGGCCGGCCTCCCGGCGAGCAACTCATTGGCGACTTGCATGAGATGCATTTGGACTTTTGTCCTTGTGTCGATAGAAACGGAGTCGGCGCCGTCCAAAATTTCATGAAGAGCAACCACAACCTCTGAAACTTTGTCTTTGAACGCGGGGATCCTGCTCGCGAGCCCCTGGGCTACCTCAGCAAGCGAATCCGCGCGCTCGGTCCGCGCCGACGCGTTTTTTTGCCTTCCCGCAGCTTCAACCATCACAGCCTCCGTTTCGTTTATGTTTCTTATTATCGCATAAATCGAAACAACGCAACAGCTGTGTATCTAAACCGGTCGTCGCTTGTTGGGCTTTGATTCCGCCAAGCGGACTGCAATGGCAGTGGCACTGTGCAGATTCTGTCCACGCTAGAAAACGTTTAATTCCAATAAAATCAGGCCTCCAAAGAGGCCTGATTCATCTAGCTTGATACAGCTTTGTATTTCAACAGATTAAGGAAACGGCTCGGGTTACTGTGCTCAATTTGATTCCAGACGCCGTTGGCAAAATAGGTATTGCCCGGCGACACGGAGTTGGCACGAATCTGTTTACTGGCGAGGCTTTGAGCGAGGCCTTGGGTGTAATGCACAATCGCCGCTTTGAATGCGCCTCTCCCCTTGGTGGCGCCGGTCACAAGGGCGCGTAGGCCCGCGAGTCTGAGATCCATTTTGCGTCCCTTGCGTTACAAGTTTTCAGCGACCTACTCGGCCAACCTCAGTATGTATCCTTGATCGGCCTGGCCCTCACCATTCAACATTGCGCGATACACGTTCTCCACCGAACTCTGGCCCGAGCTTTCTATCACATGCATCCACTCGTCGAGCTTGGGTAAGAACTTCACCCAGGCTTGCCCCATTTTAGTTTGTAGCTCCTTGGCACCCCAGTCCTCGGTACGCTTTTTGATTTGAGCCGGTGCAAAAAACAAGGTAGGTTTCGGGCCGGGGATGGCGCCTCCTTGTCCAGGCGCCGCAAGCGAGTCCCAATGAGTGCCACCGACCGAGCAACTGTAGGTCAATAAAGCTTGAAAATGCTGATGAACTTCTAAGCGCAGCTTGGCGTTTCCGGCCATGTCCACAAAAACGGTTTTTTTGGTGGGTTCGAGTTGAGCAATGTCCTGATAGTTGACCACTTTGTCGTAGCAGGCGATGCCATTGACGAACACCGCATTTCTAGGCGACGTCAGAGCGATGACTTTGATCGACTTACGAAGTTTGAGTAAATGAGCCACGGAGTAGGCTGTTTTGCTGGAGGCGCTACTCAGGACAACTTGCTCGGCGCCAAAAAACTGCTTGTCCGCTAAGAAATCGTCGATCAGAAAGGCCGTCATAAAGAGTGGCTGCAGGAGCATTTGTTGGGCTTGCCTCGCGGCGTCATAGCCTGGGTCGGCCTCGCAGCGTCGATAGTGGTTATATACCGGGTGAAGCTTGGCTCGATGCTCAGCACCGTCACTGAAGCCCATGGCCGTGATATTCACGGGCGTCACCACGAGATGGGTGGACATCGGAAAGTAGCCATAGATTCGCTCGCCAAGCGCGATTCGCGCGGGACCACTGGCGTCGCTCGCTGGAGAGCCAAGGGCGATCACCTTGGAAAAACCCCATACCGGAATGCGACCCCATCCCTCATGCGCCGCTGCAACCGGAAAGAATTGCCAGTAGTTCATGGCATCCCCAAAGGCGGCGTAGGTCACATTATTGGAAGTAAATGCAAAGTGTTCGATCTCAAGCAAAATCTCGTTCGCCTTCAAGGGGCTGGTCTCAGGTGAGGAGATAAAGCAAGTTTCTTTGAGATTTACTTTCTTGACTAAAAAATCGGTGGGCATTTTGGCTCCTTGCGTTAGAACCATTATGCCCAAAAAACTTCAACGGTAAATGGATAACTTAGGGTCCTGGCAGAGCGAGCTCCAGCACCGGGACGTGAGGATGGCGTCTTGAGCCCGTACCACAAAAGCTAAGGTTTAATCGCATATTCCACGGTCACGGGCGCATGGTCGGAAAAGCGCTGGTCCTTGAAGATGGCGCAGGCCTTTGCTTGGGCTGCCAGACCTGGAGTGACCAAGTGATAATCCAGACGCCACCCGACGTTATTTTCGTAGGCCGCGCCGCGGGCACTCCACCAGGAATATTGTTCCGGGCGAGAATCCAATTGACGAAACGTGTCGACATAGCCGAGCTCATCAATGACCCGAGTCAGCCAGGCGCGCTCTTGAGGCGTAAAGCCTGCATTCTTTAGATTACTTTTCCAGTTCTTGAGATCAATCTCTTTGTGGGCGATGTTCCAATCGGCGCACACGATAACCTCTTGGCCGCGCGCTTTTAGTGCCTCAAGATGGAGATAGAAGACCTCCAGAAATCGCAGTTTGGAGGCAAATCGCTCTTCCGAGGCGCTGCCCGAAGGTGAATAAAGCGAGGCCACCACGTAATTTCCGTAGTCGGCTTCAATATAGCGCCCTTCAGTATCAAACTCAGGGATGCCAAAGCCGCGCGTGATTGACTTTGGCTTTTTGCGGCTGTAAAGACCCACTCCTGCATAGCCTTTCTTTTGGGCAGGATAGAAGTGCCCCTGGAACGGACCAATACTGTGCAGAGCGGGCGATATGTCTTCTAGCGCGGCCTTAATCTCTTGAACGCAGACCACATCCACATCCTGAACGGCGAGCCATTCTGCAAAACCTTTGCGAGTCGCCGAACGAATGCCGTTCAGGTTTAATGTCATCACCTTTATCATTGCGGAAATCTTCCAAAAAAATTAGATTTGAGAAGTTGGTATTGAATAGCAATTTTACTAAACCCTTCCCTTGAACCGACCCTGAGCCATTAGATCTTGACCACCCTGCCCCCGCCCACGAAAAACATGCCACCCTTAGATCCAATCAAACGAGAGTTTATCGAGTTCGCCCTGGCCGCCGGGGTCTTGCGCTTTGGGGAGTTTAAAACCAAGGCCGGACGCCTATCGCCTTATTTCTTTAACGCAGGCTTGTTCAACAATGGCCTGCTCCTCGGGCGACTCGCCGACTTTTATGCTGCAACCCTCGAACAGGCGATCCAGAAGGGTCAAAGTTGCGACATGCTTTATGGCCCCGCCTACAAGGGCATCACGCTCGCCAGCGCGACCGCCGTGGCCATGGCCAGGCAGGGTCGCAACCTGCCTTTCGTATTTAATCGCAAGGAAGCCAAAGATCACGGCGAGGGCGGCGTCTTGGTAGGGGCGCCGCTTCAAGGCCATATTGTCATCATTGACGATGTGATTAGCGCCGGGACCTCGGTACGGGAGTCCGTCGAAATGATTCGCCAGGCCGGCGCCCTGCCCAGCGCAGTACTGATTTGCCTGGATCGTCAAGAGCGCGGCGGCGATGCTGTGAACATTGGCGACTCCTCCGCAAGTCAGGAAGTCCAGAAGCTCTATGGCATACCGGTGATTGCGATTGCGAACCTGCAAGATTTAATGGCCTTTCTGACGATCGGGCAAGGCCCACATACCGCCTATCGAGATCAGGTCTTGGCCTATCGCGAAAAGTACGGTCTTTAATAATACGGCGATCAAGACGCTCAAAACCGATGAACTGGCGAGTCTTCGACCTTCAAACATTGGAACGAGAATATTCACCGAGCTCAATGATCGGCGGCCACTATCAACCCTATATTGATGCTTACAGCTCTGAAAGCCTGCGCGCTTTTGCTGACCTTGCGTGTCGCCATGATCTGCGCTATGGATCAGGCCCGCGCGCCTGGCTGGACTTCTTTCCGGCGCTCGTGCCGAATGCGGCAAAGGAGCGCGATACGGCACTGCTGGTTTTTATCCATGGCGGATACTGGCAAGAGCTCTCAAAGACGGAATCGGCCTTTCTGGCCCGGGCTTGGGTAAGCCCGTCGCGTGCCCATTGCGTGCTGGATTACGATCTCGCACCCAAGGCGAGTTTAGAGACGATTGTCGAACAGTGCACCGCCGGGCTGAAATGGCTGATCGCTCATGCTCAGGAGCTTGGTTTTGATCGCAACAAAATCGTCCTGGCGGGAAGCTCCGCCGGCGCCCATCTGGCGGCTATGCTTTGTCTGCGCCAGCCGGGCATCCAGGGTGCGATTTTGTTGTCGGGCATCTACGATCTCGAGCCTCTAGTGCCGACTTATGTGAATCTGGCTCTCGGGTTGAACGAAACGCGCGCGCGTGCGCTCAGCCCTGCATGGTGGCTGGGTTCTAAATCCTGGCCATCCGACCCGGCATTGATGCGCTCGCCCGCGCCACATTTCCCACAATGTTTAGTGGCTTGGGGTGAACATGAAACCCTTGAGTTCAAGCGACAGAGTCGCGATTTTGCAGCCTTGCTACAGGCACGAGGCGTACTGTGCGAGACCTTTGAGGTTGCGGGCCGAAACCACTTTGATGTTGCGAGCACCTTGGGTGACGCGAGCAGCGAACTTTTTGCCCGTGCCGAGTTTTGTTTTCGTGACAAGGGAGGCTGTGCTGACTAGCCAATTTAAAATACTCGATTCAGGCCTACGCCTACCCTCGGCTAAGACTATCAGAGCATTGACTTGCTGCTCTCCCTACAGAATCCGCGTAGCGAAGGCTATGACGAGATGGGTTTTTATCAGCCCCGAGGGCTTCAACCAATTCAGAAATTCGCGGGGTGCCGCCTCGGGCCCGTTGTCGTTTATGTACCGGCATGTGACTGAACACCGCTTTTTTCCGGAGCTTTGGTCGATTCGAACTCAGTTTTAAGTGCTACTTGTAAAACGCTTCAACCTTGCCTTTGAGTTTAATCATCAAAGGCCGGCCTTTTCGATCAAGAGACTTTCCGGCCGGCACGCGAATCCAACCTTCGCTAATGCAGTACTCCTCCACATTGGTTTTTTCAACATCGTTGAAGCGGATGCCCACAGGGTGCTCAAAGACGGTCGGGTTGTAGAACGCGCTGGCAGCGTCTACGCTGAGGCGATCCGGCAACGGCGGCAAAGTGGTTTCAGCAGGTATGGGGTTTGCGCTGGTATCGGTCATGGTCTTTTCTCGTTGAGTGCGCGAGTTTACTGCGTCGTTCGATTCTGTCGTGTCGAAAGGCTTGGCGATCAAGGACTTCGCGTCACAGTCGGCGCTAACGATCCCGCCGCCTTCCTCAGCAATTCATTAATCACCTGCGGGTTGGCCTTGCCTTGAGTCGCCTTCATCACCTGGCCGACCAAGGCGTTCAAAGCCTTGTCCTTTCCCGCTTTGAACTCGTCGACCGACTTCGGATTCGCAGCCAGCACCTGAGCCACAATGGCTTCGAGTGCGCCGGTATCGGTAATTTGCTTCAGGCCATTTTCATCGATCAGTTTGTCAACGGCATCTGGCCGGTCGTCTTTTGTCGACCAAATCATCGCGAAAATATCTTTCGCGATCTTGCCCGAGATGGTGCCATCGCTGATGCGGGTCACAAGTAGAGCAAATTGTTGAGTGCTGATCGGCACCTGGCTTAGCGCGAGAGTCTCACGATTGGCGGCGGCACCGAGATCGACCATGACCCAGTGGGCCGCCGTTTTGGCTTGCTTACTGGCGTCGGGCAGCGCTGCGACCACTTCAGTGAAGTATTGAGCGATCTCCCGGGTCGCGGTGAGGGCGGTGGCATCGTATACCGAGAGGCCAAACTCACTTTGCCATCGCTTGGACAAGTTCCCAGGCAGCTCGGGCATTTGCGCGCGAGTGGCGGCTATCCAATTTTGGTCGATCACCAGAGCGGGTAGATCAGGGTCCGGAAAATAGCGATAGTCCTGCGCATCTTCTTTGCTGCGCATGGAGCGTGTTTCGTCCTTGTCGGGGTCATAAAGGCGGGTTTCTTGCACCACCTTGCCACCGTCTTCGATCAGTTCGATTTGACGACGAATTTCATACTCAATGGCCCGCTCCATGAAGCGAAAGGAGTTGAGATTCTTGATTTCGCAGCGCGTGCCAAATTCTTTTTGACCGACCGGGCGAACCGAGACATTGGCGTCACAGCGAAACGAGCCTTCTTGCATATTGCCATCGCAAATCCCCAGCCAAGTGACGAGGCCGTGCAAGGCTTTTGCGTAGGCCACGGCCTCTTTGGAGGAGCGCATCTCGGGCTCGGTGACAATCTCCAGCAAAGGAGTGCCAGCGCGGTTCAAGTCGATCCCGGATTTACCATGATAGTCCTCATGGAGAGACTTGCCGGCGTCTTCTTCAAGGTGGGCACGGGTCAGGTTTACGGTCTTATGTTTTTGCTCTCCGTCTACTTCCCAGACGATATCCAAAGAGCCTCCCTGCACGACCGGGATTTCATACTGGCTAATCTGATAGCCCTTGGGCAGGTCGGGATAAAAATAGTTTTTGCGGGCAAACACAGACTCGTGCGCGACGGTGGCCCCAACCGCCAGACCAAATTTGATCGCACACTGCACGGCCTCTTTGTTCATTACCGGAAGCACTCCTGGCAGTGCCAAATCCACGGGTGAGGCCTGCGTGTTCGGCTCGGCACCAAATCGAGTGGAGCTCCCTGAGAATATTTTGCTCTTGGTCGCGAGCTGGGTGTGGGTCTCAAGACCGATCACGACTTCCCATTGCATAGTGTGTTCCTGGACTAATGACATTTTAAGTGAATCATGTTGTTGCGAGCCTACAAGTATGGCTTCAAGAAAGCATCCTAGCTCAGAAATGCATCCTCGCGAGACTTAGGCCAGCCCGGCAAAATCGGGCCCATACCTTGCTGGACCAGGAGATCATCGGCTGAACTATCAGGGCGCCACGGCCAAGTGCCATTGGCTCACCTGCTGATACTCGTGCGCGACTCTCAGCAATCCGGCCTCCTCGAAATAGTTTCCGATTAATTGCATGCCAATCGGTAACTTACCCGCGCCAAAGCCGACCGGTACCGACATGCCAGGAAGTCCGGCTAACGATGCGGGCAAGGTAAACACGTCGGCCAAATAGTTCTTCACCGGGTCATTGGTTTGCGCACCGATTTTCCAGGCCGTGGTCGGCGCCACCGGGCCCGCAATGACGTCGACATTCTCGAATGCTGAGACGAAGTCCTGGGCGATCAGACGCCGCAGGCGTTGTGCCTTCAGATAGTAGGCGTCGTAGTAGCCGTGCGACAACACATAGGCGCCCATCAATATTCGACGCTTGACCTCGGCCCCAAAACCCTCGCTACGCGACTTGCTGTAAAGCGAGGACAGGTCTGTCACTCCTGCGGCCCGATGGCCGTAGCGCACGCCGTCAAAGCGTGACAGGTTGCTCGATGCCTCGGCTGGGGCAATCACGTAGTAAGCCGGAATGGCGAGCTCGGTCTTGGGAAGGGAAATTTCCACCAATACTGCGCCGAGCGCGACGAATTCAGAGAGTGCTTTGTTGATCGCGCCTTTAACCTCGGCGGCAAGACCGACGCTGAAAAACTCCTTGGGAATCCCCACTCGCAGGCCCGCGAGCGGCCGCGCCGCGTCGTGTTGGGCCTGACCAAGCCTGGTCGAAAATGAACCGCCCAGGAGCGGGCTGAGCGAGTCAACCGGTCGTTGCACACTGGTCGAATCGCGTTCATCAAAGCCCATCATGGCTTCCAAAACTGTCGCGCAATCGAGGGCACTACGGGCGAGGACTCCCCCCTGATCGAGGCTTGAAGCAAAAGCAATCATGCCAAAGCGCGATACCCGGCCGTAGGTTGGTTTGATGCCCGTAATTCCGCACATCGCAGCGGGTTGGCGCACCGAGCCGCCGGTGTCGGTTCCGGTTGCAATGGGGGTCAATCCACCCGCCACGGCAGCGGCAGAACCGCCCGACGATCCACCCGGTATTCTCGATTTGTCCCAGGGGTTTTTCACGGGACCAAACCAAGGGTTTTCATTGCCTGAACCCATCGCGAATTCGTCGCAAGAGGACTTGCCCAGGCAGACCATGCCTTGTGCTGCCAATTTGTCGACGACCGTCGCGTTGAAGGGACTGGTGTAATTTGCCAACATTTTGGAGCCCGCGGTCGAGCGCCAGTGTTGGGTGACAAAAATGTCCTTGTGAGCCAAAGGCACGCCAAGCAAGGGCCGCGCGGCCAGTGCTTGCAGATCACCGGCCTTGATCAGCGCTGCTCGTTGCGCGTCGGCTGCACGGGCTTGGTTCAACGTTAACGCTTCGTCGACATGCAAAAAGGCGTTGAGATCGCTGGCTGCGATTCTTGCCAGGTAAGCCTTGGCAAGCTCGACGCTCGAGACACTTTGATCGCTGAGGGCAAGGCTTAGCTCTTTTACCCCTGCCGTGTTGAGATCGATATTCATTCGAGAACCTTCGGCACCAGATACAGACCGCCTTCGGTCTCCGGCGCCACCTTTTGGTAGGCTTCACGCTGGTTTGATTCACTGACCCGATCTTCGCGCAGTCTCAAGCGGCTGCTGGTCGGATGGGTCATCGGCGCCACCCCTTCCGTATTCACGGCTTGCAGTTGCTCAAAAATGCCAAAAACGGCGTTGAGCTGCTGACGTGTGGTTTCGGCTTCGTTCGGGCTCAAATCGAGCTTCGCTAACTTGGCAATTCGGGCGACATCGGCGGGGGTGAGTGACATGAAAATCCGGCGGGTTAGGAATTACGTCATGCTGCGACGCAAAAAGTAATCAAACAATACTCTAATAAATCAGAGAAACTTCAAAGAAGTCAACGGCATATAGGGTATCATTCGCCTGCCGCATCAACAGTTTTTCTGCTGTTTTTTCTGGCGGCTGGTAGGCGACGATAAGCTTAGGGATGAGCCTTTATTATGTTCGGGTTAATACGCAAGTACTTTTCCAACGATCTCGCGATCGATTTGGGCACCGCCAATACCTTGATTTATGTCAGAGGTAAAGGGATTGTGCTCGACGAGCCTTCCGTGGTGGCCATTCGCCTTGAAGGTGGTCCTAACGGCAAAAAAACCATTGCGGCCGTGGGAAAAGAAGCAAAACAAATGCTGGGTAAAGTCCCTGGCAACATTGAGGCCATTCGCCCGATGAAAGACGGCGTCATCGCCGACTTTACCGTCACTGAGCAAATGCTCAAACAATTTATCAAGATGGTGCATGAAAGTCGCTTGTTTTCGCCAAGCCCGCGCATCATCATTTGTGTCCCTTGTGGGTCTACCCAAGTGGAGCGCCGTGCCATTCGCGAGTCTGCACTCGGCGCGGGCGCTTCTCAAGTCTTTTTGATCGAAGAGCCTATGGCGGCAGCCATCGGCGCCGGTTTGCCGGTTTCTGAGCCTTCCGGCTCGATGGTGGTCGATATCGGCGGCGGCACCACCGAGGTGGGCGTGGTGTCACTGGGCGGCATGGTTTACAAGGGCTCTGTACGTGTCGGCGGCGACAAATTTGATGAAGCCATTGTCAATTACATTCGCCGCAATTACGGCATGCTGATTGGCGAGCAAACCGCGGAACAAATCAAGAAGAAAATTGGTTCCGCCTTTCCGGGCGCTGAAATTAAAGAGATGGAAGTCAAAGGGCGAAATCTCTCTGAGGGCATCCCCCGTAGCTTCACGATTTCCAGCAATGAAATTCTCGAGGCCCTGACCGATCCGCTCAATCAGATTGTCTCTGCCGTAAAAATCGCGCTAGAGCAAACACCCCCTGAACTGGGTGCGGATATTACCGAGCGCGGCATCATGCTCACGGGAGGCGGAGCCTTGCTGGCGGACCTGGATCGTCTGCTCGGCGAAGAAACCGGCCTGCCCGTCCTGGTCGCCGAAGACCCATTAACTTGTGTGGTGCGTGGTTGTGGCATCGCGCTAGAACGGATGGATAAGCTGGGTAGTTTGTTTACCAGCGAGTAGTGGATACAAGGTGGAACAAAGCCCACCCCCGTTTTTTAGACAAGGCCACTCGGCCCAGGCGAGGCTCGCCTTCTTCGCGTTACTATCGATCATCCTCTTGGTGGTGGATTCCCGCTTTAAAGTGCTTGAGACTCTGCGTCAGGGCGTTGGTACCGTTTTGTATCCCGTGCAACGTGCCTTGCTGATGCCCCGTGACGCCGTGTCTCTCGGTACACAATACACTTCGGAGGTGGGACGCCTGCGCCAGGAAAACTCCGAATTGCGACAGGTCGAAGCGACCAATGCACGGGCTTTGCTGCAAAATGAGCAGCTCGCCAGCGAGAATACTCAGCTCAGAAAATTGCTTGAGATGCGCGACCAAGTTCGTATCAAGTCCACGGTCGCCGAAGTGCTTTATGAGACTCGCGACAGTTTTAGTCGCAAAGTGGTGATTGATCGTGGCTTGTTGAACGAGGTGTATCCTGGGCAGCCCGTGATCGATGCGCGCGGTGTCATTGGTCAGGTGGTTCGAGTCAATCAATATAGTTCGGAAGTGCAGTTAGTGACAGACCCGGGTGCTTTGTTGCCCGTTGAAGTACAACGGAGCGGCCAACGGGCGGTGGCCTACGGTGGTCCTGGTGTCGGCATGATGGAGTTGCGTTTTCTGGCGGCAAACTCTGACATCAAGGAGGGTGATTTGATTGTCACCTCGGGGCTGGATCGTATCTATCCGGCGGGGCTTCCGGTAGGCAAGGTAAAGCGCTTTGAGCGCAATGCTTCCAGTAGTTTTTCGAACGCCTTGGTCGAGCCTCTCGCTGCGGTTGAGCGAACCAAGTTAGTCCTCGTGTTATTGCTTGAGCGGCAAGCTTTGCCAGCGCCCCCTGAAGAACCGGTGGCCAAAACCAAGAAGGGAGCGAGGCCATGATCACGCGCGAGTATCTGCTACTGCCAGCCAACCGAGCCTTTATTGCGTTTACCTTGGCGGCCGCCTTTATTCTCAATATGTTCCCCTGGGGGCGCTGGATTGGCGTACCCGATTTTCTGGCCCTAGTGCTGGTATTTTGGAACGTGCATCAGCCGCGCTTGGTGGGTCTGGGCATTGCCTTTATTTTCGGCTTGTTGATGGACATCCATAACGGGGCTTTGTTGGGTGAGCATGCGCTGGCCTACAGCATTCTTTCTTACGGCGCAACGAGCCTGCATCGTCGCGTGCCTTGGTTCGGTACGGTCGGCCAAATGCTTCATGTGTTGCCCCTCTTTCTTGTGGCACAGCTGAGCACCTTGGTCGTGCGGCTTGCGGTGGGCGCAAAAATGCCAGGCTGGTGGTATTTTCTGGAAAGCTTCGTCTGCATCTTGCTGTGGCCGCTGGCCGAGCGCTTGTTACTGGCTCCACAGCGTCGCGCCGTGGCCCGCGATGTGACACGTCCGATCTAGAAGGTTCGTGCCATGGTAGAAGTCAAAGACACGGGCAAGGAAATCAAGCAGCTCAAGATTCGGCTGAGCTTGGCCATGCTGTTGATCTTGCTTTGCTTTGGCGTCTTGATCGCGAGGTTCTCGTATCTCCAGATCTATCGCTATAGCGACTTCCATGCTCTGGCCGAGGACAATCGAATTTCACTGGTTCCTGTACCTCCCACACGTGGGCTGATCTTTGATCGCAACGGGGTGTTGCTGGCCGAAAATGTCTCAGCGTTCACTCTGGAGTTGGCCCCGAAACTCATCGATAATCTCGACCGAGTCATCGACCAGCTCGCAGAAATCGTCGAGATCACCCCCAAAGATCGCCGCCGCTTCAAGCGCCTGTTGGAGGACTCCCGAAGTACAGAAACGATCCCCCTCAAAGTACGCCTGAGCGACGAGGAAGTTGCAAAGTTGGCGGCACAGCATTATCGCTTCAAAGGGGTGGACATCAAGGCACGTCAGTTTCGCAACTATCCCTTGGGCGAAACAGGTGCCCATCTTCTAGGCTATATCGGCCGCATCTCACCCGAGGAAAAAAAGAAGCTTGAGGAATCTGACGACTCAACCAACTACGCGGGGTCCTCGCACATCGGGAAAGTCGGTTTGGAGTTGAGCTACCAAAC
>JAYUOT010000278.1:0-5521 GCA_043760705.1 Betaproteobacteria bacterium
GCGTAAAATACGCAAAATCTAACAAAGAGGCCGCCATGCCAACAACATCCACAGTTAATTTCACAAGCGCTGTAGACCGTGCGCTATTGCGGCGAGCTAAGGTAATTGCAGCGCAAAACGATACGTCGATTAACGCTCTGTTTAACGCGGAGTTGCGCTATTTGGTCGAAACTTTCGATGCTGCGCAGGCCTCGGGTAATCAAAACTACCCTAATTTGCTAGCGTTTTCTCTCGGCAAGCAGGATGCACGGGCCACTTTGGATAAGTTGGGTCTGCAAAGCTTTGAGGACCTGTTTCTGCTGATGGCGCAAGCGCGCCTTCCCATGCCACGCTTAGCTGAAGCGGCGACTGATGCCATGGTGAAATCACTGCACGCGCTTCCGACGGTATAGCTTTTCAGGCACGCCCATGCCACTGTTTCCACAGGACATTGCCCTGTTGCCGGATGCCGGGCCGCTGATCACCCTTGCCTACGCGCAAGCATTGGATGTGTTGTTTAAGCCAGGCTGGCGCGTCGTGGTGGTGGACATGGTGCTGCACGAAGTGACCCGAATGCAAACACCGACGAGCGAAAAGCTGACGACTTGGGCTCAGCAGCCTAACGTGCAGATTATCCCCACCCAGACCCTTGCAATGCACCTAAAAATACCGCGTATCAAAGCTCATTTGGGGGAGCAGGCGATTCAAGAAACCCTCAACCAATTTGCCCTTTGCGACCCACCACAAAGGGCGGTGCTGCTATTTGAGGATCACGCCATCGCGCGCAACAGCTTCTTCGTGCCCGAAGATTGCCAGAAGGTCAGCACTCGAGCATTTTTGATTTTCTTGGAGCAAAAAGGTTGGATCGTAAGCGCCAGCGAAATTGAGCGTTCTGCGGTGCAAGCCGGCAGGCAATTTTCGAACTTGCGATTTCCGCCAGCCTGATCCAACGCAGCCAGTACCGGTTAGCGCGTGGACTCTAAGCGTTGTCCATCCACCCCAAGCTCACGTCTTGGATCAAAGTTAGGCTGGGTGGCTAGCAGGTAGGTACCGTCATTCAGTTTCCATGCGTGGTGATACCCTGCACTGAGTTCGGTTTTCTGGCCGTCACCACCTTGGTAATTTTGAACCCCGCGAATGAACTGGCTAAACTCAGTGGCCCGTTGATCGCTACTGCGTTGATTGTTGTTCCAGATTTCGGTGCGCATTTGGGCAATCTGTGAATTAATGTTTTGCCAAATTTGATTGCGCTTCATCACCTCCCGGAGCTGTCCGTTACGAAGCTTTGTGATGTAAGCAGTAATCTTTGCCACCCATTCCGGATTGGGCTTGGGTTTAGACTATTGCTGGCATCTCAACCGCAGTTACTTACGCCTGTGTTGCAAGTAGTGCAGCGTGGTCTGACCAAGCACTTGCTCGATCAAGCCGGGCTCAAGCAAGCCGGGCTCAAGCAAGGCGAGGGCGAATGTGGCGCGGTGACATTGATTCAGAGATTTAGTTCCGACCTAACTTGCAAGCAAGTTAGTCTGCACTGAAACTTCGTTTTGGCTCCGCCGCCAATCTAAATATTCATCTGCACTGCTTGGTGCTTGATGGCGTTTATCGACGCAACGTGGAAGGCGATCCTGAGTTTGTAGAGGTTTCTGCGCCAAGCGATGATGCTTTGCAAGAAGTGTTGCACCGAATCATCCACCGCTTGATGAAGCACCTGGTGCGGCGTGGAATTCTTGTTGAAGATCAGGGCGAGCTGTATCTGGCCGACCCTGGGGATGATTCTTCCGAAGCCAGCCCGCTGAGACGACTGCAAGCAGGCTCGGTCGTGTACCGTATCGCCTTTGGAGATCGGGCAGGCCAGAAGGTGCTGACGATTCAGGGAGCGCCACCAGCCGAAGGCAAGGTCAAGAAGCAAGTGCTGTGCGCGAATCTGGACGGCTTTAGCCTGCTTGCAGCAGTACGGTGCGCAGGGCGCGAGCGCAAGAAGTTGGAGAGGTTGTGCCGATACATCAGCCGTCCAGCTCTGGCCAATGACCGGACCCGTGTTCCCGCCAGCGCATCATCCTGAGCGGCGATGTACCCAGCGCCATGACCCCTCCGAGCGGCTGCCGCTTTCATACCCGTTGTCCTCATACTCAGCAACGCTGCAAACAAGAAGAGCCCTTATTACGCGAAGCGCTCCCTGGGCATCGAGTCGCTTGCCATTTTTTTGAAAGCCTACCCAAGCCCGAGGTTATCGCGCGCTCAAGTGGCGTGACCGAGGCTTTTGCGCTGAGGCTGGCGGCTTTCGAAGCCGCAGCGGCACGCGAATTGACTCACGGCCTTCTCCCCGATCTCAACTAAGCTTCTGCATCCACCCATGCGGATCAGGCGCGCGTCCATACTGAATATCCAGCAAGGCATTGCGCAGCATCAGGGTGGTCTCGCCGACTTTCTCATCACCCACCGAGCCGCCTTCCCAAACCAGTTTCCCAATCGGGGTAATCACGGCCGCCGTGCCACAGGCAAACACCTCGGCGATGGTGCCGGTGCGCACGCCTTCACGCCATTCATCAATACTGATGGGGCGCTCAACGGGCTTAAGGCCTTTCTCGGCGGCCAGTGTGTTGATGGAGGCGCGGGTAATGCCTTCCAGAATCGTGCCACGGGTGGGTGGGGTGACCAGGGTACCGTCTTTGAAGACGAAGTACAGGTTCATGCCGCCCAGCTCTTCAATCCATTTGTGCTCGTTGGCATCGACGAAGCAAACCTGGTCGCAGCCGTTCGCTGAAGCTTCCATTTGGGCGACCAGACCGGCCGCATAGTTACCACCGCATTTGGCGGCGCCAGTGCCACCGAAGGCGGCGCGCGCATAGTTGGACGACAGCCAGATCTTGACCGGCTTCACGCCGCCTGAAAAATACGCACCGACTGGCGAGGCGATCACCATAAAGCGATATTCGTGGGCTGGCCGTACGCCAAGAAAGGCTTCGGAGGCAAACATAAACGGGCGCAGATACATGCTGTTCTCGCCGCCGGTAGGAACCCAGGCGGCGTCGATTTTGACTAAGGCCTTGATGGCATCCAGGAAAAGGTCTTCCGGCACATGGGGCATGGCCAGGCGGGTAGCCGAGCGTTGAAAGCGCAAGGCATTGGCCTGGGGGCGGAACGACCAGATCGAGCCATCGGCATGGCGATAGGCTTTCAGACCTTCGAAGATTTCCTGGGCGTAATGCAGGACGGCGCTGGCCGGGTCGAGGGCAATCGGGCCGTAGGGCATGACTTGGGCGTCGTGCCAGCCTCGCCCCTCGCTCCAGGTGACACAGACCATGTGGTCGCTAAAATGCTTGCCAAAGCCGGGTGCGGCCAGAATTTGGTTGCGTTGATCCTGCGTGGCGCAGTGGGGGTTGGGTTTAATTGAAATTTCCATGATGTCGCCAATATGTTGTAGCCCTAAGTGTAGCGGGGCGGGCGGAACATGGGAAAACTGTACCGGCTCGAACCTGTTAGATTGTGCAGGCTTTCCCTTTAAAAATGGCCTCCAGCATGATTGAAATCACCGAAAAACGAATGATTGGCCCGGTCATCCGCCTGCATCCTGATGACAATGTGGTGGTGGCGCGGGTGAATGTGCCGATCGGCCTGAGTTTCGAGACCGATGTGCCGGGCCAGCTCATCACCAGCAAATCCCAGGTCACGGCAGGTTACAAGATCGCCACCCAAAAGATTCTGAAGGGCCAGCCCATTCTGAAATACAACGTGACGGTTGGTTTCGCGCATGTAGATATCGAGCCCGGCACCATGGTCCATAGCCACAACACCGAGTTCCGCGAGTTTGACCGGGACTATGCCTATGCCAGCGAATTCAAACCCGTGCAAATGCTTCCCGAAGACCAGCGCGCCACCTTCCAAGGCTATGTGCGTGCCAATGGCAAGGTGGGCACGCGTAACTTCATTGGAATTTTGTCCACGGTGAATTGCTCGGCCACGGTGGTGAATCGCATCGCCGACTGGTTCACGCCCGAGCGTCTCGCTGAGTTTCCCAATGTGGATGGCGTGGTGGCCTTTAGCCATTCGATTGGTTGCGGCATGGAGATGTCGGGCGAGCCGATGCAGCTTCTGCGCCGCACCATGGCGGGCTACATTCGTCATCCAAATTTAGCCGCAGCGATGGTCATCGGTTTGGGCTGTGAGCGTAACCAACTCAAAGGCTTGCTTGAGCAAGAAGAACTCGCCGCCAGCCCGCATTTGCATACCTTCATCATGCAGGAAACCGGCGGCACCCGACAAACCATTCAGGCGGGGATTAATGCAGTCAAGGCGCTCTTGCCCGAAGCCAATAATGTTCGGCGCGAAACGGTGTCGGCCAGTCATTTATGTGTCGGTCTGCAATGCGGTGGCTCGGATGGCTTCTCTTCGATTACTGCGAATCCTGCACTCGGTGCAGCGGTCGATATTTTGGCGCGCCATGGCGGCACCGGTATTTTGTCAGAGACTCCGGAGATTTATGGCGTGGAGCATACGCTCACCCGGCGCGCTGCGACGGTCGACATTGGCAAGAAGCTGATCGAGCGTATTCGCTGGTGGAAGGATGAATACTCGGTCGGCCGGGACGTGCAAATTAATGGCGTGGTCAGCCCAGGCAACCAGATCGGAGGCCTCGCCAATATTTTTGAGAAGTCCCTGGGCTCGTCCATGAAAGGCGGCACCGGCCCCTTGATGGAGGTTTACAAATATGCTGAGCCCGTGACCACCAAGGGCTTTGTATTTATGGACACGCCAGGCTTCGACCCGGTCTCTGCGACCGGCCAAATCGCAGGCGGCGCCAACCTGGTGGCCTTTACCACGGGGCGCGGCTCGATGTTCGGCTCCAAACCTGCGCCTTGTTTGAAGCTCGCCACGAATAGCCCGATGTTCAATAAACTCGAGGAGGACATGGACATTAATTGTGGCGATATTCTCGATGGCACGGTCACCGTGCAAGAGAAAGGCCAACAGATTTTTGAGCTCTTTTTGCGGTGCGCCTCGGGGGAGGCTTCGAAGAGTGAAATGCTCGGCTTGGGCGACTATGAGTTTGTCCCTTGGCAAATTGGCATTATGAGTTAAGGCAGGGCGTTACGAGTTAAGGCGGGGCGGCAAGAACGAAGCCAGAGCTGGAACGACTCAGTCAGAGCAGCAATGATCTCATTGAAATGAAAGCATGAGCGACCTGAAAGCATGAGCGATCAAAAGGACAAGCAGGAAATCTACTGCCCGCGCTGCGAGTATCGCCCCAGAGATGAAGATCGTTGGGACTGCTTGCCGAGTTGCGGTACCACCTGGCATACCTTCTGGACGGGTGGCGTGTGCCCGGGTTGCGGCGTAAAATGGCCCAAGACCCAGTGTCCCTCCTGCGACAAAATTTCGCCGCACGGTGAGTGGTATCACTATCCTGAAAAAGAGCAGGAAGAATCGAAAGAGAAGGCGCTCGAAACCTGAGAAAGCACGGACCAATCAGTGTTCGATACTTGATTCGCCCAAAATGCTCAAGCCGGGCCGGGCTCTTTGGCATCAAAGTCGTATTCCACTT